>JAJDOI010000016.1 GCA_022340245.1 Thiogranum sp.
AACACCCGCTTGAGATAGTCGATCTCCCCTTCTTCGAGAATCAGATCGTTCCGGTTGTCCATGACGTAAATCTTCTTGCTGTTATGCAGGTAGTCCTCGATGGACTCAAGACTCATGCGTTTGATCATTTCGTCGCGGCTGATGGGCTTGTCCAGTCTGGCGTTGTAAAACGGGTAGAAGAACCGGTGAAAGTAGTCGGTGAATCCCAGGCGCATGGCCACTTTAGCGTAGACGCCGGGAGAACTGTTGCGGCCCAGTATCACGTTCTTCGGTTTGATAAAGCCGTAGTTCGTCATAACATCGGAGGTGAACGCCAGATTCGCCGAGGAAAAGCGGAACGACAATCCAACCAGGGCCGCAAGTTCTTCGTCTTTGGGTTTCAGCTCCTGGAAGACCTTATAAAGAAACTCTTCGCCCAGCTCCAGCTTGTTCTCGCGCGTATAGACCGCGCTGAAGGCTTTGACCATCTTGTCATAGAAACGGCTGAAGTTATCCGGCCCGCCGGGAACATTTTCCAGCATGCGATCCAGCATGGAAATCGAGTTGTACAGCCTGACGGGCGGGTTTATCAGCAGCGCGTTCTTGAAGTTGAACACCTTGCGCTGTTCGTCCAGCCAGGTGACAAAAGCGGTATTGAAGGCCCCCAGACTGTAGCCGGTTACATAGAAGTCAGTGACCTTGATGTCACCTTTGAACTTGTTCCAGATGATCTCCATGACATTGTAGAGATCCTCGGCGTCGTGTATCGCGTGGCCCGGCACGCTGGTCTTCGAGGCAGCAACAATGAAGTTCGGCAAGGTCGGGGACGACAGTGACACGACGTGATACCCGGCATTATAAAACGCTTTGGCCATGGCGACGTTTTTCTGCCCGTCGTAGGAACCCCCGGTACCGGCGATCAGGAATATCAGCGGCGCAGGTTTGTCCTGAAAAGCATAGGAGTAGCGCAACTCCGACTCGTACCACAGATAATCGGGCACCTTGCGGTCCGGGAAGACAGTGAGGCGGGCACGCTTGAGCGGTGCCGGCGGGAAAGCCTTCTGGTAAGCCTCGGGGGTACCGACCACCGTAGCCGTGAAACTGTCCTGGATCGGATAACCGTAGGAGGAATCATCCGGTGACGATCCGGTGGCGGCCCAACCGGTGCTCAGCCAGACCAGCGCGGCCAGGAGAACACTCAACCTCTTTAACATTGCACGCATCCCCGCAATTTTGTGTTGTTCATCTTTACGCACGCTCTAGCAGAGCCATGCATGCACTTTGCACCGGAGCTTATACACGAGCACATCAGCTGGGTCTTGTCATTTCGCGCCAGCACATGCCGGCTGCCGGCGGAAACGCCCCGCTAGTCTAGTGTCGCCCCTGCGCTGCTGCAAGCTTTCCCTGCCCGCCGGACCAGGCGTCGCTGTCGTGTTTGCCAATGCCCCGCGCCGCTACGGTGCAAAAGCGCAGCATACGCCGAAACACAGGTATACAAACGGACACCCGTCATTTTGGTGTCGCCACGCGGGGTGTTAGGATGTTTCGACTTGCTGTACCGGTATGCGGTGGTTTGGGCCGCGCTTGCCCGGTACCCACCGGCACACGACCGGCGCTGTTGACCGCCGTTGCCTTCGGTTATGCTTAACACATCTTCGCGGGATTCCGCGCCAGACCCTCCAACGCGGCGGGCCGCGTGCTCATCGGGCGCAGCGAAATACGCGCCAAAAAAAGGAGAACATCTGATGCAACTGGGCATGCTGGGTCTGGGTCGCATGGGCGGCAACATCGTCCGCCGGCTGATGAAAAACGGCCATGACTGTGTGGTTTTCGATACCCGGCCTGAAGCGGTGTCCGCGCTGGCAGGCGAAGGCGCCACGGGCGCCACCGACCTGGCCGACTTCGTCGCCAGGCTGGAAACGCCGCGCGCGGTGTGGATCATGGTGCCCGCGGGTGCGGTCGATTCGCTGGTCGATGATCTGGCCGCGCACCTGCAGAGCGGCGACACCATTATCGACGGTGGCAATTCCTACTATAAGGACGACCTGGCACGCGCATCCAGGCTCTCGAGCCGGGGCATCCACTACGTGGATGTCGGCACCAGCGGCGGCGTGTGGGGCCTGGAGCGCGGCTACTGCCTGATGATCGGCGGCGAAGACGCTGTCGTCACCCGTCTCGACCCGGTGTTCAAAACCATCGCCCCCGGTATGGGCGATGTCGAGCGCACCCCGGGCCGCAAGGGGCAACCCTCGACCTCCGAGCTGGGTTACCTGTACTGCGGGCCGAACGGCGCCGGTCACTTCGTCAAGATGGTACACAACGGCATCGAGTACGGCATCATGGCGGCTTATGCGGAAGGCATGAACATTCTGAAGCACGCCAATGTCGGCAAGGACGAGCGGGCACAGGATGCCGAGACAACACCGCTGCGTAACCCCGAGCACTACTGCTACGACATCGATATCGCCGAAGTCGCCGAGGTCTGGCGCCGTGGCAGCGTGATTGCCTCCTGGTTGCTGGACCTGAGCGCCATTGCTCTCAGGGACAGTCCGGACCTTTCAGACTTCGCCGGTGAGATAGCCGACTCCGGCGAAGGACGCTGGACCAGTATGGCTGCAATCGAAACCGGCACCCCAGCCCAGGTACTGAGCGCGGCCCTGTTCAAGCGCTTCATGTCGCGCGGTGAAGCGGACTTCGCCAACCGCCTGGTGTCGGCGATGCGCTTCCAGTTCGGCGGCCACCAGGAAAAACACGAGGGCTGACTGCATGCACGGCGGAATTCGGCAAACCGGCAGGGCGCTGCCCTGCGCACGCTACCGACTATGAAAACCTACACCACCCGGGCGGGCAAACGTTATCCCGCGGGCGCCAGAGCCGGCGACGACGGCTTCAACTTTTCCGTCTTCAGCCACCACGCCACCCAGGTGGAACTGCTGCTGTTCGACCACGCAGACAGTCCCGAACCCTTCCAGGTGATACATCTCGATCCGGCGGTCAACAAGAGTTTTTTTGCCTGGCATGTCTATGTCGAGACATTGCCGGCGGGCACCTGGTACGCCTGGCGCATCGACGGGCCGGACGATACCGAGCACTCGGGCCTGCGCTTCGACCCCGGCAAGGCGCTGCTCGATCCACATGCGCTGGCCGTCAGCCAGGCAGTGTGGGAGAGAAAGGCGGCCTGCGAACCGGGCGACAACAGCGGCCACTGCATGCGCAGTATGGTATTGACGGATGATTATGACTGGGAAGACGACGAGCCGCTGGCGCGGCCCCAGCAAAACGCCATTATCTATGAACTGCATGTTGGCGGCTTCACCAGCCATCCCTCCTCCGGCGTCGCCCACCCGGGCACTTTCGACGGCCTGATCGAAAAGATCCCTTACCTGAAGGCGCTGGGCATTACCCACGTCGAGCTGCTGCCGATCATGGCGTTCGACGAACAGGATGTACCACCGGATACCGCCGCGCTCGGCCTGGAAAACTACTGGGGCTACAGCACCCACAGCTTTTTCTCGCCACACCCGGGGTATTGCGTCACCCCCGAACAGGGCACCCACCAGCGCGAGTTCCGCGACCTTGTCAAGGCGCTGCACCGTGCGGGCATCGGAATTATCCTCGACGTGGTATTCAATCACACCGCCGAGGGCGGAGAAGGCGGGCCCATTATCAACTTCAAGGGTCTCGAAAACGGCGTTTTCTACCACCTCGACGCCGCGGACAAACGCATATACCGCGACTACACCGGTTGCGGCAACACAGTCAATTGCAACCACCCCATCGTCGCCAGCTTCATCCTCAACTGCCTGGAATACTGGGTGCGCGAAATGCACGTGGACGGGTTTCGCTTCGATCTGGCCAGTGCCATGGCGCGTGGCGAAGACGGCCACCCGTTGCGCGACGCACCGCTCATCTGGGGTATAGAGCTGTCCGAGCAACTGGCCGCCACCAAACTGATCGCTGAAGCCTGGGATGCCGTCGGTCTCTACCAGCTGGGCAACTTCCCCGGGTTCCGCTGGGCGGAGTGGAACGGTCGCTACCGCGACCTTATCCGCGGCTTTGTCCGGGGTGACAGGGGCCTTATCAGTGAAGTCGCCACCCGCATCAGCGGCAGCCCGGATTTCTACCAGCCGCAGCATCGCCTGCCCATCAACAGCATCAACTTCGTCACCTGTCACGACGGTTTCACGCTGCACGACCTGTTCAGTTACGAAACCAAGCACAATCACGCCAACGGCGAGGATAACCGCGACGGGCATAACGAGAACATCAGCTCCAATTGCGGCGTGGAGGGCGATACCACGGATCCGCAGATCCTGGCCTTGCGCCGTCAGCTGGCCAAAAACACCACCGCCATCCTGCTGCTGAGCCAGGGTGTGCCGATGCTGCTCGCCGGCGACGAGGTCCTGCGCAGCCAGCGCGGCAACAACAACTGTTACTGCCAGAACAACGAACTGTCCTGGCTGGACTGGAACCTGTGCGACACCCATGCCGACATGTTACGTTTTGTCCGGGAGATGATCGCATTGCGTCACCGGCATCCCTCGCTCATGCGCCGCCGCTTTCTCAGCGGCAACCCTGTCGGCGAACGCGGCGCACCGGACATCAGCTGGTACGGCTCCAAGTCGGAACCACCGAACTGGCACGACGCGCGGGCACAGGTGCTCGGCTTCACGCTCGCGGGAGTCGGCGAACAGGAAGCCGATCTTCACGTGCTGCTGAATATGGCGTCATCTCCCCTGGAGACGCTCCTGCCGCCCACCGTCGGGCGCCGCTGGCGACTCGCCGTGGACACCAGCCGCGAATCTCCCAACGATATCATTCCCGCAGCCGCGCAGCAGCCGGTCGATCAATCGGTGATCAGCGTGGCCGCACGCAGCGTGGTGGTCTTCGAGGGCGCCTGAAACGGTCTATGACTCAGAACATCTACATAACCGGCGCCGAACAGGGCAGCGGCAAGTCGGTCGTCGTTCTGGCCATGATGGAAACCCTGTCAGGACACGGGAGCCGGCCGGGTTTCTTCAGACCGATTGTCCACCCGGATGCGCGCGACCCGTTGATTCATCTGGTCGCCGCGCGTTACCGGCTCGACTGTGACTATGAGGACATGTATGGCTGCACCAGCGACATCGCCCGCGAACTGATTGCCGGAGATCGTTACGACGAGCTGCTGAAACGGATCCTCGGTAGATACCGCGAGCTACAGGTGCGCTGTGACCGTGTGCTGTGCGCCGGGACCAGCTACCGCAACGCCCACACGACGCTGGAGTTCGACTTCAACGCCGATATCGCCAATAACCTCGGCTGCTTCATTCTGCCGGTGGTGCCTGGCGGCGGGCGCAGCCAGGCCGACATCCAGGACGCGACCGGTGCATTCCTCACCTCGCTCAGGGAACGCGGCTGCGACATCCTCGCTGCCATCGTCAACGGCGTTGCAACAGACTGCTTCGACGCAGTCAAAGCCCATTTCGACGCGCGCCTGGCCGTTGAAGTACCGGTGTACGTGGTACCGGACAACCCTACCCTGTCGAAGCCGACCCTCGGCAACATCGCCGCTGATCTGCACGCGGAACTGCTGTATGGCGATGTCACCCACCTGAACCGGACGGTGCAGCATTACAAGATCGCGGCCATGCACATTCCGGATTTTCTCGATTACCTCGAAGACGACTGCTTGATTATCACGCCCGGCGATCGCGCGGATATTATCCTGGCCAGCGTCATGGCCCACCGCTCGACCGCCTACCCGCGCATCGCCGGTCTGCTGCTGACCGGTAACCAGAAACCGGCCCCGCAACTGCTCAGACTGCTCGACGGGCTCGGCGAGCCGCCCTTCGGGGTGCTGGGTGTCGCCGGCGATACGTTCACTACCGCCATGGCTGTCAGCCGGGTCAGCGCCGCGTTGACGCCGGAAAACGAACACATGATCGCCGCGGCACTTGGCACAGTGGAAGCCAACGTAGACCTCGATGCCCTCGAGCAGTCGCTGGCGACACGGCACAGCACGCGCGTTACTCCGCTGATGTTCGAATATGAGCTGGTGCAGCGCGCACGGCGTGTCAAACAGCACATCGTACTGCCCGAAGGCAACGATGAGCGCATTCTGCGCGCGGCGGAAATACTCAGCCTGCGCGGCGTGGCAAAACTGACCCTGCTCGGCAACGTCGACGAAATCCGCCAGAAGATAGACAGTATGGGGCTGCACCCGGTCGACGTCGATATTGTCGACCCCCAGCAATCAGCCTGGCGCCAGGCTTTCGCCGACACCTATTTCGAACTGCGCAAACACAAGGGTATCTCACCGGCAATGGCCTTCGACACGCTGGCGGACGTCAGCTACTTCGGCACACTCATGGTTTACGCCGGCAAGGCCGACGGCATGGTCTCGGGCGCCACGCACACCACCCAGCACACCATCCGCCCGGCCTTCGAAGTCATCAAGACACGTCCCGGCACGGCCATCGTCTCCAGTGTCTTCCTGATGTGCCTCGCCGACCGGGTACTGGTATACGGTGACTGCGCCGTCAACCCGGAGCCGGACGCACAACAACTCGCCGACATCGCGGTCGCCTCGGCGGACACCGCGCAGATGTTCGGCGTCGAACCGCGCATCGCCATGCTCTCTTACTCCACCGGCACCTCCGGCAAGGGTCAGGCAGTGGACAAGGTCAGGGCGGCTACCGAACTGGTGCGCTCGCTGCGCCCGGCCCTGAAAATCAGTGGCCCCATACAGTACGACGCCGCGGTTGACGTCAGTGTCGCCCGAACCAAGCGGCTGGATGGTGACGTGGCCGGCAGTGCCACGGTGTTCGTGTTCCCCGATCTCAACACCGGTAACAATACCTACAAGGCGGTGCAGCGATCGGCGGGCGCGGTCGCCATCGGGCCGGTGCTGCAGGGCCTGAACAAACCGGTCAACGATCTCAGCCGCGGCTGCACGGTCACCGATATCGTCAACACCGTGGCCATTACCGCCATTCAGGCCCAAACTGGAACCGGGGCGGCGTGAAAGTACTGGTCATCAACTGCGGCAGTTCGTCCATTAAATACGGGCTGTTCGCCATGCCGGCGGGCGAGGCGCTGGCGAGCGGCCTGGTGGAACGCATCGGCGAACCCCAGGCCTGCCACCGGTACAGCAATGCCGGCGACAGCGCCCAGCAGAGTGAAACGCTGTCAGTTGCCGATCACCGCGAAGCCCTGGCGCGTATCATCGCCGCATTGACCACTTCGGGCGCCGTCACCGACCTGTCCGAACTCGCGGCCATTGGCCATCGCGTGGTCCACGGTGGAGAGCTGTTTCGCCAACCGACGCGGATTGATGCCGAGGTCATCGCGCAGATCCGCGAGCTGGTTCCGCTGGCGCCCCTGCACAACCCCGCGGGCCTTGCCGGCATCGAGGTCAGCCTGCAGGCCGCGCCCGGCGTGCCGCAGGTCGCCGTGTTCGATACAGCCTTCCACCACAGCATGCCCGATTTCGCCTGTCACTACGCCCTGCCCCGGCGCTTCTATTCACAATACCGGGTACGGCGCTATGGATTTCACGGGATTTCCTATAGCTACGTCGCGAGCCAGGCGGCCCGTTTCCTGCGGCGTCCCCTGGAAGAGCTCAACCTGATCGCGTTGCACCTCGGCAACGGCGCCAGCGCCGCGGCAATCGCCAACGGCCGCAGCATGGACACATCCATGGGCATGACCCCGCTCGAGGGCCTGGTAATGGGTACCCGCAGCGGCGACATCGACCCGGCCATCCCCTTCTACCTGGGACGCGAAGCCGGGCTCGCCCCGGACGAAGTCGAAACCACCCTCAACCGGGAAAGCGGGCTGAAAGGCCTGTGCGGCAGCGGCGACATGCGCGAGGTCCACCGGCTGGCGGAAACGGGCGACGCGGACGCTCGACTGGCGCTGGACATGGTGTGTCACCGGTTGAGGAAGTACATCGGCGCCTACAGCGCAGTGCTCGGCCATGTTGACGCGCTGGTATTTACAGGCGGCATCGGTGAAAACGACAGCTGGCTGCGCGCACGCAGCTGTAGCGGTTTGGCGACGCTCGGGATCCGGATCGACCCACAGAAAAATAACCGACCCGGTACCGGCGACCGTGCTGTCCATCACGCCGACAGCCGGGTTTCCGTACTCGTCGTGCCCACCGATGAGGAACTCGAAATAGCCCGCCAGGTCAGCGGCTGCCTGCAGGCAGGCTGAGCGCTGTGAGCGAGAATGCCGGGCTTCGCTGCCATAGGTTGGGCTGAGGCACCAAGCCCAACGTGGCTGGCCTGCTCCTGTTGGGCTTCGCAAGCTCAGCCCAACCTACGTTCAGCTCAACCCGGGTTCAGCCCAACGCACCTTCTGCCCGAGCTTCCCTGCTGGACAGTCTGTCAATTGCATCGCCGCCATGTGCGCGTAAAATGCGCTTCCCGACCCGACAAAGTTTTCTCCTAAAGAAAGAGGTTTCCCAAATGCGCAGCACCGCCCGCCGCACCCTTGAGTACCCTGTATTTCATTTCTGGCTGACACTGGCGCTGCTGTTGTTGGCGACCCCTGCCGGGGCGGACGAAATCATCATGCGCGATGGTTCCCGCCTGTTGGGTTCAGTTGTCAAGGGCGAGGGTGAGACCCTTGCCTTCAAGACCAGCTTCGCGGGGGTTATCAATATCAAGTGGGACCAGATCGCAGAAATCAACAGCGAAAAACCCATGGAATTCCTGTTGTCGGACGACACCATCGTGTCCGGGACCCATGTGACCAACAATGTCGATCAGCTGGTGGTGGAAGGCGCGTTCGGTCAGCCTTCACAGACCATCGGACAGGCCGAGGTCGCGGTCATCAACCCTGAATCCTGGCGCAAGGGCGACGGCTACAAGGTCTCGGGCCGCGTCAACTTCGCGTTTTCGCGACAGCGTGGCAACACCGACAACGAGGAAACCGATGTCGATGGCGATCTCACCTGGCGACGCAAGAACGATCGTTTCACCGCCTTCGGTGAGCTGGAGCGTGACCGCAACGACAACAAGACGACCACCGACAAGTGGAGGCTGGAAGGCGCCTATAATTACTTCGTCACCAAGCAGTGGTACTGGGGCGGCTTTGGGCGTCTCGAGCACGACAAGTTCGCCGACCTGGACCTGCGCACCTCGGTCGGCCCGCTGGTTGGTTATCAGTGGTTCGAGAGCAAGAAAATGAACCTGAGCACCTCGACCGGTATCAGCTACGTCAGGGAAAACTTCATCAGCCAGTCTGACGATGACTATGCCGCTCTGCCCTGGTCCATAAAGTTCGACCGTTTCCTGTTCGGTGACTTCATGCAGTTTTATCATAGGCAAACCGGCTTCTGGAACCTGGAAAATACCAATGACGTGGTCTGGGATACCTGGACGGGCCTGCGATTCCCGCTGGTTCTGGGCCTGGTGGCCAGCACCGAAATACAGGTCGACTACGACAGCGGTGCGGCCAAGGGTGCGAAGTCTACCGATACCACCTACAGCCTCAAACTCGGTTACCAGTGGTGATGCCTTGTTGAAAAATCGTGCGCACACCTAGCGCAATCTGTTGCATCGTTGCATTGCTTGCCTGCCTCGCAGGGGCCGCGGTGTGGGCGGCACCGCCCGCGGCCGGCCCCGCGGGAGCATCATCGCTTTCCAAAAGTGTCGTCGAGAGTCGGCTGAAAGAAGCCGAGTCCGCTTCGGATTTTGACGAGAAGACCAGAACCGCCCTGAAGGATCTCTATCACAAGATACTCAGCAACCTGGAATCGGCACATAGCGACAGCGATTCCGCAAACATATTCAGCCAGGCGCGCGAAAAGGCCGGCGACGAAGCAAAGCAACTGCGGGACAAGCTGGAGAAAGTCCAGCAGGAAAACCCGCCGGTAACCGTCAACGTCACCCACAGGACACCGCTGGCGGACGTTGAAAAGATGCTGCTAAAGGACAAGGCGGACTTCGCGGCAGTCGATGCCAAACTCAACAGCCTGGAACAGCTGCTGGACCAGGAAACGGCCCGCCCCGATCAGGCGAGACAACGGCTGACGGAAGCCCGCCAGCAGCTCGATGCGCTCAACGCGCAGCTCAAACAGCCACCGGCGCAGGACGAGCCTTCCGTTTTGACCGAGGCCCGCCGCTGGAACCTGCAGTCACAGGTCAAGGCGCTGAATGCCGAGATCAATATGCTCGACCAGGAACTGCTGAGCCAGCCGATGCGCCTGGATCTGGTAAGGGCGCAACGCGACACCACCACTCGCAACCGCAAGCGCATCGGGGAACGCATCAAGCTGCTGGAAGACGCACTCAACCAGAAACGCCGCAGCGAGGTCGAACAGGCGCGCGCGGAAGTCGAATCGGCACAGGGTGAATTCAAGAACAAACCTGCCCTGGTACAGGACTACGCGGCCCGCAACGCCGAGTTGAGCGACGAACTGACCGGCCTGACCAACCAGCTGGAACAAGTCGCCTCCGGCGGCCAGATCACCAGTGACCGCGCGAAGCTCATCGAGGACGAATTCCGGCGCACCCAGCAAAAGCTGCAAGTGGCAGGTCTCAGCCAGTCCCTTGGGCAGATACTCCTGGAACAACGCCGTCTGTTACCGGACATGCGGGAAATCCGCAAGGCCGCGGGGGCACGTGAAAAAACCATTGCCGAAACTGCCCTCGCACAGATCCAGCACAATGAAGCGCTGAAGAACCTGCAAAACCTCGGTGTCTACGTCGCCGACCTGACCGCCGGCCTGGACCCGGAGACCGTGAGAAAGGTCCGCGCCGACCTGATGGATCTCGCCCGGACCCGGCGTAACCTGCTGGAAAAAATCGTCGCCACGGGTGAGAGCTACCTGCGCGCGCTGGGCGAACTCGACTACGCACAAAACCACTTGCTGGAAACCGTCAAGGCCTATGACAACTTCCTGGCCGAGCGCCTGTTGTGGGTACGCAGCGCACCCGCGCCCAGCCTTGCCATCCTTATGAACACACCCGCCCAGGTCGTGGATATTCTTTCGCCAGCCAGGTGGCTCGCTGTCCTGAATACGCTGGTGAACCAGATGCTGGCCTCGCCCCTGGCAATCAGCATGCTGCTGCTGACCGCGCTGCTTCTTACCAGGAAAGGCGCAATCGTCCGGGCCCTGGTGGCGACAGGGAAAAATGTCAACAAACCCCGGGCCGACCAGTTCCGCTACACTGTGGAAGCGTTGGGGCTGACAATGCTGCTGGTACTGCCCTGGCCAATGCTGCTGTGGACCATCGGCTGGACGTTGTCTACGTCGCTCGAGGCGGGTAACTTCGAGCGCGCCGTAGCGCGTGCGCTGATGGTTGTCAGCCCGGCGTTTCTGTACCTCAGTGGATTCCGCGCCCTGTGCCGTTCGAGCGGCGTGGCTATCGTGCATTTCCGCTGGCCGGAGAACAGCACGCGGGCGCTGCGTCGCCAGATCAGCATACTCATGGCGGTTTTCGTGCCGGCGGCAATCGTAGCCGTGATCAGCATACGCAGCACCGGCACGGCCGAGGGCGCCCTGGGCCGGATTGCGTTTGTCGTCTTTATCAGCGCGCTTTCCTGGTTCTTTTACCGGCTTCTCGGTCCCAATAAACCGGTACTGGAAGCCGAACTCAGGGGACATCCTGACAGCCCCCTGGCACGTTATCGCTACCTGTGGCTGGTACTGGCAATGATCATCCCGGTGCTCCTGATCGTGCTCGCGGTGAGCGGCTTTCTGTATACCGCGGGTACACTGACCGGCAGCCTGATAGACACCCTGTGGCTGGTCCTGGGCTTTCTGGTGATCCACCAGGCCGCCGTGCGGTGGCTGCTGCTCTCGCGCCGCAAGCTCGCCTTTGACGCCGCGGTGGAACGGCGCAGGGCCGCGCTGGCGAGTCAGCAAGGTAGCCAGGAGACGGCCGAAATACCCCATGACGAAACCGAGCTCGAGGAACCCGAGATCAACCTGGTGGCGCTGAACCAGGAAAGTCTGAAACTGTTGAACGCCGCTATCGCTTTCGGCGCTATCACCGGGCTGTGGTTCATCTGGTCGAACGTGCTGCCGGCATTCGGCCGCCTCGACCATATTGACCTGTGGCACTACAAGGGCATGATTAACGGCGAGGAAGGCATGCTGCCGGTGACAGTCGCCGATGTTCTGCTGGCCGCACTTTTTTTGCTTGTCACTCTAGTTGCCGCGCGGCGTTTTCCCGCGCTGCTGGAAATCGTTCTGTTGAAGCGCGTGTCTGTTACGCCAGGTGGCCGCTACACGGCAACCAAGGTGGCACGCTATACCATAGCCGCCGTCGGGGTTCTGCTGGCACTGAACACGCTCGGCGTCAGGTGGTCGCAGGTACAATGGATGGCGGCTGCCCTGAGTGTGGGCATCGGCTTCGGTTTGCAGGAAATCGTCGCCAACTTTATCAGTGGCCTGATTATCCTGTTCGAGCGCCCCATCCGCGTGGGCGACGTTGTCACGGTGGGTGATACCGACGGCGTGGTGACGCGCATCCAGATCCGTGCCACCACCATCCGTACCTGGGACCGCCAGGAACTGCTGGTGCCCAACAAGGAGTTCATCACCAGCCGCCTGCTGAACTGGTCGTTGTCCGACCAGACGACACGGCTGCGCATACCGGTGGGCGTGGCCTACGGCAGCGACGTGCAGAAAGCCATGACGCTGATGCGCGAGGTCGCCGAGCAGAACCGTCTGATTCTGGACGATCCCGTGCCCTACGCGCTGTTCCGGGAGTTCGGCGACAATACCCTGAATCTCGAGCTCCGCTGCTTTGTCGGAACCCAGGACGACCGGCTGCCCGCCTCATCCCAACTGCACGAAGCGATCAACGACCGCTTCAATCAAAACGGTATTGTCATCGCGTTCCCGCAGCGCGACGTGCACCTGGATACCAGCGAGCCGCTGGATGTGCGCATTCATCCGCAGACCTGAGCCTCAGGCAGGCGCATGCGCTGCGCAGACCGGCGTGTTATAAAGACACGACCACACAGGAGGAGAACACCCATGTTTAGTCTCACCCGCCTTTCCCTGATACTGCTGATGCTGATGCTGGCGCTGCCACTGGCCGGCGCCCGCGCCGACGAATATTCCGATACCGTCAAGGTATTCCAGGACGCCGGCGAGAGTGGAGAATTTTTCGCCAAAAGCTACGGTTATGCATTATTTCCAACCATCGGCAAAGGCGGCATCGGCATCGGCGGTGCTTACGGCAAGGGCCGCGTCTATGCGCAGGGCAACTACGTCGGCAATGCCTCGATGACCCAGGTCACCATCGGCTTCCAGCTCGGCGGTCAGGCCTATAGCCAGATTATCTTCTTCGAGGACAAACGTGCCTTTGACGAGTTCACCGGCGGGAATTTCGAGTTCGGCGCAGAAGCGTCCGCGGTGGCGATCACCGCCGGAGCCTCCGCCCGGGCAAGCACCACCGGCAGCTCGGCAGGCGCCAGCGGCGGCAAGTACGACGCCACCACGGCATCCTCCGGATTCCGCAAGGGCATGGCGGTCTTCACCGTTGCCAAGGGCGGGCTGATGTACGAAGCCAGCATCGGTGGACAGAAGTTCAATTATACCCCGAAATAGCCGCCGCCCCTCGCGGCGCGAACGGCCGGCGACGCGAACAGGCTGCGAAGACCGCGGCGATGCGTGCTAGTTGAGTCGCGGCGCCCAGCGCAGGCAGTGAACACTGAACAGCTGCTGATCGTCCGTCCACACCCGTTCGGCGACGAAGCCGCTTGACGCGGCCAGCGCCTGGAATTCAGCGATATCGTATTTATACGAATTCTCGGTATGCAGCGATTCGCCCGCAGCGAAGGCAATGGGACTGCCCGCCACCATGACCTGCTGGGGACCCCTGCTTAGCAGGTGCATTTCGACGCGCCCGGCCTGCTCGTTAAAGAACGCCCGGTGCTCAAAGCGCTCGAGATCGAAATCGCCGCCCAGCTCCCGGTTGATGCGCTGCAGCAGATTGAGGTTGAACGCCGCCGTGAGCCGCTGCGCATCGTTGTAGGCCGCGTGCAGGATAGCGTTGTCTTTTTTCAGATCGACGCCGATCAGCAGCCTGCCGTCCTGGCCCAGGTGCGCGCCGACCCGGCGCATCAGCGCGCAGGCCTCGGCAGGTTCGAAGTTACCGATGCTGGATCCAGGGAAAAACGCCGCCCGCCGCAGCTGCCCCGGCAGCTCGGGCAGCTCAAACTCAGTACTGTAATCGGTACAGGCCGCGTGCACGTCCAGGTGCGGATAGTCCTTTGCCAGGGCTTTGGCCGAACTCAGCAGGTGATCGCGGGAGATATCCAGGGGGACGTAAGCCGCGGGTCGCAAGGCGTCCAGCAGCACGCGGATCTTGCGACTGCTGCCGCTGCCGAGCTCCATCAACAGGCAGTCATCACCAAGGAACTCTGCGATCTGTTCGCCGTTGGCTTCCAGGATATTAAGCTCGGTGCGGGTCGGGTAGTACTCGGGAAGCTCGGTGATCGCATCGAACAGCTGCGAGCCCCGCTGGTCATAGAAGTACTTCGGCGGAATCTGCTTCGGCCGTTTGCTCAGCCCCCCGAGCACCTCGGCCTTGATATCCGCTACAGGCGGATGATAGTCATAGAAATGTATGCTTCCGTTCATAGTTGTCTGCGTGTGGGGCAAGCGATGCGCTGCACGCGGGCTAACCTTACGCGCCGGCGCCGCGGACTGTCAAATCACCCACATCAGGGGGCTGATGACTGGTCGACTAGAAGCGCTGTATTTTCTTGCCGATCAGCTTGTCACGGACCTTCCAGAACAACCTGTCGGGATTGACGACCACGATAAAAATCTTCCGCATCCGGTCTTCGGGGCACGTCAGGGCCCGCACGCCGTGCCAGGCGCGGTCACTGCGTTCGAGGATCGCACTGACATTACCTCTGGATTTGCACGTGATTATGTTTTTGAAATCCTCAAAGGCCGGTGCCGAGTCCGGATCGAGTTGCCCACCGTCATCCAGCACGAGAGTTTCACCGCCCCAGGACGGATCCCAGTCGTCTTCGGTATTGAAGTAGAACAGGTGCGAACCGTGTTCGCGTTTGGCGTCACAGTGCGGCGACACCGAACAACCGCTGGGTGCGTAGTGCCAGTGGAAACGGAATTCCACCTTGCGCGCCTCGAACAGACGCCCAATGGCATTGCGATAACGATCACTGCGCAACTCGGCGATGAAGTCGATCCACGGCTGCGGCACGTCGATCCCTTCTTCATACTCCAGCGAATAACGGTCGTGGGGCTGCTGTCCGGCCCGGCGCTGGTAACCGAATTTCTGCTCAAACAGCGAAAAATCCGGCATGTTGAGGCGCAAGGCCTCGAAACCTTCGTCGGTCAGCAGCTTTTCCGGGTTCGCCCAGGGATAGGGTGTCTGTTGCCGGAAAGTTTCCACATCGATGGCGTCAAGGGCATCGAAATCAATATACCGGGACATTTGCAGCTTCCTTTTATGCTGTCAACGGCGGCGTTCGCTCCACCAACTTAAGCGCGTCATGGCGCACGTGATTCTTTTGCATTTCATCGTGCAGCAACGACTCACTGACGATGCCTTGCTCAAGACACTCCTTCAGCAGGCCGAAGAAGAAGCGCTCCTGGTTCTTGTCCGGATGCGCGTGATAGCGCCCGAGCAGGGCATATTCACCAAACAGCCCGGCGCGCAGGCGATTGAAAAACCCCAGCAACGGGTATTTTCTCAGCTTGTCGGCCGGTGTGAAATCGACCGGCAGACCGGTTTTCCACGGCTGGGTGCGGCGCTTGGTGTTGTGCAGCATGCGCGTCTTGTCCGTCAGACGGTCGAAGTCATTCCACTCGTCTTCGAAATAGCCGACATTCTCCGGCGATTCATCGCGCAGGCACATCCACGCCTTGTAGTCGCGTTCGAAGCGGAACAGCTCGTCGAACTCCTTTTCCGCATCCCAGTGCCTCAGTCGGGCGCAGTCCATCAGCATGACACTGGTAGCGACACACTGGCCCTTTTCGCGGTTTTTGGAGCGATGGCGACCCATCACGCCCTTGCCCTGCATGTCGCGGTCGAAAAGTTCGTTGATGTCACCGACGGCAAATATATCGGGATCGATGACAATCGCTCGTCCCTCGTAGCCCATCAGTTTGGGTGGCAGAAAACGCAGGGGAGTAAAGGACTGCAGGTCATCGAGGTGCCAGATACGGGTCGTGCCGCCGCGCAGAAAGGGCTGGCCCTCCTTGCGCTTGAGGAAGTCGAAGTCCTTGACCTGCAGGAATTCGATGCTGAAGGCGTCGGGGTTGGCCGAATTGCGCTTCAGCGCATAAGCCGCCACCAGCGCGCCGACCCATTGCTTTTCGTTGGTGTGGATATAGACGCGTTTCTTCATTCCCTCAGGCTCCTGAGACCACCTCGCCCGCCGGTTCCTTCAACGGTGCCGGTGCCGGTTCACTGTGGTAACCGAACACCTCGGAGAGCCGCGAATCGACCATGCCATCGATTTCGGCGAGTTGCGTGTCGTCGAAGTAATCACGGTAACCGCCGACTTTGGCGCGACGCACCTTGTAGGAATGCGGGTTGTTGGGATCCTTGGCCTTTACGCGGCTGCCGCTGCGCCAGAAATAGTTTTCCTTTTCCATTTTCCTCAGGTTCTCCACCGTGGCGAATTCAACAGCGTCCCTGACGTGCTGTGCGTCGGGCTCCAGTCCGAGAAATTCGACAATGCGGGTCAGCTGTTGTTCCGTATCACTGCGCAGGTCTTCGTAGCGCACCAGCAACAGATTCCTGATCCTGGGCAACTCGGTGGCCCAGACGTTCATGAAGTCGATAATGCGCGGCAGACCGACATCCGGGTTGGTGACAAAATCATGGACGGAGAGATCCGCCCCCGCCGGCGGGTAACGGTTCATGGCCATCTTGCCCGGGCGCATGCGGTACTTCCACTGGAAAAACTGCGACACGGCTACATCCTGGGGTCGCCGCACCAGCAACACGACCTTCTTGTCGTAGAAATCCTTTTTGTCACCCAGGTTGCCGGTATAACCGCGCAGGTAGTTATCGTGGGTGTAGAAGATCCGGGGTACGGCCGGGTTGATCTTGTGGAAGTTGTCGAAGCCCATGAGGATGCGCTCGGGCAGCGCGTAAGCCTGCTGGTAGTAGCGCGAGATCATGACGCGCACCCAGGTCCGTCCACTCTTGCCGTAGGACGCAAAAATGTAATCGCAAAGCCTGTACTTGCGATACTCCTCCCGCCCCCGCCGCCAGCGCTCCAGCGCATGCGCCTGTTTCTGCGGCAGGAACACGGAAATTGCACGCACCAGCCAGCGCATGATCCGTTTGAAAATGATGTGCATCGAGCACCTCGCGGGACAACGGCTTCCAACCGTTAAAATTAAACGATCAATGGTGCCTTAACAAGTGGCCGGGCGGAGATCCGGCCGCGAAAAAATGGTGCCGACGGCCGGAGTCGAACCGGCACGGCTTACGCCACTACCCCCTCAAGATAGCGTGTCTACCAATTCCACCACGTCGGCGATAGCGTCTTTATTGCGGTTTTTTGGCCGCGGAATCCTTGGGTGCTGAATCCTTTGCTGCCGTATCTCCGGTTACCGGGACGTCGGCGGCCGGTACCGGCTTGACCGCCACCTCTGGAGCAGCGGCGGGCGCCGTGTCCAGGCCACCCGTCTCATCCACCTCGGGCAGGTCCGCCGGCGGCAGGTCGACACTGCTGTCTGCGCCCGGCGTGCCTTCGGCGGGCGGCGTTTCCGGCTTCGGCGCTGCGGGGATCTTGGCGGCAATGCTGCTCTCGGACGGGTGCCGGTCACCGAGCACCAGCGGCGACGACAGCAACACGCTGTTGATGAAGAACGCCGCCGCGAGAACGCCCGTGGCACGGGTGAAAAAGGATCCGGTGCCGCGGGCGCCGAAAACCGTGCCCGACGCACCCGCCCCGAAAGCGGCGCCCATATCGGCGCCCTTGCCCTGCTGCAGCAGCACCAGGCCAATAATGGCAACACCGAGCAATACCTGAAGAATCAATAAGGCTGTAAACATTTAATCTGTCCAGAAAACCATCGTAGGCCCGCTTGCCTCGCGCCCGATGGCGCAAGGGAGAGGGAACGGACTAACCACCGGCCTTGCAAATCGCCAGAAACTCGCCGGCATCCAGCGAGGCGCCGCCGATCAGGCCACCATCGATATCCGGCATGGCGAACAACTCGGCGGCGTTGGCACCCTTGACGCTGCCGCCATAGAGAATCTGTACCTTGTCGGCAACCGCCTGGTCGAGACCGGCGAGCTTGCCGCGGATAAAGGCGTGTACGTCCTGCGCCTGCTGCGGGCTGGCCGTCTTGCCGGTACCGATTGCCCAGACCGGCTCGTAAGCGAGGACACACTCACCGATGGCGCCAATACCTTCCAGCGCGATGACCGCGTCCAGCTGCCGGGCGACCACCTGTTCGGTGACACCCTGCTCGCGTTCCCCCAGGCTTTCCCCCACGCACAGGATCGGGGTCAGGCCGGTGCGGCGCGCCGCGGCAAACTTGCGTGCGGTGAAATCGTCGTCTTCCGCGTACAGGCTGCGGCGTTCCGAGTGACCGACGATGGCATAAGTGCAGCCAAATTCCCCAAGCATGGCGCCTGCCACCTCGCCGGTAAAAGCGCCGGTATCCTGGTCACTGATATCCTGGCTGCCCCAAGCGACCTTGCTGCCGGCCAGCAGCTCGGCAACCAGCGGAATGTAAACAAACGGCGGGCAGACCGCAATGCGGGTGTTGCCGGCATCGCCTTCACCGGCGGTAATCCCTGAAACGAGTGTTTTAATGCTGTCCAGCGAACCGTTCAGTTTCCAGTTCCCTGCCACCAGTATCTGCCGCATGCCCATCTCCTGCAAGCCCTTGAAAATAGCCGCGTAGACTAGCGATCCGGGGCGCAAAAAGCAAATTTTTTAATGCTGCCGCGGGCCCCATTCCCCCTGTTTACCGGGGGTTTAGTTGACTGATTCCGATACCAATTTATACTGCCGGGAGCGAATATCAGGAGACCCTTATGAGCACCCCCGCCGCTTTCGCCGACACTGATCTGCAGGCCACCATGCGATCCATCATTCAGCGCATCGCCACCGGCCCGGAACTGTCCAAGGACATTTCCGAGGAAGAAGCGCGTCTTGGCACCGCCGCCATCTTCGAAGACAAGGTGGACCCGGTGCGCGCGGCGATCTTTTTTATCGCCCTGCGCATGAAACGCGAAACCGCCGAAGAAAATCGCGGCGTGCTGGATGCCATCCGCGACTACACCACCTGCGTCACCGCCAACGTCGACGAGGTGGTCGACCTGGCCGACCCCTATGACGGCTACAATCGCACCCTGCCCGCCTCGCCCTTCCTGCCGGCGCTGCTGGCCGCCTGCGGCGCGCCCACGGTATCCCATGGCCTGGACACGGTGGGCCCGAAATACGGCATCACCCACCGCCATGTGCTGGCTGCGGCGGGCGTACCCGTGGATCTCTCCACACAGGCTGCGGCCGATCGCCTGTCGAATCCCGAACTGGGCTGGACCTACGTCGACCAGGCGCAGTTCTGCCCCCGGCTGCACGACCTGGTGAGCCTGCGGCAGAAAATGATCAAACGCCCCGTGCTGACCACCGTCGAAGTCCTCGCCAAGCCCATCAGCGGCCGGCAGAAGACCCACTTCGTCACCGGCTATGTACACAAGCCCTACCCGCCGGTCTACGCCATGCTGGCGCGTCACGTGGGGTTCGATTCGGCGCTGATCGTGCGCGGCACCGAAGGCGGGGTGATCCCCTCGCTGCGCCAGGCAGGCAAGTACTTCGCCTACCACGACGGCGGCGAGGAAGTCGGGGTCGACGTCGACCCGGTGAGTATCGGCATCCGCCAGGAGTTGCGCGCCGTGCCGCTGCCCGACGATCTGCCCGAGGCGGAGCAGAGCGGCGACGACATCGCCCTGACGGTCAACGTCCGGGCCGCGGCCAAAGCCGCCGCCGATGCCGGCATGGCGGCGCTCGCCGGCGAGAAAGGCGGCGCCTACGATTCACTGGTGTATGCCGGTGCCCTGGTACTGCACCACCTGCGCAGACAGCCCGATCTCAACAGCGCCGCCGACCAGGTGCGCGCCGTACTGGATTCCGGCGCCGCCGCCGCGCGCGTCAAGTAATCGGGAGACGCCCGTGGACGCACCTTTCGAAGCGGTGGCCGTTGAAGGCGAACTCGCGCCCGGCCAGATGAAAAAAATCCGGCCCGCAGGCCGTCGGCTGTTGCTGTGCAATGCCGAAGGCGACTACTACGCCGTCGACGAAATGTGCAGCCACGAAGACTATTCGCTGTCGCTGGGCTGTATCCATGGCAGGAAAATCAAGTGCTCGCTGCACGGCAGCTACTTCGACCTGGCCTCGGGCGAAGCGCTCGTCGAGCCCGCCGATGAACCCATCCGCACCTACCCGGTGAAAATCGACGCCGGGCGGATCTGGGTGGATCCCACATAAAAAAACGCCTGCCCCTGGAGGCAGGCGTCGGTAACACATCTGTCAAGTCCGGTTAGAAGAAGCCCGGCCCGACACCGACCGGTGCCGTGCCAAAGGTGCTTACTTACCGGCTTTAATCAGCTTCTTCACGAAGTTGGTGTCATCGCTGTCGCTGCAGGTATTTCACCCCGCGACGGTGACCATGTTCACCATGCTCATGGTCGTCCCTGACGCATGGCGGCGCAACCACATCCTTGAGGTCGATCAGCCAGGTCGCGTCACCCCGACCGTTGATCTCGTCGCCGGTGCTGTCGGGGTGCTGGACGTTGATAATGAACTGCGTCGGGTTAACCGGGCTGAAGATCATGCCGGTGTTCTCCGCACCCTTGACCTGCAGGCTCATGAAGTGGTCCATGGACTCCGCCACGCCGTCACCGTCGCTGTCGCGCAAAAACCAGACATCGCCACCGACATTGTCGGCATTGGGCTTGTCTTCCACGACATTGAACCGGTTCATACCTTCTCCTGAATTCAAGGCTACGAGTAACGGGGTGGTAGTTCCTGTACGCGCATGCGTACGGCCATCCGGCGCCACGCAGGGTAAGGCGCGCGCTTGACTGTTTGGTGACATCGCTGTGATTTTTTCGTTACCTCACAGCGGGCCGGTTTGTTCCGCAAGGCGCCAGGGACTACTATGACGCGGTTCACCATTGAATCGACGGGGCGCGCACTACAACCGTGAGAAGCATGTCAAACGAAAGGAAATGGGCAGGCGATGCCGCTGCAAAGCCGCGTGGTCCGGCCTCCGGCAGGCAACTCCCTGGAGCTGCCCTCGCCGTGTGCCTTTGCCTGGTGGCTTCCGCGCCGCTGACGGCCGGCGGCATCAGCGCCGAACAGTGGTACAGCAACGGCGAGCAGGCCGCGAAACAGGCCATGCAGCTCAAGCCAAATCGTCACAAGGCGCGCAACATTATCCTGTTCATCGGTGATGGCATGGGCGTGTCCACGGTAACCGCGGCGCGTATCCTGCAAGGCCAGCAACGCGGCGAAAGCGGTGAGGAAAACCTGCTCAGCTTCGAGCACTTCCCTTACCTGGCGCTGTCGAAAACCTACAACACCAATCAGCAGACGCCGGACTCGGCCGGCACCATGACGGCCATCATGACCGGTGAAAAGACCCTGGCCGGTGTGATAGCCATCGATAAGACGGCACGGCGCAACGATTGCAAAAGTGCGCGCGGACACGCTTTGCACACCCTGCTGGAACAGGCCGAACAGGCAGGCAGATCCACGGGCATTGTCACCACCACGCGTCTGACCCACGCCACCCCGGCGGCGACCTATGCGCACAGCCCGGAGCGCGAGTGGGAAGGCGACAGCGAGATGCCGCCCGAGGCCCTGGCCACGGGCTGCAAGGACATTGCCGCCCAGCTGATCGATTTCCCCTACGGCGACGGGCCCGACGTCGCCATGGGCGGGGGGCGGCGCTATTTCCAGCCAACATCGGCCAACGACCCTGAAGCACCGGCAATGCACGGCACCCGCAAGGACGGGCGCGACCTGATCGCCGAATGGCTGGCAAATCGCAAAAACGCGGCCTACGTCTGGAACGACGCGCAGCTGGAGGCGCTGGATGTCTCGCACACCGATCACCTGCTGGGGCTGTTCAACGCCTCGCACATGCACTACGAAGCCGACCGCAGCCAGGACGTGGGCGGCGAGCCCTCGCTCAGCGAAATGACCGCCCGGGCGATCGAGATCCTGCGCAGGAACCGGCGAGGCTATTTCCTCATGGTGGAGGCCGGGCGTATCGACCACGCCCACCACGCGGGCAATGCCTACCGCGCGCTGACCGACACCATCGAGCTGTCGCGCGCCGTGTCAACCGCGCGCGCCATGACCAGCGCCAACGAGACGCTGATTATTGTCACGGCCGACCACAGTCATGCCTTTGCCATGGCGGGCTATGCCACGCGCGGCAACCCCATCCTGGGAAAGGTGGTCAGCAACGACGCGTTCGGCGAACCGGAAGCCAGGACAAAACTTGCCGAGGACGGCAAGCCATACACGACCCTGGGCTACCTCACGGGCCCTGGTTACGCGTTTGACAAGGAGATGGTGCAGAGCAGCAAGCGGCGCAAGCCCGTCGCGGGGCGCGCGCAGGACCTCGGCGACATCGACACCACCGACCGCCGTTTCCACCAGCAGTCTCTGGTGCCGCTGAAATCCGAAACCCACAGCGGTGAAGACGTGGCGGTATACGCCGACGGCCCGGGCGCCTACCTGGTGCACGGCGTGATGGAGCAGAACGTCATCTACCACATCATGCGCCAGGCAATGGGTTTGTAGAAGACCGAAGGCCGGATTGATCGGCCCGCCGTCCGCTGAATACCGTAGGTTGGGCTGAGCGTAGCGAAGCCCAACGGCGTCGCCGGGTAACCCGGGCACCTGAACCACCCGGGCAACCAGCATCTCTACGCGCCGCGTTTGTGGTGCAGTTGTGTTGGGCTTCGCTACGCTCAGCCCAACCTACCGCTGTCACCGAAAGGCGAAGGATTGATAACCCGTCTGGCAGGAACGCTAAAGGCGGGCTTTGATTTTTTCCGCCACCCGAAAGGCATTCGCATAGATGGTCCAAGTGTAAGGCACGCTGCCGCCGGTGGGCATGAAACTGCCATCGGTGACGTACAGGTTGTCGACATCGTGCGCGCGGCACTCGGCATCCAGTACCGAGGTCGCCGGATCCCGGCCGAAGCGGCAGCCGCCGGCCACCAGGTTCTGCGGTGGCGAACCGCTGATACCCGAACGGATATTCTTCGCGCCCATCTTTGCCAGCACCGGTTTGACGCGCTGATCGATGTAGCGGCCCACCTTCAGATCGTGCTGGTGGTAGCCGATGCGTACCCGGGCCACGGGCGTGCCCCACTGGTCGCGCACGCTGTCATCCAGACCGACGAAACAGTTGTCCGTGGGCAGCCAGTCGCAGAAGATTTCGTAACGCAGATACTGCGCCGAGGTGAAGACCGACTTCAGACGCTGTTGCAGCGGTCGGCCCCACACCAGCCGGTCGTCGTCGCCCCACTTCCCGGACATCGCCCGGCCGATAGGGTTGGGATGGCTCAACAGGAAATCCACCGTACCGCCCTTGGCGCGCCCGCCGAAGGTCGTGTCGTCGATGGTGTACCACTCCTGCAGACCGCGGTTGACGAAGGGTCCGCGCGTCTTCAGCCCGTCGGCCAGCTTGCCGTCCAGATCGGCATAGATGAAATCGCCTGTGCCCGAGCCGCCCGCCGAGAACAACAGGTTGCGGCCGACCTGCCCGTGGCGGTTGCCCAGTCCGTGCGGATGCTTCGGCCCGATCGAGCCCAACAGCAACCGGCTGCTTTCGATCGCCTGGCAGGCGACGACGAAAATTTTCGCTGTCACCGTCTGCGGTTTATCGTCGGCATCGAAATACTCCGCCGCGACCACCTTGCCCGTGGCGTCGCTTGCCAGCCTGTACACCTTGGCGTGCGGGCGGATGTCACAGTGGCCGGTGCGCACCGCTCGGTCCAACAACGCCGCACGCGCACTGCCCTTGGCGCCCGAAGAACAGCCATAGCTGCCGCAATATCCGGAATACTCGCAACTGCGGCGCTGGTCTTTGGCTTGCGACAGTATGGCGCGCGGCGTCGGCAACGGATGCAGCCCTAGTGTGGTGCAGGCCGTATCGATATGAGTGGAGATGGGGTGCTCGCGCGTGGGAGGGTAAGGAAAATCCGCCGTCGAGCGCCGATCCGCAAAGGGGTGCTCCACAACCCGCCCGGAGATGCCCACCTCGGTTTCCGCCAGGGTGTAATAGGGTTCCAGGTCATCGTAACTGATCGGCCAGTCAGCGACGTTCGCGCCGTCAATCGGTCCGAACTCCGAGCGCAGGCGAAAGTCTACGGGCTTGAGGCGGTAGAAAAAACCGCTCATGAAGTTCGACGAGCCACCCACGCAGTTGCCGTTCCAGAAATCCCAGCCGGAATCCGACGTGGCCTCACCGACCCAGTCGCCGTCGGCATCCAGATCCTCGATCACGTGCTGTTCATCGGCAAGCTTCGGCGTATACACACTGCGCCGGCAACAGGCCAGCTCGTCCTTGAAGAAGTCCCGCTCCGTAAACCACGGCCCCTTCTCCAGCACCAGCACCGAGTACCCCGCAGCCGCGAGCATCCAGGCCACCGGCCCGCCACCCGCGCCACTGCCTATCACACAAACATCAAAGTCCCTCGCCATGTTCAGGTGGCCTTGCGGTGAAACGTCACGCGTTCACCGAGTCGGTACCAGGTCTTGTTCGGCGGCGGCGTCGGATACCCCGGCTGGTGCTCCAGCCACTGCCAACCGATCCCCTGCGGATTCCCGCCATAGACCGGATCCGCGAGCAAGGCCTCGAGCAGATACGTCAGCAGCAGCGACAACCAGTTGCGTCCCGCCCTGCTGTCCTCGATCCGGCGCAACACAATGTCACGCTGCTGTTCATCGAGCCCCGCAAACGGCCGCTGGTACTTGTCCTGTGTCAAGTCGTTCAACCAGCCGACACCGTTAACGATAAAGGTCCTGTCCTCACCGTCTGCATCGGGATTTTCAATCGCATTGTGCAGGTAACGCAGCGCACCGATATCAACCGCGCCCGGCGCATCGGTGGCGGCGGGAAACAGGTGCTGCTGGACGGCGTTGAGCGTCATCCACGGATCTGCTGCGGACCAGGCACCAGTGTCCGGCGATTCACTCGCTGCCTCACGCAATGCCGCGAGCGCGGAGGCCGGGTAGACGGCCATCAAGGCACCCAGACACGTCAGACGGTTCAGGAAAGTACGGCGGCCGATAGCGTCTTCGCGATCGCTCATGGCGATTTTCCTGTCTCTCCGAACTCGGAAAACTTCATTGCAGCAGTATCGCACCTGGTTTGCAACATTGCCGCCACCCTGTCCTGCGACAGTCCACCCCTACGCCGGCCGGGGTCGCGACCAGGGAAATCGCCATCCGGCCCGCTAAGCCGACCATTGCCGGCGAATAGGCAAGGCGCCATACCCGGCATGCCGTCACCAGACGGGTCATCCATGTCCCGACGGGGGGTATGCCCTGCCCGCTGACGAGCGACCGGAAGTTACAGTGGCGCAACGCACGGCTTGCCATGATGTCGATGGTTCTCACGCTCCGGAAAAAACCCGCGACAGATTTATCTTTTCCCCGGGTACAGATCCGGGTGATAGAATGACACGTGACCCCGCGGTCCCTCAAAGGCCCGGAACTAGCGAAACCGGTGGCAGACTAAATCCATCGGGGGCTGTACACCGGTACCATCGCGTCGTGCAAGGATACTCGATGAAACAACAATACCTGCGTCCGGCACTACTCGGGGCAAGCCTTCTGCTGGCCGCCTGCAACGAGGCGACGCCCCAGAATCCCGGTATCCCGCCGCCTCCCGAAGTTGCCGTTATTGAAGTCCACCCACAATCCGTGCCGCTGAACCGCGAACTTGTCGGTCGCCTGGCGCCAACGCGGGTGGCGCAGGTACGGGCGCGGGTGGCGGGGATCATCCTCAAACGCGTTTACACGGAAGGCACCGACGTCAGGCAAGGTGATGTCCTGTACCTGATAGACCCTGCGCCCCTGAAAACGGCCCTGCACGCGCAGGAGGCCGCGCTCGCCAAGGCCCGGGCCGATGCGGTCAATGCGGCGGCGACCGCCAAGCGCTATCGCGAACTGGCGACAAAAAAGCTGCTGGCGACGCAGGATCTGGATACCGCCCTGGCCACCGAACGCAGTACCGCGGCGGCGGTCAAGCAGGCACAGGCCGATGTGGAAAGCGCGCGCCTGGATCTGGGCTATGCCACCGTCACCGCCCCCATCGCCGGGCGGGCCGGCCGGGCGCTGGTCACCGAAGGCGCCCTCGTGGGGCAGGGCGAAGCGACGCAGCTCACCACCATCGAGCAGATCGATCCGATTTATGTGAACTTCAGCCAGTCGGTGTCCGAGCTGGGGCAATTGCGCAGTAACACGAGCAGCGACCACCCGGCGCAAGTGGATGTATCGCTGCCGGATGGCTCGCCGTATTCGCAGCCCGGTACGCTGGATTTTTCCGATCTCGCTGTCGATCCCCTCACGGGCACCGTGTCATTGCGCGCGGTACTGCCCAATACCGAACGCACCCTGCTGCCGGGTATGTTCGTCAACATCAAACTGACCACCGGCGTGCTCGACCACGCCTTCGTGCTACCGCAGGCCGCAGTGGCACGCGATGCCCAGGGCGCCTACGTCCTGGTTGTCGGTGCAGAGGGCAAGGTGGCGCAGCGGCGCATCGAAATTCACGGCATGACCCGTTCGCAGTGGATCGCCAAGGGCGCTCTGAACGACGGTGACAGGGTGATCGTGGAAGGACTGCAGAAGGTCCAGCCGGGCGCCGCTGCCAAGGCAGTGCCCGCGGGTGCGCCGGCCGGCGATCGCACGGCCAAACTCTGAGGCGCCGCGGCGATGCCACGTTTTTTCATCGACCGGCCCATCTTCGCCTGGGTGGTGGCCATCCTGATTACCCTCGCCGGTGCAGCCGCCATCTTCAACCTGCCGGTGTCGGCCTATCCACCGATCGCCCCGCCGCAGATCAGCATCAATGCAGTCTATCCTGGCGCCAGCGCCGAGGTGATCGAAAACAGCGTGACCGCGGTAATCGAGCAGCAGCTCACCGGCGTCGACAACCTGCTGTATTTCGATTCGACCTCACGCTCCAACGGTACCGCACAGATCACTCTGACTTTCCTCAGCGGCACCGATCCAGATATCGCCCAGGTGCAGGTACAGAACCGACTCAGTATTGCGCAGCCGCGCCTGCCCGAGGAGGTGATACAGAACGGCATTACTGTGTCCAAGGCCAACAACGACTTTCTCATGGTGGTGGCGCTGCGTTCCGGGGACCGTAGCCTCGACACCTATGCCCTGAACAATCTGATCGCCTCGCAGGTGCTCGATCCGATCCAGCGACTGCCCGGTGTGGGCGACGCGCACCTGTTCGGTGCCGCCTACGCCATGCGCATCTGGCTCAACCCCGACAAGCTGCGGGGCTACGGTCTGAGCGCCTCGCAGGCGCTGAACGCGGTGCGCAACCAGAATGTGCAGATTGCCGCAGGCTATGTCGGCGCCGAACCGGCTCCACCGGGACAGGGTTTCAGCGCATCAGTCAACGCCGCCAGTCGTTTTACCTCCCCCGAGCAGTTCCGCGACATCATTTTGCGCACCAACCCGGACGGCAGCAGCGTGCGCCTCAAAGACGTCGCGCGTATCACTCTCGGGGCCGAGTCCTATGGTCATGACGTGCACCTCAACGGGGATCCCATCGCCGGCTTCGCCATCCTGCTCGCGCCAAATGCCAATGCCCTGCAGGTGGCCGCCGCCGTGCATGCCAAGATGAACGAACTGGACAAATACTTTCCACCCGGGGTGACCTGGCTGGTGCCTTATGACACCACGCAGTTTATCCGCATCTCTATCCACGAGGTGCTCTATACGCTCGTCGAGGCGGTGGTGCTGGTGTTCCTGGTGATCCTGCTGTTCCTGCAGAATCTGCGCGCGACGCTGATCCCCACGCTGGTGGTGCCGGTGGCACTGACCAGCGCCTTCGGCGGCATGTATATGGCCGGCTTTTCCATCAATGTGCTCACACTCTTCGGCCTGGTGCTGGCCATCGGTCTGGTGGTGGATGACGCGATCGTGGTAGTGGAAAACGTGGAGCGCATCATGACCGAGGAAGGCCTGGCGCCGAAAGAGGCGACGCGCAAGGCCATGGACCAGATCACCGGCGCGGTGATCGCCATGACCACGGTGCTGGCGGCCGTTTTCATCCCGATGGCGCTGGTTGGCGGCAGCGTAGGCGTGATCTACCGCCAGTTCTCCCTCACCATCGCCATCTCCATGGCCATTTCGGCGCTAATGGCGTTGAGCTTCACGCCAGCGCTTTGCGCGACCCTCCTCAAACCGGTGCACAAAGAACCAAATCGCTTCTTCCGCGGATTCAACCGCCTGTATGGCGCTCTGACAAGCGGCTATCTGGCGCGCGTCGGTCAGTCGATTCGCCATACGCCGCGCTGGATGGCGGCCTTCGTGGTGCTCGTTGGTATAGCGCTGCTGTTGTTCAGCCGCCTGCCCAGCAGCTTTCTGCCTGAGGAGGACCAGGGTTACGCGCTGGTGGTGGTGCAGCTGCCGCCGGGCGCCAGTATGGAGCGCACCGGCGATGTGCTGCGGGACATGGAGACCATCATTCAGAAAAGCCCCGCGGTCGACCAGGTGCTGGATGTAGCCGGGTTCAGCTTCGTCGGTCAGGGCGAAAACGTGGGTCTTGGTTTCATCCGTCTCAAGGACTGGAGCAAGCGCCGCTCGGCGGATGAACAGATCAATGCCTTCATCCGGTGGGCCAACGGCGCGCTGCAGGCTATCAAGGGCGCACGCATGTTCGTCATCAATCTGCCCACTGTTCGCGGTCTGGGCCGCTTCGGTGGTTTCGACTTCCGCCTTGAAGACCGCGCCGGACTGGGACACGACCGGTTGATGCAGGCTCGCAATATTCTGCTCGCCAAGGCCGCCAGCGAGCCGGTACTGTCGGGCGTGCGCCCCAACCAGCTGGAGGATGCACCCGAGCTGCACCTGCACGTCGACCGCGTGCAGGCACAGTCCATGGGCCTGTCATTGCCGGATATCTATGACGCCATCCGCCTGATGCTGGCACCGGTGTACGCCAACGATTTCAACTACAAGGGCCGCGTGTTGAAAGTGCTGTTGCAGGCCGACGCCGGCTACCGCAGCCGCGTCGAAGACCTGAGCCATTACTACATTCCCGCCAGCCGGGGTGGCCTCGACAACATGGTGCCGCTCAACAGCGTTGTGTCAACCAGCTGGACCATCGGACCACCGGCTGTCGATCACTACAACGGTCATCCCGCCGTCCAGATCAACGGGTCGGCCGCCCCGGGCCACAGCTCCGGGCAGGCCATGGACGCGATGCAGGGCATCGTCACGCAGGACCTGGGCCAGGGTATCGGCTATGAATGGTCGGGCCAGTCGCTGCAGGAGATCATCTCCAGTCAGCAGGCCCCCATCCTCTTCGCGCTGTCGCTGCTGGTGGTGTTCCTCGCGCTGGCCGCGCTCTACGAAAGCTGGTCGATCCCGGTGGCCGTCATGCTGGTGGTGCCGCTCGGCGTGCTGGGCGCGCTTACCTTCACCTGGTTGCGCGGTCTGGAGAACGATGTGTATTTCAAGGTCGGGCTCATCGCGGTGATCGGTCTGTCGGCCAAGAACGCCATCCTGATCATTGAGTTTGCCAACACCATGCGCCAGCAGGGCCGCGGCGTGCTCGATGCGACACTGGAGGCCTGCCGCCTGCGCTTTCGGCCGATACTGATGACCTCAATCGCGTTCATCCTGGGCGTGCTGCCCCTGGCCGTCTCCACCGGTGCCGGGGCCAACAGCCGGCATGCGATCGGCACCGATGTCATGGGCGGCATGGTCGGCGCCACGCTGCTCGGCGTGCTGTTCGTCCCGGTGTTTTTCGTGGTGGTCCGGCGCCTGCTAGGAGACAGGATGGACGGCGAGGAAAAGCGCACGCGGGACGAGTGAGCCCGGCTCCTGCCCCGCACGGCCCCCCTGTTTCTCCGCCACCGACCTGGAGCCGTCTCCTGTCCTTCGGGGCGCCTTTTTGTTGGGGATAGTCGGACCTTAACGGAAAAGTACCTTTCCTTCTCCTATACTCAGTTCTCGGTATAAGCCTCCGAGCCGCGCACAGCCAGCCAGTTCGGCGACAACGCGGTTCCCCCGGCATACACTAGTCAGATTGCGGTGGGAGCGCGAACGATGTATTCAAAAGCACTATTAGCCAGCGGTCTGGTTGCACTTGTTTTGACCGTGTCTCTGCAGTTTGTCTCCAGTGGTGGGCGCGTGTACCTGTCTGCTGTCGACTGGGGACAGGTAAATTCCATGAACTATCAGGAAGGTCAGGCATATCTGGCCGAGCGCAGCAAGGAGATTACGCGATGGGAGTCTTTGCACAACGGATTGCGTTATTCGGAGTTCTGGCTCTCCGCGTTCGCGGATTGGCTCCTGTATTCGGCCGTTGGTTTTGCAAGTTGTATCGTGTTCCGTCAGCTGCCGCAATCCAAGCGATCGCTCAAGTCGGGGCCGCGCGAAAGACCGCCCGCCCCTTAACTCAGCCGTCAACTTTGCAGCGTTCTTCCCTCTTGGGCCGGAACCGGCGCACCGGGCAGATCAAGGGTGAGACTACGTTCCCCGACTTCACGTATTCTGCCTCCCTGAACAGATCCAGCCTGGATCCATAACCTTAGGCATCCATGAGCGCTGTACTACTGTCGCTGGCGACATTCTTTTCGACTCTTGCCGGGGGGCTGCTTGCGCTCAGGTTCCGCGACCGGCTGCACTTTATTCTCAGCTTCACTGCCGGCGTGCTTCTGGGCGTGGTGAGCTTCGACATTTTGCCAGAGATTTTTGCCCTGAGCCGCGAGCAGGGCATTGATGTAATGGGGGCAATGATTGCCCTCGTCGTCGGGTTTATTCTTTTTCACAGCCTTGAGAAGTTCGTGCTGGTTCATCATGCTCACGAGGCTGACTACGCCGCGCACTATCACCCGCAGGTCGGTCTGCTCTCAGCCATTGCCCTGGTCGGGCACAGCTTCATGGACGGAGTCGCGATTGGCCTGGCGTTTCAAGCCTCGGAAGCGGTTGGCCTTGTCGTAGCCATTGCTGTCATTGCACACGACTTTTGTGACGGCCTCAACACGGTCAGCTTGATGCTGGTTCACCGCAACACGACCCTCCGTGCCTTCGCGATGCTGGTGCTGGATGCGCTTGCTCCGGTCTTCGGTGCGGCTTCTACATTGCTCGTTCGGGTCCCTGCTCCGATACTGGTGCTCTACCTTGGATTCTTCGCCGGGTTCCTTTTGTATATCGGGGCCTCGGACATTCTGCCCGAGGCACACTCGCAGAACCGCTCGGCCATTACCGGCAGCCTCATCGGGCTTACCTGCCTGGGAGCGGCCTTTATCTTCCTCGTGGTTCACCTCGCCCGATAGTACAGGCATCGATCTTCACAATCGGCGGCACTGGCACTATCTCCGCAACCGTCTTTTGCCCCGCTCCACCGCCAGACCCCACACCCCGATGGCCCGGTTGCGGGCGATCTTCTCCAGAGCCTGGTACTCGAAGGGTGCATCCTGCAGCGCCACGGCCCATCCCTGGCGCAAGAGTTCCGCCGCAAGATCCTCGTCGCCCGCCTCGCACACGGCCACATAGCTTCCGTCCGTGTTGCGGCTGCGGGTGTTGCAGTGCACGAAGTCGGTTCCGATATTGAATTTCAGCGCCAGCGCCGCGCGCGGACCGCACGGCGCCGGTTTTTCGAAAAAATAACAGCTCTCCTCGGTAGGAGGGATCAGGATACCGTAAAGGTGCATGGTCCGATTGCGGACGTTGAGCGTGCCATCGTCATTCACGAAGGCGAAACCATCGAACCGCGCGCCGCGTGCCGCTGGCAGTGCCAGGCAAAATAGCACAACGATGGCGAGAGCCCGGATAAGGGGATGGGTTTCGTCCTTCCGGATGTGGTCACTCGCTGCTGACACTGCTTCCTCCTGCATCGTGATCACGACGCGCTGGCGGGCACGGCTGTGCTATTTTGACAAGGCGCGCGGCACAACAAGGCCGTCGAGCAGCACCGCCAGCTTGAAAAAGAAAGGTGGTGATAAGGGGAAATGTTGCAAGTGCCCCATGCGTATCAGCTCCCTGTCGCCTCGCGATCAAGCTTGCCACCAGCCTCGTGGTCGCGCAACGGCATCAGCGGGCGGCTCGCCTGATCCCGATGTCAACTGCACGCGTCGATTGAATCCACGCTATTGTAATTGCAGGCAAATCGCAGTACGTTCCCGCACGGGCTGCCCTTCGGCAGAACAAGCCGCGCAACGAGTCAACTTTGAGCCAGCCGGTTCGATAAAGGACATATGCATGAGTGATTTACCCAGGTGCCCCGAATGTGGCTCGGAATACACGTACGCAGACGGAGATTTGTATGTTTGTCCGGAATGCGCGCATGAATGGGCGAAAGATGCAATTCCCGAGAGCAGCGATGCGAAGCCTGTCGTTACCGACGCGAACGGCAATGTGCTGGAGGATGGCGATACTGTTTCGGTAATCAAGGACCTGAAGGTCAAGGGCTCGTCATCGGTGGTCAAGGTTGGGACGAAAGTCAAAAATATCCGCCTCGTTGAAGGTGATCATGACATTGACTGCAAGATCGATGGTATCGGCGCAATGAAATTGAAATCAGAGTTTGTCAAGAAGGCGTAAACGACCGCGCTCAAGCGATCAGGCGGCATTTCACCAACAAATAACTTACAGCGGCGACGGCCTGCATTTGCTTTTGCCGGTGTCAGACGTTCTCGTCAATCAAGTCTGACCCCATCGATGCTACTTCTCCACGCACCTGTCCCAATATGGCACGCCCGCAAACCGTTCCACCAGGAAATCCACGAAGGCGCGCACGCGTTGTGACAGGTGACGGGTCTGCGGGTACACCGCGTAGGCATTGATACTGCGCCAGGTGTAGTCACCGAGCACGGGCACCAGTTCGCCCTGTTCTATCGCCTCGTGGCAGATAAAGGTCGGCTGTAGCACAATGCCCCGCCCGGCGGTCGCCATGTCGCGCAGAAAGTCGCCGTTGTTGGCCTTCAGGGTTGGGTTGACCTTTACCCGGCCCGCTTCTCCTTTCTTGTCGCGATAACTCCACAGCGCCGGTTCCGGCAAATTGGTATAGACCAGGCAGTGATGCTGTTGGAGCTCCGCCGGTGTGCGCGGCTTGCCGTAGTGCTCCAGGTAGCTGGGACTGGCAATCAAGGTGCTGTGAATGGGCGCAATACGACGGGCAATCAGGGTGGAGTCTTCAAGCTCGGCGATACGGACAGCCACGTCGAAACTTTCCTGCAGGATGTCGACCTGGCGATCATTGAAATCCAGATCGAATTGCACATCGGGGTGCAACTGCAGAAAATCGTCGATTGCCCCCGTCAGGTGCCTCAACCCAAAGCTCAGCGGCGCGGCCACCCGCAGGCTGCCCGACAGGGCACCGTGTTCGCTGGATACCGCCAGTTCGGTTTCCTGCAGATCGGCGAGCAGCCGCACGGCTCGCTCGTACAGACTGCGGCCGGTGGCGGTGAGATCCATCCTGCGGGTGGTGCGACGCAACAGCTGCACGCCCAGGCGCTGCTCCAGCTCCGCCAGGCGGCGGCTTACCGCGGATTTGGCGACCTGCATGCGGTCCGCTGCACCGCTGATGCTGCCCGCCTCCACCACCCGCACAAAGGTCTCCAGCGCCTCGAATCGGTCCATATTGTTGCCTTTTACAGAATAATCTATTGCTGATAATAGACTTTATCCCTTACACGTCAACGCCTAAAGTGTTCCCCAGTCCCGCCGGGAGTCCCCGGCGTCTGAAAACCTCGAAGAGAAAGGAGCACGACGATGACCACCACAGCAACGCCCCCCCTGAATGTGTTGCACGTCGACGCCAGCGGCCGCTACCAGGGATCGGTGTCACGTGCGCTGTCCGGCAAGTTCATTGAAACCCTGCGCAACGAAATGGGAGAACCGGTCATCCGGCACCGGGACGTGGCGAGGGGCCTGCCGTTCGTCGACGCCGACTGGATTGGCGCCAACTTCACCCCCGCCGAACAACGTAGCGAACAGCAGCAACAACGGCTTGCCGAATCGGACGCCCTGGTGGGGGAACTCGTGCCTGCCGACGTCATCGTCATCGGTACGCCGGTCTATAATTTTTCCATTCCCGCGAGTCTCAAGGCCTGGGTCGACCTGGTGGCCCGCGCGGGCCTGACGTTCCGCTACACCGAAAACGGCCCCGTGGGTCTGCTCGAGGGCAAGAAGGCCTACGTCATTGTCGCGACTGGCGGCACGCCGGTGGGCAGCGACATCGACTTTGCCAGCGGTTACCTGCGCCACCTGCTGGGTTTTATCGGTATCGACGATGTGACCATTATCGGTGCCGACCGCCTGATGCAACAGGCCGACACGGCCCTGGCGGGGGCCGAGCAACAGATCGTACAGGCCGTAGCCGCACTGCGCGCCGCCGCCTGAGCACGTAAGGAGTCATACCATGTCAAACCGTAGCGTAGAGAAACTTGTCCACGCCCGCGCCGTCACCGAAGGCGCCGGGGTTACCGCGCACCGCACAATAGGCACGCCCGCCCTGCCCAATCTCGACCCGTTCCTGATGCTGGATCACTTCGGCAGTGACAACCCGGACGAGTATATCGCCGGCTTTCCGGATCATCCGCACCGCGGCTTCATTACCTTCACCTACATGCTGGACGGGCACATGCTGCACCAGGACAGCATGGGCAACAAAGGTGATCTGAAATCCGGCGGCGCGCAGTGGATGAAAGCCGCGAGCGGCGTCATTCATTCCGAAATGCCGCAGCAGAGCGCCGGCCTGATGCGCGGTTTTCAATTGTGGATCAACCTGCCCGCGAGCGAAAAAATGACCGCACCGGCTTACCAGGAGTTTTCACCCGAAGCCATTCCGGTATCCAGCGGCGACGGCGTTACCGTGAAGGTGCTGGCTGGGCGGTACGCCGACGTCACCGGTCCCATCAAGGATCCGCATACCGATGTGCAGTACCTGGACGTCACGCTGGACGGGGCACGAACCTTCACCCACACGCTGTACAGTAACCGCCAGGCCTTCGTCTACGTGTTCGAGGGCGAAGCAACGCTGGAAGACTATGGTCTGCCCAAACACACCCTCGCTGTTCTGGGTACCGGCGACACGGTGCGCATCAGCGCGAGCGGCGGCGGCGCACGCTTCATCCTGGTATCAGGCCGGCCCATCGGTGAGCCTATCGAACAGTACGGGCCGTTTGTAATGAACAGCCAGGCGGAAATCCAGCAGGCGATGGCGGATTATCGGGATGGCGAGCTGGTTCAGCGGAAGGCGACCGTTACCGCGGCGTGAAACATGCGCGGTAGACGGATTGATTGGGTTTCGCGGCGCTCAATCCAGCGCGGGGCTCTGAGCCTGCGAAGCCCAGCGGATTTCCAGGTAGGTTGGGCTGAGCGCAGCGAAGCCCAACGTGTTCAACCGAGGCGGATCCGTTGATTCATCTAACTCGTAGATCGTCCATTGGACATGCCTGTAATGGGTCGAACCGATAATATGCCGGCTTGTTTGTTCCTTGCCTGTCTGCCTTACAGCGTCCTGGTCATTGGGCTTCGCTGCGCTCAGCCCAACCTACGGGCATGGCTGGTCGATGTGAATGACCAGGGAGCCGTCTTCATAGCGGGCGGTTTCGATCTTGTGTTTGCGCACCAGCAGGCCCGACTGGGAGCGGTAGACGGTGTATTCGTAGGCCGGGTCGATGGCTTCATACACGGAGCTGCCGAAGTAGGTGTCGACGGGCGACCAGGACAGCCAGCGTTCGTTCAGGTGGTCGGTCAGGTCGATGCCGGGTTTGTCACCGATCTGGTGGGCATGCTGCTGACGCGTGTTGGCCTCGTCGATCTTGCTGTAGCGCCCGCCGAGGCGATCGAGGCGGTACATGGCGTCGAGGCCGAACAGGTTGGCGACCGGCTTCCATTTGAGGAAACGCGCGTCGAGGCGCCATTCGTCGCCGCTGATTTTGAAATGCTGCACCGTGCAGAAGTTGCCGCTGCGCAACTCGACCGCGTACTGCTGCGGCGCGAGTTCGACAAACTGCAGTTTCGCGATGGGCGCTTCGGAGGTCAGGCGGTGAAAGGTGTGCAGGTTCCAGCCGACCAGCGCCGCCGGCAGACCCAGCAGAACCAGGACAAGCAACGGCAGGCTTCTGGCCCTTCTGAGAAATCTCATCGCCACGTCGCGCGCCTGCCGTCGGGAAGCAGAAAGTGTGTTTGCAACGAAAACCGAAAAGCAGACATGGATAGCGCTAAGACGAGGACGTCACTGGTTTCTGCGAGAAAAATACATCTGTCCCCTCTCGCCTCAGGCTGACTTGATCTGTCGTTCAACGGTCTGGGCGACCACCTCGGCCAGGTGCTCGGCCTGCTGCCTGACCAAGCTTTCGTTCTCGCCTTCGACCATGACGCGGATCAGCGGCTCGGTGCCCGAGGGCCGCAGCAACACCCGTCCCTTGCCGTTCATCACCGTCTCGGCGTCCTTGACGGCCTGCAGTACCACCGTATTGCCGGTCACATCGACACGCTCTGCGAGCGGCACGTTGATCATGATCTGCGGGAACTTGGACATACCCTGGCGCAAGGTCTGCAGGCTCGACCCGCTCTGTACCAAGGCTGCCAGCACCTGCAACGCGGAGACGATACCGTCGCCGGTGGTGGTGCGGTCCAGGCAGATAATGTGTCCGGAGGATTCGCCGCCCAGCATACCCTCGTGCGCCTGCAGCATTTCCATCACGTAGCGGTCCCCGACGTTGGCGCGCAGAAACGCGATACCCTCGCCCTGCAGCGCCAGCTCCAGGCCGAGGTTGCTCATCAGGGTGCCCACTACCGGGCCGCTCAGTTTGCCGTTACCGGCGCGTGCGCGGGCAATGATATACAGGAGTTCGTCGCCGTCGACCAGCTCGCCTGTGTGATCCACCATCAGCACCCGGTCGCCGTCGCCGTCCAGCGCGATGCCCAGGTCGGCTTTCTCCGCCAGCACCCGCTCGCGCAGTCCCTCGGGCGCCGTCGAACCGCAGCCCTGGTTGATGTTCAGGCCGTCGGGGTTCACCCCGATGGCGGTCACCTCGGCACCCAGTTCCTTGAACACGCTGGGCGCCACCTGGTAGGTCGCGCCGTTGGCGCAATCGACCACGATTTTCACGCCGCGCAGGTTCAGCCGTCCGGGAAAGGTGCTCTTGCAGTACTCGATATAGCGGCCGCGCGCGTCTTCGACACGCACCGCCTTGCCCAGGCGTTCCGACGGCACGGTCACCATATCCGCTTCGAGCTCGCGCTCGATCTCGGCCTCCACATCGTCCGGCAGCTTGGTACCGTCGGCGGAAAAGAACTTGATACCGTTATCGTAATGGGGATTGTGCGAGGCGCTGATGACGATGCCCGCACAGGCGCCCAGGGTACGCGTCAGGTAGGCGATCGCCGGTGTCGGCATCGGTCCCAGCAAGCGGATATCGACACCCGCGGCCGACAGGCCCGCTTCCAGGGCGGACTCGAACATGTAACCGGAAATACGCGTGTCCTTGCCGATGACCACGCGCCCGCAGCCACCCTTGCCGAGCACCCGTCCCGCGGCCCAGCCGAGTTTCAGCATGAATTCCGCGTTGATGGGTTGTTCACCCACGCGACCGCGAATGCCGTCTGTGCCGAAATATTTTCTGGTCATTGTGTTATTCCCCCATACTGCATCTTCGGTGCTATGTTTTTACTGCGCCGCCCGCAGCGCCACCTGCATCTGCAGCGCCTGCCAGGTGGGCGCGACATCGTGCGCCCTCACCAGCGCCGCACCACGTTCAACGGCCATCACTGCCAGTGCGATGCTGGCCGCGAGGCGTTCGCCGACATCCAGTCCCAGCAATTTGCCAATCATCGACTTGCGCGACAAGCCGACCAGCAGCGGAAACCCGAGTGCGCCAATGGTTTCCAGCCGCGCCAGCAGTTGCAGGTTGTGCTGCAGCGTTTTACCGAAGCCGAAGCCCGGGTCCAGCAGAATATGCTCGCGGGCGATGCCCGCCTGTTCACAGGCTGCCGCCCGCTGCAGCAGGAAACCGCTCACCTCGTCCACCACATCATCGTAGTGTGGATCCGCCTGCATGGTACGCGGTTCACCCTGCATGTGCATCAGGCACACCGGCACCTGGCACTCGGCGGCGGCCTCAAGCGCGCCCGGTGCTCGCAAGGCGTTGACGTCGTTAATGAACCCCGCACCGGCCGCGACCGCGGCCCGCATCACTTCCGGCTTTTGTGTATCGATGGATATCGGCACAGTCAGCCGCACCTGCAAGGCCTCGATCACCGGCACCACGCGGCGTATTTCGTCTTCGGCGGATACCGGCCCCGCGCCCGGGCGCGTCGACTCGCCACCGATATCGATAATCGCCGCGCCTTCGGCCTGCATCGCCAGGGCCCGTTCCACAGCCGCATCGGCAGAAAAAAAATCACCCCCGTCCGAGAAGGAATCGGGGGTGACATTGAGAACGCCCATTACCTGCGGACGCGACAGATCCAGTGCCTTACCCTTACAGTCCAGCGGCAACTCAGTGCTGACCGGCGGGACCGCCTATAGGTTCCGCACCATCATCCTTGTCGTCGGCGGGCTGCTGGCTGCTGGCTGCGGGACCGCCGCCCTTGGAAGGCGTATCGTTCCAGTCCTGTGGTTCGCGCGGCGTCTTGCCGGACATGATGTCGTTGATCTGGTCGCTGTCGATCGTTTCGTACTTGATCAGGGCTTCCGCCATGACGTGCAGCTTCTGCAGGTTTTCCTGCAGGATGTTTTCAGCGCGCTGGTAGTTGCGATCGATAATGGCGCGGATCTCGCCGTCAATCGCATGCGCGGTTTCGTCCGACACGTTCTTGTGCTGGGTAACCGAATGCCCCAGGAAGACTTCGCCGTCTTCCTCGCTGTAGGTCAGCGGGCCGAGACGTTCCGACAGGCCCCACTTGGTGACCATGTTGCGCGCCAGTTCGGTAGAGCGCTGGATATCGTTGGAGGCACCGGTGGTGACCATCTCTTCGCCGAAAATCATCTCCTCGGCGATACGCCCGCCGAACAGGCTGGAGATCTGGCTTTCCAGGCGCTGCTTGCTGAAGCTGTAGCGGTCTTCCTCCGGCAGGAACATGGTGACACCCAGTGCCCGTCCGCGCGGAATGATGCTGACCTTGTAGACCGGATCGTGCGACGGCACCAGGCGGCCGACGATGGCGTGCCCGGCTTCGTGATAAGCGGTGAGCTTCTTTTCTTCCTCGCTCATGACCATGGAGCGCCGCTCGGTGCCCATCATGATCTTGTCCTTGGCCTTGTCCAGGTCGTCCATGTCGACCAGGCGCTTGTTGGCGCGCGCGGCAAACAGCGCGGCCTCGTTGACCAGGTTGGCGAGATCGGCACCGGAAAATCCGGGGGTACCGCGCGCAATCACGCCCGGGTTGACGTTGTCGCCCGCCGGCACCTTGCGCAAATGCACCTTGAGGATCTGCTCGCGACCGCGGATATCGGGCAGCGGCACCACCACCTGGCGGTCGAAGCGGCCCGGTCGCAACAGCGCCGGATCGAGCACGTCCGGGCGGTTGGTCGCGGCGATCACGATAACGCCTTCGTTACCCTCGAAACCGTCCATTTCGACCAGCAGCTGGTTGAGTGTCTGTTCACGTTCGTCGTGCCCGCCGCCCAGACCCGCGCCACGGTGACGGCCGACGGCGTCGATTTCGTCGATGAAGATAATGCACGGCGCATGTTTCTTCGCCTGCTCGAACATGTCGCGCACGCGCGAGGCGCCCACGCCGACGAACATCTCGACGAAGTCGGAACCGGAGATGGTAAAGAACGGCACCTTGGCCTCGCCGGCGATGGCTTTGGCCAGTAGCGTCTTACCGGTACCGGGCGAGCCGACCATCAGCACACCCTGCGGGATCTTGCCACCGAGTTTCTGGAACTTGCCGGGGTCGCGCAGGAACTCCACCAGTTCGGCGACCTCTTCCTTGGCTTCCTCGACACCGGCGACATCATTGAAGGTGACCTTGACCTGGTCCTCGCCCAGCATGCGCGCGCGGCTCTTGCCGAACGACATGGCGCCACGGCCACCGCCCCCGCCCTGCATCTGGCGCATGAAGAAAATCCACACACCGATCAGCAGCAGCATCGGGAACCAGGAAATGAAAATCTGCATCAGCAGCGATTCCTGCTCCGGCGCCTGGGCCTTGACCTGAACACCGTTGCTCAGCAGGTCGTTGATCATTTCGGGATCATTGGGCGTATAGGTGGAAAAACTCTCACCACTGGCCAGCTGACCTTTGACCACGCGCCCGTCAATGACCACATTCTGCACGCGGCCGGCCTTGACGTCAGCAATGAAGTCGGAATACGCGAGACTCTGCGCCCGGGGGGTCGGCGGACCGAAATTGTTGAATACAGACATCAGGACGACCGCAATGATCACCCAGAGCAGAATATTCTTCGCCATGTCGTTCAAATCAAATACCTCATTAAATCAGGCGGAGGTTCTCAGGACGGGAGGATACGAGAAGATGTTGTCCTATAAGACGTTTCGGCCTGGTTGGCGGTTTCCTGAAACATACTATATTTTACGTCCCCTCGCCAGCGCATAGACTTCTCGGGAGCGCGGTCTGGAGGCCCGCGGCTTGCGCATGACAACCTTGTCGTAGCGCGCGCGCAGATCCTTCAACAGGGGGTCAAAGCCCTCCCCCTGGAACAGTTTGACCAGCAAATCACCCCCAGGGCGAAGCACACGGTCTGCAAAATCCACCGCCAATTCCGCAAGATAGATGGCTCGCGGCTGATCGACGGCATCCACACCCGTTATATTGGGTGCAATATCCGACATTACAAGGTCAATTTCCCGGCCGTTTAAGCGGTTAAGCAGTGCCTCCAGTACAGCTTCTTCACGAAAATCACCCTGCAGGAACTCCACCCCGGGCAGCGGTTCCATGGCCAGGATATCCATGGCCACGATCCGCCCTTTACGGCCTACCAGCCCCAACGCGTACTGGCTCCAGCCGCCCGGCGCGGCGCCGAGGTCGACAACGGACATGCACGGCTTGAGAATGTGGTCCTTGCGCTGGATCTCTTCCAGCTTGAACACGGCGCGCGAGCGATAGCCCTCGCGCTGTGCACGTTTGACAAACTCGTCGTCGAAATGTTCTTTCAACCAGCGGTGACTGCTTTTGCTGCGTGCCATATGAGGAATTCTGTATACTGCCTCGCGTGCCAATGTAAGCGGGACAGGTTGTGAGGCCGGCCCGCCATAACCATGAATCTTACAGAAGAACAGAAGAAAAAGTTACGCGGCCTCGGCCACGCGCTGAAGCCGGTGATCATCGTGGGCGCGGGCGGATTGTCCGACTCGCTGCTCGAAGAATTCGACCGTTCGCTGGCCCACCACGAGCTGATGAAAGTCAAGCTCAATGTCGGCGACCGTGACGAGCGCGACCGGATGATTGCGGCGCTGTGCGAGCACAGCCACGCCGTGCTGGTGCAACGGGTGGGCAATATCGCCCTGCTGTTTCTGCGTAAACGGAAAGATTCGAAATTTCCGGCGCTTTAGGCCTGGGCCGGTCGGGTGAAAATGATCACGTCCGGACCGATGATCTGCATATCGGCCAGCCCTTCCCCACACAGCCGGCACTGATTGCGGCCGGCCGTATCAGCGGGGACAGTCATAATGCATAAACCTGAAAGAAACAGTCGATGCTGAGTATACTACGGGTTATGGACATGGCCGTCAGGCGACACACGGGCTGCGCACTGGGCCCCTGGCTGATCTGCATTATCTTGCTCGGCGCGGGAAACGCCTGGTGCGCAGACAGCGGCGATGATTTCGACAGCTTCGGCGAGCTGAAACCCTTCAAGGACGCACCTCTGCCCGAGGCCATCACCCACCCGGCCTGGTTCAAGCTCAGTTTCCTCGATCTGCGCGACGATCTCGCCGAGGCCATCGACAGCGGCAAGCAGGGCCTGCTGGTGTATTTCGGACAAAAGTATTGCGCTTATTGCAAGAAGCTGCTGGAAATCAACTTCGGTAAAAAACAGGACATTGTCGACTACACCCGCAAGCACTTCGACGTCATCGGCATGGACATTCACGGCCAGCGCGCAGTCACCGGCATGGACGGTCGCGAGTGGGACGAACACAGCTTCGCGCTGGAAAACCACATCAACTTCACGCCCACGCTGATCTTCTATGACAAGGAGCGGCGCGAGGCGTTGCGCCTGTCAGGCTATTATCCGCCCTACCAGTTTCAGGCGGCGCTGGAATACGTCGCCGACGGGTTCTACAAGCGCGAGAGTTTTCGTTCCTACCTGGCGCGCGCCGATGTTCCGATGGTCTTCGACAGCGGCGACATGAATTACGAGGACTTCTTCGCGCCGGGGCCGCAGGCACTGGACAGAAGCCGTATCCCTGCCCAGCGGCCGCTGGTGGTGTTTTTCGAACAAAGCGACTGCCACGCCTGCGACATACTGCACACCGGTCCGCTGCGCGATCCGGACATTCTCCAGCGCGTCGCCCGGTTCGACGCCAGTCAGCTGAACATGTGGAAGAACACGCCGGTGATCACCCCCGGCGGCGAGCACACCACCGCAAAAAAATGGGCCGACGAGCTCGGCCTGTTCTACACGCCCACCCTGGTGTTCTTCGACGAGCACGGCAAGGAAATCCTGCGTGTCGACTCGGTGGTGCAATTTTACCGGCTGCGTAACGTGCTGGACTACGTGCTGAGCGGCGCCTACCACGAATACCCGACCTTCCAGCAGTGGCGTACCGCCACCCGGCGCTAGCGGCTCTGCTTAGCTCTATGCGCCGGGTGCGCCTGCAGTCTCGCAGGTTGGGCCGAGCTTGCGAAGCCCAACATTGAGGAGCCCGCCCTGTTGCAGGGATCGTTGGGCTTCGCAAGCTCAGCCCAACCTGCGGTGTTGGCGGCTTATGCAGGACGCCTAACGGCTGGTGAGTTTGAGTTCGATACGACGGTTGCGCCGGTAGGCTTCGGGCGTGTCGCCGGTGTCCAACGGGTGATACTGGGCGAAGCCCGCAGCGACCAGGTGTTCCGGCGGCACGCCCTGGGCGATCAGGTATTTGACAATGCTGGTGGCCCGCGCCGAGGACAGTTCCCAGTTGGACGGAAAAACTGTGCGCACCGGGCGGCGGTCGGTATGACCGTCGACCCGCAACACCCAGTCCATACCCGCCGGGATCTTGTCCATGATCTCTTTCAGGCTATGCGCCACCTTGGCGATTTCAGCCTGCCCACGCTTGTCCAGATCGGCGGAAGCCGAGGGAAACAGCACTTCGGACGGCAACAGGAAGCGGTCGCCTTCGATCCTGATGTCGGGATCGTCTTTCAACGCTTCGCGCAGCTTGCCGAAAAATTCCGAGCGATAGGCCTCGAGCTCCTCGACCTTTGCGGCGAGTGCAACATTCAGGCGTGCTCCCAGGTTCTCGACTTCCAGCGTCTTGTCTTTCAGATTGGCCTCGGACACCGCCAGCGCCTTGTTGAGACGCGCGAGCTGTTCGTTCAGCGCCTCCAGGCGCAGGTTGAGCGCGTCGGCATCGCTCCTGGCGCGTCCGGTATCCTCGCGACTCGCCTCCAGCTGTGTCTGCAGCGTGTCGCGTGCCGAACTCAGGGTGCGAATCTGTTCCACCTGCTGGTCGGCCAGTTGCTGCTGGTCGGAGAGTTGACTGCGGCTGGTATCCAGTTCGCCTTTCAACCGGTCGCGCGCCGCGGCGAGATTTTCGATTTGTGCGGCCTGTTGTTCGCCCAGCTGCTTTTGTTCCGACAGCTGCGACTGGCTGGTATTCAGTTCGAGCTGCAGCGCCGCCAGCGCCAGCTCGGCGTCGTGGGCCTTGAGCGTAAGCGCCGCCAGTTGTGCCTGCAGATCGTCACGTGTCGCCCGGGTGCTTTGCAGTTGGCTGTCCAGTCCCTCGAGGCGCTGCTGCAGCTGTTGTTTATCATCCCGCGTCTGCGCCAGCAGCGCCGACAGGCTGCTGATCTGGCCGCGTAACCGGCCGAGCGCCGCATCGCGTCCGACCAGCGCATCGCTCAACAGATACTGTCCCAGCGAAAACAGCAGCAGGACAAAGATCACCACCATGAGCAACGCCGCGAGGGCGTCGACAAAGCCCGGCCAGATGTCCAGGCTGCGGCGGCTGCGGCGACTTGCAATCAGCATGCTGCTCAACTCGCGCGCTTGCGGTCACGCGGCGTATTGCGCCCGTGGGCTTCGGCCGACAACGCGCGGCCGATGAGACGCAACTCGTCGCGGATGTCCTCGGACAACTGGCCGCGTCCGGACGACAGTTCCTCGGCGAGCCGCCGGATGCTGGCATCCAGGTCGCGCCGCTGGGCTTCGTCACGGGTCATGCCGCGCTGCAACCGGTCGAGCGTCTCGGCGGTCTTTTCCAGCAGCGCATGAATATAGGTCGGTTCACTCAAACCGTCTTCGGCGTACATCTGCAGCCCGGCCATATGGGTGAGGCTGGTCAGCCAGTCCTCCAACTGGTTGAAAAACCGGTTCTGGGCATGACCGACCTGCAGGTCAAGAAAGCCGAGGATCAGCGAACCCGCTAGGCCGAACAGGGAGGAACTGAACGCCGTGCCCATGCCCGACAGCGGCTCTTTCAGCCCCGCTAGCAGGCCACCGAACAGCATTGCGTTGTCGCCGCCGGTATGCATCTCACTGATCATGTGAGCGACTGCGCTCACGGTTTGCAGCAGGCCCCAGAAGGTGCCGAGCAGACCGAGAAAAATCAACAACCCGATGGTATAACGCGACACATCGCGCGCCTCGTCGAGGCGCAGGCGGACACTGTCCAGCACGGCGCGCAGCGACAGCGGTGACAGGCGCATCGGCTCGTCGCCATGCTGTTCCACCAGCTTTTCCAGCGCGGCCAGCATACGCGTACGCTTCTGGGGCCCGCGGCGGCGGCCGCGGCCGCGATGCCGGTTCACCCAGGCGGCTTCGAACGACAGGCTGGAGATCTGCTGAAAGTTGACAATCACCCCGATCAGGAACACCGCCACGATCACGGCGTTGAACACCGGGTTGGAAAGAAACGCTTCGCTCAGCGGCTTGAACAGAACCACAACCGCCACAGCGATCAGGGCAAGAAAAGGGACCATCCACACCAGTACCCGTGCGGGCCGTGTCATACCAGACTCCTTGTTAGTGATACTTCAACGCCCGGTACGGAACCGGACAACAGGCCGTCGGGCCGGCGAGGTTGCCGCGTGGCTGTCACCCGCCGGCGCCCGGCCAGAGTCTCAGGCCCAGCCAAAAAAATCCCGGCATCAACAGACCACAACCGGCAACAGCAATGAACAACGCCAGGTCGAAACCGCCGGTCATCAGCCTGCGTATCCCCGTCGCAGCGCCGATCGCCGCGAGGAAAAACCCGAACTCGGTGAGGATCAGCTGTGTCAACAGCGGCAGGGTGCGCCCGCCTTCCGGCCCCATCGCCCCGGTTTGCAGCAACACCAGTGCGAGCAACAGCCCTACACCCAGGGCCAGCCAGGCAAACGGCCACTTCACGCCACGCGCGCCGGCGACGGGCCGCCCGGATGCCCCATCAGGTGTCTTCCCGCATGACGTTGCCCTGCCCGCCGCGGCCATGAATGCATACTTCGATCATGATGGCACCGTATACGACTATTGACTTACCGGTGCAGTTCCGCCAAAACTCTGACAAACCGGTGACCCTCCCTGAAAAGACCAACACATGGGCTCACTATACTGAAAAACGATCTGGCGGTTAATGCTTCAGATCAATACGGGGAAATATCCCGCTACCGCCGGTGCCGAACAGAACCAGCCGGGCGAACGCCCGCAGGCGCATGCAGCGTTGCTGCCTGGCCTCAGCTATCCGCCTTCAACAACTCAAGCAGCCCGCGCAGCAAAGCCGTGGGGGTGGGCGGACAGCCCGGGATGACAATATCGACCGGTACAACCTTGTCCACGCCGCCAAGACTCGCATAGGAACAACCGAATTCGCCGCCGCCCACAGCGCAGTCGCCCACCGCAATGACCCACTTCGGTGCCGGCGTGGCGGCGTAGGTGCGTTGCAGGGCGGCGGCCATGTGGCGTGACACCGGCCCGGTCACCAGCAGCGCATCGGCATGGCGCGGCGATGCCACGAAGTGCACACCGAACCGCTCCACATCGTAGAAGGGGTTATTCAGCGCGTGGACTTCGAGTTCGCAACCGTTACAGGATCCCGCATCAACTGCGCGGATGGCGAAACTACCGCGCATGCGCCGCCCCACCCGGCGTTTGACCTCGATGCCGAGCGCCTCCAGGGACGGCTCTGCGGCTACCGGTTCGGTGACAATGCCGATTTTGCGGATTTTGTTGAGGATTCTCAGCATGACGGTGGGTTACAGGTCGTGCCCCGAGTAGGAGGCGTTGACGGATTTATTGCAAACCGGGAAATCCGGCACGATATTTCCGTGAATCAATTGTTCCAGCGCCGGCCAGATGAGCCAGCTGGGGTCACGCGGAAAAAAACGCGCGACCTTGCCCGCGTCGCCGAAACGCACGTAACACAGGACTTCGCCGCGCCAGCCCTCCAGCAGTCCCAGCCCTTCGGCACCGGACGCCGGTGGCTGCCACGGTAGCGCGGTTTCCCCCTCGGGCAGCGTATCCAGCAGTTGCTGAATCAGCGCCAGCGAGTGTCCGATTTCATGGGTCCGCACCCTGAGCCTGGCAGCGACGTCACCTTCCCGGAAGACCGGCGATTCCACCTGCAGGCGATGATACGGCGCATAGGCGTGATCCCGGCGCAGATCGTAGTCGCGACCGCTGGCTTTGCCCACGTAACCCACGGTGCCGAGCAGCGCCGCCGTCTCGGGCGTCAATACACCCGTACCGAGCAGGCGGTCTTCGAGAGAGGGGTGATAATCGACAATCGGTGACAGCTCCTCGAGTTCCCCGCCCAGCTCGGCATGACTGGCCTTCAGTGCATCGAGCTGCGCTGCATCCAGGTCGCGGGAAACACCGCCCGGGATCACACAATCCATCAGCAGCCGATGACCGAAGACCTGCCCGTTGACGCGTTGCCAGGTTTCGCGCAGCCGGCCGAACTGGTAGTGGGCGAAGGCGAAACCGACATCGTTACAGACGGCCCCGATGTCGCCGAGGTGGTTGGCAATGCGCTCGCGTTCAACCAGCACAGCGCGCAGGTGCAGCGCCCGCGGCGGCACGCTGCAGCGCGCGGCACGCTCCATCGCCATGCACGCCGCCCAGGCGTGTGCCACGCTGCTGTCGCCGCAAACGCGCCCCGCGAGCCGGGCCAAACCGGCCGCGTCGCGGCCCTCGGCGATTTTTTCGATACCCTTGTGCACATAGCCGAGTCGTTCTTCGAGGTTCAGCACGGTTTCTCCGAGCGCCTGAAAACGGAAGTGCCCCGGTTCTATGATACCGGCATGCACCGGGCCCACCGGGATTTCATAAACGCCAGTGCCCTGCACCTGGAAGAACGGATAATCAGCGTCCGGCGCGCAGATCTCACCGCCGCGATCACCCTCGGCGGGGAAGTCCCTGCGCAACGGGTAATGCCCCTCCGACCAGGCCTGGTGACGGGTCCAGCGACGGGCATCGGGATGATCGCTGAAGACAATGCCGAACATGTCCTGCACGTGCCGCTCCGGCCGGTTGGCCGCGGGGAACCAGGGTGTCTGCGACGGCAGCACCGGCTGGCGGAGGTCTACCCCCGCGCGCACCACCAGGTAGTCACCGCGGTATTCGAAACAGGCATTGAGGTTGAAAAGCCCGCTATCGACCTGGTCGGCCCAAACCGCCGACCAGCGGCATCCGTAGGCGTGCGCCACCGCGGCAAAGCTTCCCCAGTCCTCGTGATCGATGTCCAGCAGGTGCACCAGCGCGAGTTGCGTCGCCGAACCGTGGCGCACCAGTACGTGCTCGTCCTCGCAACGTGCCAGCAGCTCGGACAACCACTCGAAACGGATCACAGCAGCCCCCTGCCGGTGATCAGCACCGCCGCCTGGTCAAACCATTCGGCCAGAAACGTCGGGATCGACAAGCCCAGCCACAGCACCAGCACCAGATGCAGCACCACCGGCCACATGCTGGCCTGTACCGCCTGCTGCCCTTCCGGCCGATCGCCGTAGACCATCGGGTGCAGGTGCCGGAACAGGCCCGCAAAGGCGACGCCGAGGCCGGCCAGCAGCGGCACCGTCAGCCACGGGTAGCTCTGCATGGTCGCCGACAGCAGCAGGAACTCGCTGGTGAACACGCCGAACGGGGGGAACCCGGCAATAGCCACGGTGCCGATCAACAGTCCCCAGCCGACGGCCGGCTGTGTCTGGATCAAGCCGCGAATCCCGTCGATAGCCTGGGTACGGGCGATATGACTGGCGTGCCCGACGGCGACGAATATCGCCGACTTGGTCAGCGAGTGCACCGTCATGTGCAGCAGCCCGCCAAAGGTCGCAAGCGGGCCGCCCAGGCCGAAGGCGAAGGTCATCAGGCCCATGTGTTCAATGGAGGAATAGCTGAACAGACGCTTGATATCCCGCTGCCGGTGCAGGAACAGTCCGGCGACCGTAAAAGACACCACGCCAAAGCCCATCATCAGGTAGCCCGCAAGGTGGGGATCGTGCACCGTGCCGCCGGCGAGCGCGCTGTCGGTGAGTATTTTGACGCGCACCAGCGCATACAGCGCCACGTTCAGCAACAGGCCCGACAGCACCGCCGACATCGGTGTGGGGCCTTCCGAGTGGGCATCGGGCAGCCAGGTGTGCATCGGCACCAGTCCCACCTTGGTTCCGTAACCCACCAGCAGGAACACGAAGGCGATCGCCATCACCACCGGCTGCAGCGCACTGGCGTGTTCGGCGAGCACCGTCCACAGCAAGGCGTTTTCGACGTCCGGGATGACCTGCGCGGCAGCGAAATACAACAGCACGGTACCGAACAGTGCCAGAGCGATGCCCACGCCGCAGACGATGAAGTATTTCCAGGCGGCTTCCACCGATTCGGGCGTGCGATAGAGACTGACCAGTAACACGGTCGCCAGCGTTGCGCCTTCGAGCGCGACCCACAGCACACCCAGGTTGTTGGTGGTGAGCGCGAGCTGCATGGTGAACAGGAATCCCTGGTAACTCGCGTGGTACAGCCGCATGCGGCCCGGCCCGAGGCGGCCGTTGGCCTGCTCCTGCGCCATGTAGGCGGCGGAGAAGAACGATGTTGTCGCTCCGACCAGCGCCGTCAGCGCGATCAGGTAGACGTTGAAGGAATCAATATGGAACTGCCCGGCTTCGCCGCCGAGCGGGCCCTGCTGCAATACCGTGCGCGCCAGCCACACGCTGGCGGCGAACCCGCCCGCACTGGCCGACACGTTGAAGACGGCCGCACCACGCCGGTCGCCCAACAGCGCCAGCAGCATGCCGGCAAACAGCGGTATCAGCAGCGTCAGGTACAGCGCGCTCATTCGTCCGACTCCGACAGCCGGTTGAGCTGGTCCACGTCCAGCGATTCGATGCTGTCGCGGATATGAAAGAAGAACACCCCGAAAATAACCGCGGCGACCAGCACATCGAAGGCGATGCCCAGTTCCACCACCATGGGCATGCCGTGGGTGGCAGCCACCGCAGCGAAGAACAGACCGTTTTCCAGCGACATGAAGCCCACCACCTGGGCAACCGCCTTGCCGCGGCTGACCAGCATCAGCATGCCGAGCAGCACCACCGCCATACTGATGGCGATGGTGTTGCGCGTCACCGACGCCGACAGTTCACTGATGGGCTCGGCGACGTAGTAGCAGAAGATCACCAGCAACGCGCCGATGAGCAACACCGTGGCCGGGTGCTCGGCACCGTGTTCGTCACGGTCTATACCCAGCCGGGTGACCAGCCGGTGCAACAGCCAGGGAACAAACAGCGCCTTGAGCAGGACTGCGAGCAGCGCCGAGATGTACAGATCGTGCTTGCCGCTGTCGAACGCCACCAGGCCGGTGGTGATCGCCACCAGCAGCCCCTGCCAGGCAAACACGTGGATCATGGGCACCACCCGGCTCTGGGCCAGCAGCGCAAATGAGGTAAACATCACCAGCGCCGCGAGGGTAAGGATGGCCTGCTGATAGAGCGGCAACTGTTCGAGCACTGTCAGCCGACCTCGAGGATGATGTGACTCAACAGCCCGATCAGCGCCAGCGTCAGCGCCAGCACCAGGAATGCCGGCACGCGAAACAGGCGCATCTTCGCCAGCACGCTCTCACCCACGGCCAGCAGCGCACCCAGCACCATCAGTTTGAAAAATACCACGGCCGCGCCGATGGCCAGCGCCGTGACGCTGTTGTGGGTGGCGATTCCCCAGGGGAAAAAGATGTTGACGATCAGCACGCCGTAGATCAGCAGTTTGATTTGCGCGGCCCACTCGATGAGCGCCAGGTGGCGGCCGCTGTACTCCAGGACCATGGCCTCGTGAATCATGGTCAGTTCCAGGTGAGTTGCCGGGTTGTCCACCGGGATACGCCCGGTTTCGGCAATGCCAACCAGCATCAGGCCAAGCAGTGCGAACAACAACGACGGGCGTAACACCAGCCCCTGGGCGAGTATCTGGTCGATGACCGTGGACAAGTTGGTGCTGGAGGCCACCATGGCCAGCGTAAACACCGCCACGAGCATGGCGGGCTCTGCCAGTGCGGCAATGGTCATTTCGCGCGATGAGCCCATGCCGCCGAATGCGGTGCCGACATCCATGCCGGCAAGTGCGAGGAAAAACCGCGCCAGGGAAAAGAAGCCGGCCAGTACGATCACGTCGGCGATGGCAGCTGTCGGCAGGTTCACGGCAATAAAGGGCACCACCGCGGCCGCCAGCAGCGTCGCACCGGCAATGATGTACGGCGTCATGACAAACAGCGGCGAGGCGGTTTCGGCCATCACCACCTGCTTGGAGAACAGGCGGCGCAGGTCACGGTACGGCTGGAGGAGTGCCGGCGAGCTACGATTCTGCAGCCAGCACTTCACCCGTTTCACCCAGGCCGCGAACAACGGCGCCAGCGCCACAAACAGCAGCGTTCCGAGCAGCGCCAGCAGCCAGTCGTTCATGTTATCAGCCACAGCAACAACAGCAGCGTCACAAAGGTGTAACCAAGGTAGTGGCGCAGATTGCCCGTCTGGATACGGCTCACCCGGCGAGTGGTGGCGTGCAGCAACTGCACCACCGGCCGGTAAAACCATTTCCAGGTCACGTCCCCGGTGCGCACCTGGTAGCGTGTCTGACGCGCTTCGCTTCCCGGACCGGTCCGGGCGTCGCGCTCGGCGTCAGCCTGCCCGGGCCACAGCGGCGCGAAAATACGCCGGATCGGCATGCTGAACGACGTGGCGGTGTACTGCATGCGCGCGCTCAGCGGACCGAAGCCGCAATCCCAGGCGTCGCTGCGCACCGTTACCACCCGGCCTGCGGGACGCAGAATGAAATTCACCACCGCCCAGGCAAGCAGCGCGAGCAACATGCCGACAAACACCAGCGGGGCACTGTAGGAAGCGGTGTCCGCCGATATCGGCGTGAGCCACAACCAGCCCTTGGCGGTAGCCGCAGGCAACACCTGCCCGGTCAGGGAGCGGGTGACGTTGGCCATGGCGTCGATCGCGAGCGTCGGGAAAATACCCGACAGCAGGCAGGCCAGTGCCAGCAGGGCCTGCCCCAGCAGCATGCCGCGCCCCGCTTCGTTGCTGCGCCGCACCCGCCGGGTGCGGGCCTGGCCCAGAAAGGCAGTACCGTAGACCTTGACGAAACAGGCTGCTGCCAGCGCACCGGTCAGCGCCAGCACCGCGGCGGCAAGCGGAATCACCGCGCGCAGCACGCCGCTTTCGAGGCTCGGCACCTGCAACGCCGTCTGGAAGGTCAGCCATTCGGAAACAAAACCGTTGAACGGCGGCAGCGCCGAAATGCTGATACAGCCGACCAGAAAAAACAAACCGGTCCAGGGCATGCGCCGGAGCAAGCCGCCCATGCGGTCCAGGTCGCGCTCATGACTGCGCTGCAACACCGCGCCGGCCCCGAGAAACAGCAGGCTCTTGAACAGGGCGTGACTGAGCGTGTGATACAGCGCGGCCACCAGGCCCAGCGTGCCCAGCAACGGGAAGCCGGTGCCGTAGAAAATCATCGACAGTCCCAGTCCGATAAAGATTATGCCGATGTTCTCCACCGAGCTGTAGGCCAGCAAGCGCTTCAGGTCATGCTGCATAAGCGCGTACAGCACGCCGAACACGGCAGTGATACTGGCAATAATCAGCAACGCCACTCCCCAGGCCCAGTGCACGTTGCCGATGAGGTCGAAACTGAAGCGGATGAATCCGTAAACAGCCACCTTGAGCATCACACCCGACATCAGCGCCGAAATATGCGACGGCGCCACGGGGTGGGCTTCCGGCAGCCAGGCGTGCAGCGGCACCAGCCCGGCCTTCATGCCGAACCCGAATACGCCGAGGGCGAAGGCGATGGATGCCCAGGCCGGCGTCAGCGGCGCCGCGCGCATTGCCGCAAAAGAAAACCCGTCGCCGAAGCCGGCGAGCACACCGAAACCGAGCAGAATCGTCAGCGCGCCCACCTCGGCCATGAGCAGGTACAGGAACCCGGCCCGGCGGTTGGCCGCGTTGCGGTGCTGATAGGCCACCAGGAAATAGCTGGACAGCGACATCAGCTCCCAGGCGAGCATGAACGAAAAGGCGTCGGCGGCGACCACCACCATCAGCATGCCGCTGACAAACAGCCCGGTAAAAAAACCGAGTACCGCGAGCGACTGTTTGCCGTGTTCGAATTCGCGGACGTAGCCCGGCCCGAACAGACTCACGGCGGTGACCACGAAGCCGATCAATGCCAGGAAAAAACCGGCCAGAGGGTCCACACGCAGGTGCCAGTGCAGCCAGGGCAACCCGAGCGGATAGACGAGTGTCTCGCTGGTGCCCTGTAACAGGGCATGACCGCCGAGCCCGACCGCCATCAAGCCCGCCACACCCAGTAGCGGAAACACCAGCCCGCGCATGAGCGCCGGTCGGTGATCGGCGGCGGAGGCCACCACGCCCGAGAGCAACGGCAAGACCAGCGTGACGGCTAACAGGAGGGATGTCGACATGGTCACGCGCGGCAAACCGCGCTAGGTGCAGGCGATGGCAGGCACGGCTGCCCGATCGAGCATGGAATAGAAACTGTCGAGAGTGTCTGACACGGCGCTCGACTGTAGCACATGCGCGCCTGCAAACGAAGGTCGGGCGCAGCCGATAGCGCCCGGTTCAGCCGACACAGGGTCCGCCGATACAACAAAAAGCGCTAAGCTCATCAGGGACACCGACCGGGATAGGGCCAGCATGGAAGTCATTGCCGGAATCGTATTCGCCACGTTACTGATACTGACATCGTTTGCCGTCAATCGCCGGATTCTGGGCGCCAGGCTGGTTATCGACGTCTACCGGCTGGCGCTAACGGCCTCCTCCGTCCTGCTGCTTGCGGTTGTCGCCGAGTCCGTCATCAACCCGCTTTACGCCATGTGGGTGGGAAACAAACTCTGGGAGTACCGTGCTTTCCCGCTGCACGACGCCAACGTGTCGGCCCTGGCGGTCATCGTCTGGACGGCCTACGGCGTTCACCTGTACTTCACCCGCCAGTCACTGGAACAGAAACTGACGCCGCGCTGGAACAGCGACTGCGCCAAGGCGGTCATCATCGGCTTCGAAGCGCCGTTCATCTTCGAGGTCAGCGGGAATTTCGTATTTCTGCTGCTGATGAACAACTACTACGCCTATTACCTGCCGGATGACGTGTTTCACCTGACATCATTGCGCGTGGTGCCCGTGTATATGCTGTGCATCTATGTCGGGCTGATGATTCTCAGATCGCTGGAGCGGCTGCCGCGCAGCGCCATCCTGCCGCCCGCACTGTTTGCCGGCGGTATCGCTTACCTGTTCGCCGGCTCAGTCTGATTCGGGACCGGCGATAACCAGCGCCAGGCCCAGCAGGCTGGTAAGCAGGTAACCACTGGCGGCCACCCCGTGCAAACGTCCGAACTGCACCGAATCCGCCAGACCCTGGGTGCGCAGCCCGGCGATCATGGGGGCAAGGTAGAACTCTCCCACCGCAATCAGCAACAGCATCAGCAGCAGGACCAGCGCCCGCCAGTTGAACCGCCGCCGGCTGTTGCGCACCTGGTTGAACACCAGCAACAGACCACCGCACAGCAGACCCACATAGGCGATGATCTCGAACATGACGCCCGCCAGCGAACCGGCCAGCGCCCGGTCCTCAAGGTTGGCGAACAACGCCGGTGCCACGATGTAACCGATCGCCCACAGTCCGCCTACCCACAACGTCAGGAGAATGCGTTCGCCGGCGAGAAGACGGGAGTCAGACAAAGGTGTTCGGGCCGCGAAGCAGCGGTCTATTCGTAGCGCACTTCGACGATTTCGAGATTGCGCTCGCCGCCGGGGGCTACCACGGTGGCGACGTCGCCTTCCTCTTTGCCGATCAGGGCACGCGCTATCGGCGAGCTGACCGATATCATACCTTGCTTGATATCCGCCTCGTCCTCGCCGACGATCTGGTAGGTCACCTCTTCCCCGGAATCCTCATCAGCCAGATCCACGGTGGCGCCGAAGACCACTTTGCCGCCGGCATCAAGACTGGTGACGTCGATGATATTGGCGTGCGACAGCTTGCCCTCGATTTCCTTGATACGGCCCTCGGCAAAGCTCTGCTGTTCGCGCGCGGCGTGATACTCGGCGTTTTCCTTGAGGTCGCCGTGGGCGCGCGCCTCGGCAATCGCCTGGATAATGCGCGGCCGGTCCACCGTCTTGAGCCGCTGCAGTTCGGCGCGCAGTTTCTCCGCGCCGCGCTTGGTCAATGGTACCTTGGTCATGCCACCTGCTCCCGATGTAAATCCTGCAGCCGCGCGACGCGGGGCGAATCGATAAAGGTCAGCGCCAGGCTGGTCGCGTAGGCGTGCGCCATGGTCGTACTGTAGGGCACCTTGATCTGCAGGGCCGCGCCACGAATGGTGTAGGAATCGGCGATCGCCTGCTTGCCCTCGGTGGTGTTAACGATCAGATCGATTTGTTCGTTCTTGATCATGTCGACGATATGCGGCCGGCCTTCGAGCACCTTGTTGACCACCGTGCAGGCGATACCCGCAGCGCTGATCGCCGCCGCCGTGCCGCGGGTCGCCACGATGGTGAAACCCAGCCGGGCAAGCTCGCCAGCCACCTGCACGGCGTCTTCCTTGTCGGCATTGCGCACACTGATGAACACCCTGCCGGAGCGCGGCAGGTCTTCGCCGGCACCGAGCTGCGCCTTGGCGAAGGCTTCACCGAAGCTGCGCCCGACACCCATCACTTCACCCGTGGACTTCATTTCCGGGCCAAGCAGCGGATCGACGCCGGGGAATTTAACAAACGGGAATACCGCTTCCTTGACGGAGTAGTACGACGGTATCAGCTCCTCGGTCACACCCTGCACCTTCAGCGAGCGTCCGGCCATGCAGCGCGCCGCGATCTTCGCCAGCGGCAAGCCGGTGGCCTTGGAAACAAACGGCACCGTGCGCGAGGCGCGCGGGTTGACCTCCAGCACAAAGATATCCTCGTCCTTGATGGCGAACTGGGCGTTCATCAGCCCCACGACGTTCAGTGCGCGCGCCATGGCGCGCATCTGTTCGCGCAGACGGTCCTGTACTTCCTTGCTCAGACTGTAGGCCGGCAAGGAACAGGCCGAATCGCCGGAGTGCACCCCGGCCTGCTCGATATGCTGCATGATGCCGCCGATCAGGACGTCTTCGCCATCACACACGGCATCGACATCAACCTCGATGGCATCGCTTAGAAAGCGGTCCAGCAGAACCGGAGACTCGTTGGAGACGCTCACCGCCTGCACCATGTAGTTGCGCAGATCGGCTTCGTTACGAACGATCTCCATGGCTCGCCCGCCCAGCACGTAGGAAGGCCGCACCACCAGCGGATAGCCGATCTCATCAGCCAGAGCAATCGCCGTGTCCACGCTGCGCGCCGTGCGGTTGGGCGGCTGCAGCAGGCCCAGCTCGTTGATCATCTGCTGGAAGCGCTCGCGGTCTTCGGCCAGATCGATGGAATCCGGCGTGGTGCCGATGATCGGCGCCCCGGCCTCTTCCAGCGCTCGCGCGAGTTTCAACGGCGTCTGACCGCCGTACTGCACAATCACACCCTTGGGTTGTTCCGTGTGAATGACCTCGAGCACGTCTTCGAGCGTCAGTGGTTCGAAGTAAAGGCGATCCGAGGTATCGAAGTCGGTGGACACGGTTTCCGGGTTGCAGTTCACCATGATGGTCTCGAAACCGTCTTCGCGCATCGCCAGCGCCGCATGCACGCAACAGTAGTCGAATTCGATCCCCTGGCCGATACGGTTCGGACCCCCGCCCAGCACCATGATCTTGTCCCTGTCGCCCGGCCGCGCCTCGCATTCCTCTTCATAGGTGGAATACATGTAGGCGGTGCTGGTGGCAAATTCCGCCGCGCAGGTGTCCACCCGTTTGTAGACCGGCCGCACACCCAGGTGGTGGCGCAATTCGCGGATTTCTCTTTCCGCTACGCGCAGCAGTGTCGCCAGGCGCCGGTCGGAGAAACCCTTGCGCTTGAGCAACCGCACCCGTTCGGCGTCGAGCGCGGCCACGCCCTCGGCGCGGACCTCTTCCTCGATTTGCACCAGCTCCTCGATCTGCACCAGGAACCAGGGATCTATACCCGTCAGCTCGTGGATTTCCTCGAGAAACAGACCGACGCGGAACGCGTCGGCGGTATACAGAATACGTTCGGCGCCCGCCTCGCGCAGTTCGTGGCGCACCAGGTCGAGCACATCCTCCTGGTCAGGCCGCACCTTCTCGTCGAAACCATCGATACCCGTCTCCAGACCGCGCAGGGCCTTTTGCAGCGATTCCTGGAAGGTACGCCCGATGGCCATGACTTCGCCGACCGACTTCATCTGGGTGGTCAGGCGGTTTTGCGCCTTGGGGAATTTCTCGAAGGTGAACCGCGGTACCTTGGTCACCACGTAGTCGATGCTCGGCTCGAACGAGGCCGGCGTCGCGCCGCCGGTGATTTCGTTCTGCAGCTCGTCCAGCGTATAGCCGACCGCGAGCTTCGCCGCGACCTTGGCGATAGGAAAACCGGTCGCCTTGGAGGCCAGCGCCGAGGAGCGCGACACGCGCGGGTTCATTTCTATAATGATCATGCGGCCGTCATCGGGGTTGATGGCGAACTGCACGTTCGAACCACCGGTATCCACGCCGATTTCCCGCAGCACCGCCAGCGATGCGTTGCGCATGATCTGGTATTCCTTGTCGGTCAGCGTCTGCGCCGGCGCCACCGTGATGGAATCGCCGGTATGGATACCCATGGGATCGAAGTTTTCGATGGAACAGATGATGATGCAGTTGTCCTTGTGGTCACGCACCACTTCCATTTCGTATTCTTTCCAGCCGAGTATCGACTCCTCGATCAGCAGCTCGTTGGTCGGTGACAGCTCCAGACCGCGTTCGCAGATCTCGACGAACTCCTCCTTGTTGTAGGCGATGCCGCCACCGCTTCCGCCCATGGTGAAAGACGGACGAATGACAGTGGGAAAACCGACCCGCGCCTGCACCTGCAGCGCCTCTTCCATGCTGTGGGCAACTGCCGCGCTGGGCATGTCCAGACCGATTTTGATCATCGCTTCGCGGAACTGGTCGCGGTCTTCGGCCTTGTCGATGGCTTCCCGGGTCGCGCCGATCATCTCGACGCCGTGCTGCTGCAGCACGCCTTCGCGCGCCAGGTCCAGCGCGCAGTTGAGCGCTGTCTGCCCGCCCATGGTCGGCAGCAAGGCATCCGGCCGCTCTTTCTCGATAATCCGCGCCACCGTCTTCCAGGTAATCGGTTCGATGTAGGTGGCATCAGCGCTGTTGGGGTCGGTCATGATGGTGGCCGGATTGGAGTTCACCAGGATCACCCGAAAACCCTCTTCCTTGAGCGCCTTGCAGGCCTGCGCACCGGAGTAGTCGAACTCGCACGCCTGGCCAATGACAATCGGCCCCGCGCCCAGGATCAGAATGCTTTTAATGTCCGTTCTCTTTGGCATCAGTCAAAATCGTCTTTTGGTTAAGCACATATTCGCGCACAGGCGCGCAGGAAATTTATCGAATACCGCCGAACCCCGTCCGCGGGCCACCCCAGGTGCCGAACCGACAAACACCCGGACGGCCCGGGCGCGACGGACAGGAATTTCCGTCAGTTCGCAGAGCGTCGTTGCTGCCCCAGCGAGGCATCCATCAGTTCGATAAAATGGTCGAACAGCGGTGCCACATCGTGCGGCCCAGGACTGGCTTCCGGGTGTCCCTGGAAGCTGAAGGCGGGTTTATCGGTCCTGTGTATGCCCTGCAGGCTGCCATCAAACAGCGAGCGGTGTGTGGCACGCAGGCAGGACGGCAGGCTCGCCTCGTCTACCGCGAAACCGTGGTTCTGACTGGTGATCATCACCGTGCCACTGTCGAGATCCTGCACCGGGTGATTGGCGCCATGATGGCCGAACTTCATTTTCACGGTCCTTGCGCCGCTGGCCAGCGACAGCAGCTGGTGCCCGAGGCAGATGCCGAACACCGGAACACACGTATCCACAATATCGCGGATGGCACGGATGGCATAATCGCAGGGCTCGGGGTCACCCGGCCCGTTGGACAGGAACACGCCATCGGGGTCCAGCCCCAGGACATCCGCCGCGGACGTCTGCGCCGGGACCACGGTGAGGCGGCAGCCGCGGTCGACCAGCATACGCAGAATGTTGCGCTTTACGCCGAAATCGTAGGCGACTACGTGGAACGGCAATGCACCGGCCTGCCGCGGCTCGGGCAACCCGGTCTCCAGCGCCCAGGTGCCCTGCAACCAGTTGTATTGCTCGCTGGTGGTCACCTCTTTGGCCAGATCCATGCCTTTCAACCCCGGGAAAGCCCGTGCCGCGGCCAGCGCGGCCTGCTCATCGATCTGCTCACCGGCCATCAGGCAACCGTTCTGGGCGCCCTTTTCCCGCAGGATACGCGTCAGGCGCCGGGTATCGATGTCAGCGATCGCGACCACGCCCTGGGACTTGAGATAATCATCCAGACTGCCTTCGCTGCGGAAACTGCTCACCCGGCGCGGCAGGTCACGAATGATGAGGCCCGCGCACTGGATGCGCGACGACTCCTCGTCTTCGCTGTTCACCCCTGTGTTGCCGATGTGCGGGTAGGTCAGGGTCACCATCTGACGGGCGTAGGACGGGTCGGTGATGATTTCCTGATAGCCGGTCATCGCGGTATTGAACACCACCTCGCCTGCGCTCTGGCCAGCCGAACCGATCGACCGACCCCTGAACAGGGTGCCGTCTTCCAGGGCCAGTAAGGCCGATATACTCAAGGAAACCTCCGCTGCTGGGGCTGTGTGTCTCGTAAGATGCCGACAGAACGCCGCACAGTATCCTGCCTGATGGCTGATCGAACTGAAAGTTTACTAGATGCGTATACCGCTGCCAAGATGGCCTGATAAAAAAACCGTCTTGTTTTAATAACTTGGGATTGCTGCCGGGGCACCGCTAACTGCCTTGCAGCGCACAGGAAATTCACCGTTGAGACCCGCAGCGCAAGCCGCGGAGTGTGCGCTAGAAACCAAGTACTGCCTGCATATCGTACAGACCGACAGGCTGCAATACCACCCACCCCGCGGCGCGGGCGGCCCCCATGGCGAACGTCATGCGGCTCGACGCCTTGTGAGTGATTTCCACGCGCTCGCCATCGGCGGCAAACATGACCGTGTGTTCGCCGACGATATCTCCGGCGCGAATGGTTTCGAAACCGATGGTTTTGCGCTCGCGCGCGCCAGTAATGCCCTCGCGCCCGTAAACCGCACAGGCCTTGAGGTCGCGACCCAGCGCGTCGGCCACGACTTCACCCATGCGCAGCGCGGTGCCCGAGGGCGCATCCACCTTGTGACGGTGGTGCGCCTCGATGATTTCGATATCGACCTCGTCACCCAGCACCCGCGCCGCCACATCCAGCAGTTTCAGACAGAGGTTGACGCCGACACTCATGTTGGGTGCCATGACGATACCGATCTGCTCGGCGGCGTGTTCGATGTGCTGTTTCTGCTCGGGCGTGAAGCCGGTGGTACCGATGACCATGGCCTTGCCGTAGCGGCGACAGATGTCCAGGTGCGCGAGACTCGCCGCGGGTGAGGTGAAGTCGATCAACACATCGAAGCGACCAGCCAGCGCCTCGAGGTCGTCGCCGATCGCCACGCCGAGCTGGCCCGTACCGGCAAGCATCCCCGCATCCGCGCCCACCAGTTCGTGACCGGGACGCTCGGTCGCCGCGCCCAGTTCCAGGCCTTCAGCCCGCTGGCAGGCGTCGATCAGATTGCGGCCCATACGCCCGGCGGCCCCGGGAATAGCAACGCGTGTCATGGGTGATGCCACTCAAACAAGAAGCTGGAAAGCGTTATTTGAACACAAAGCGCCGGCGAAGGCACCCGGGCGGCCCGCATCGCGGGCGATTCACTCGGTAAAGAACTTCTTCACGCCGTCGAGCCAGGAGTGATGCTGCGGACTGTGTTTGCCGTTGCCGCTGAGGCTGTCGTCCAGCTGGCGCAGCAAGTCTTTTTGTTCGCCGCTGAGCTTCACCGGCGTCTCGACGACAACCCGGCACAGCAGGTCGCCGACAGCGCCGCCGCGCACCGGCTGAACGCCCTTGCCACGGATTCGAAACAACTTGCCGGTCTGGGTTTCAGGCGGCACCTTCAGAACCACCCGCCCGTCCAGGGTAGGCACCTGCAGCTCGCCGCCCAGTGCGGCGGTGGCGAAACTGATCGGCACCTCGCTGTACAGATTGGCGTCGTCGCGCTTGAAAATCGGATGATCCTTGACCTGGATCTGCACGTAGAGATCGCCGGCCGAGCCGCCATTCTCTCCGGCCTCGCCCTCGCTGGCCAGACGAATGCGGTCACCGGTATCGACGCCCGCCGGCACCTTCACCGACAGAGTCTTCTGTTCCTTGACGCGTCCCTGGCCATGACAGGTATCGCAGGGATCGGCAATGATGCTGCCGGTGCCGTTGCAGCGTGGACAGGTTTGTTGTACGGAGAAGAACCCCTGCTGCATGCGTACCTGTCCGTGCCCGCCGCAGGTCGTACAGGTGCTGGGAGTGGTGCCTTTCTTCGCGCCGGTGCCATCGCAGGTCTTGCAGCTTGTGTAGGTCGGAACGCGGATCTTTACGGTGGTGCCACGCACGGCGTCTTCCAGCGACAGTTCCAGGTTGTAACGCAGGTCGGCCCCACGATAAACGCGCTGTCCGCCGCCGCGCCCACTGGCGCCGAAAATATCGCCGAACACGTCGCCGAAAATATCGCTGAAGCTGGCACCGCCTCCGCCAAAGCCGGCGCCACCCCCGCCGCCCATACTCGGGTCGACGCCGGCATGCCCGAACTGGTCGTAGGCCGCGCGTTTCTGCGGATCGTTGAGGATCTCGTAGGCTTCTTTCGCCTGCTTGAAGCTGTCTTCGGCACCGGCGTCGTCCGGATTGCGATCCGGGTGGAACTTCTGCGCCGCGCGGCGATAGGCCTTTTTCAGCTCGGCGTCACTGGCATTTTTGGAAACACCGAGAACTTCGTAATAATCTCGTTTAGACATAGCTTGTTGGTCTTGTTAACCACATAAGGAGAAAAGGGGTCAGAGCCCTTTTTCTCACGCAAATCATGTAATCGCTAGCCACTTGGAAGAAAAAGGGCTCTGACCCCTTTTCTGTGTACGCTGCTTTTCTGTCCGTTTCTCGCACCGATCGTAAACGGCAAAAATCCGGGGTCGGCTTGCGCCCACCCCGGACCTGCTGTCAGCGGCAGGACGACCCGCCTTATTTGTTGTCGTCCTTGACTTCCTCGAACTCGGCATCGACAACGTCCTCGCCGGCCGAGCCACCGCCGCCCTCGGCACTGCCGCCGGCAGCACCGGCAGCCGCACCACCTTCGGTATCGGCCTTGGCATACAGCTTTTCCGCCAGTTTACCGGACTTCTCCGCGAGCGCCGCCGTTTTGCTTTCGATGGCGCCTTTGTCGTCGCTCTTCAACACCTGCTTCAGCTCTTCGATAGCCGCGTCGATGTCGGCTTTTTCCTCGGCACTGACCTTGTCCTCGCCCAGTTCCTTGAGTGACTTCTCGGTGGCGTGGATCATGTTGTCGGCCGCATTGCGGGCATCGGCCAGTTCGTGGAACTTGCGGTCTTCGTCCGCGTGAGTCTCCGCGTCCTTGACCATGCGATCCACCTCGTCATCGGACAACCCGCTGGACGCCTTGATGACGATGTTCTGCTCCTTGCCGGTGCCTTTATCCTTTGCCGACACATTGAGGATACCGTTGGCGTCGATATCAAACATCACCTCGATCTGCGGGACGCCACGCGGCGCCGGCGGGATATCGCTCAGGTCAAAACGGCCCAGCGACTTGTTGGCGTTGGCGACTTCACGCTCACCCTGGAGTACGTGCACGGTAACGGCACCCTGATTGTCGTCGGCTGTCGAGAACACCTGCTGCGCCTTGGTGGGGATCGTGGTGTTCTTTTCGATAAGCTTGGTCATCACGCCACCCAGGGTCTCGATACCGAGCGACAGCGGGGTCACGTCGAGCAGCAGCACATCCTTGACCTCGCCACCCAGCACACCACCCTGAATGGCGGCGCCGACTGCCACGGCTTCGTCCGGATTAACGTCCTTGCGCGGCTCCTTGCCGAAGAAGTCCTGCACCACCGCCTGCACCTTGGGCATACGCGTCTGGCCACCGACGAGGATCACGTCGTCGATGTCGGCACCCGACAGTCCGGCGTCCTTCAGCGCCATCTTGCAAGGTTCGATAGTGCGGGTAACCAGCTCTTCAACCAGCGACTCCAGCTTGGCGCGGGTGATCTTCAGATTGAGGTGCTTGGGGCCGCTGGCATCGGCCGTGATGTACGGCAGGTTCACATCGGTCTGCTGACTGGACGACAGCTCGATCTTGGCCTTTTCCGCGGCTTCCTTCAGGCGCTGCATGGCCAGCGGGTCGCCGCGCAGGTCAATACCCTGGTCCTTTTTGAATTCGTCGGCCAGGTAGTCGATCAGGCGCTTGTCGAAGTCTTCACCACCCAGGAAGGTATCACCGTTGGTGGACAACACTTCGAACTGGTGTTCGCCATCGACATCGGCGATCTCGATAATGGATATATCGAAAGTACCGCCGCCGAGGTCATACACGGCCACCTTGGTGTCGCCGCGCTTCTTGTCCATGCCGTAGGCCAGCGCGGCCGCGGTCGGCTCGTTGATAATGCGCTTGACCGTCAGGCCGGCTATTTTGCCCGCGTCCTTGGTGGCCTGGCGCTGCGAATCGTTGAAGTAGGCCGGCACCGTGATCACGGCCTCGGTGACCGGTTCGCCAAGGTAGTCCTCTGCGGTCTTTTTCATCTTCTGCAGCACACGCGCCGAGACTTCCGGTGCGGCCATCTTCTTGCCGTTGACTTCGACCCAGGCATCACCGTTGTCCGCCTTGACGATCTTGTAGGGCACCAGGCCGATGTCCTTCTGGACTTCCGCGTCCTGGAAGCGACGGCCGATGAGGCGCTTGATCGCGTAAAGGGTATTGGCCGGGTTGGTGACAGCCTGGCGTTTGGCGGCCTGACCGACCAGTACTTCGTCGCCGCTGCTAAACGCCACGATGGACGGCGTGGTGCGGTCACCTTCGCTGTTTTCGATGACGCGCGGTTCACCGCCTTCCATGACTGCGACGCAGGAGTTGGTGGTCCCCAGGTCAATTCCGATAATTTTGCCCATTGTATTCAGTCTCCCAGATCAAAAGTTCCGCATTAGTTCAGCTGCTATCCTAAATGGGGCCGCGCGCCGGCATTTCAAGCCTGCTCGTCGATTCGTTGCGTCGCGCCGCCCCTGGACACGATCACCATCGCCGGACGGATCAGCCGATCGTTCAGCAGGTAACCCTTCTGTACCACCGTTACCACGGTGTTCGGCGCCACGTCCTCGCGTTCCTGCACCGACATGGCTTCATGATATTCAGGATTAAATGATTCATTCAAAGGATTGATTTCTTTTATATTAAATTTTTCCAGCGCGTTGCTCAGCATCTTCAGGGTCAACTCGCTGCCTTCCTTCAGTTTTTCAACGTCGGCGTTGTCGCCCACCGCCAGCAAACCCATTTCCAGGCTGTCGCGCACCGGCAGCAGTTCACTGGCAAACTTTTCCAGCGCAAACTTGTGCGCATTGGCCAGGTCGCGCTCGGCACGCTTGCGCAGATTTTCGATCTCCGCCTGCAGGCGCAGACACTGATTCCAGTGCTCGTCCACCTTGGAACGTGCATCGGTCAACAAGGCGTGCAGCTCTTCGGGCGCTTGCGCGTCCCCACTTTCGCTGTCCTCGGGGAGCTCCTCTGCAGCCAGCTCCGGCTCATCTTCAAGCGCCGCCTCCGGCACTGCTTTCTCCTCATTGCTCATTTAATACCTCTATAATAACATAGACTTGTATATATTACTTAATCTAGATTATACATTGATCGCAAGATCCACAACCGGGGCTGCACACGTTCTGCTGTCAGCGACCGGCAGCGCGCGTACGCGCCGCAGATCCTAATATGCGGTTCAATCGCGGAGATTCAAGGCCGCGCTGAGAATGCGTGCTGTAGCATCCACAATCGGGATAACCCGTTCGTATGCCATGCGAGTCGGCCCGATAACGCCCAGCACGCCCACCACCTGGCCATCCACCGAGTACGGAGCCGTCACCAGGCTGCACTCATCGAGCATCTGATAGCCGGATTCTTCACCGATAAAAATCTGCACGCCGTCGTTTTCGGCACACTGATCGAGCAGCCCAAGGATCTGCTGTTTTTCATTAAACGCAGCAAACAACTGACGCAAGGTACTGACATTGCAGAGCTCATTAAAGTCCATCAGGTTCGTCTGGCCGGCCAGGACATAGTCACTGCCCTGCTCCGCGGTACCCAGCACCTGGTCGGCCATGTCGAGTGCCGTGGCCATCATGCGGTCGAGGGATTCGCGCGTCTCGCGCAATTCCGCGACCAGCATTGCCCTGACGTCGTCGAGGTCCTTGCCCGCAAACTGCTCATTGAGAAAATTGGAAAACTGCTGCAGCTCGCCCGCGCTGTAGTTGCGCTCGGTTTTGAGGATGGTGTTGCGCACCTCCTTGTCGCTGATCACCAGTACCGCCAGCACTTTTTTTTCCGACAGGGGCAGAAACTCCACACGCCGCAGCGACAGGTGCCGCGCCCGCGGTACGGTTACGATGCCTGCCAGCCGGGTAACGTCCGACAGCAGCGTGGACGCGTTGTTCACCAGGCTCTTGGTGTCCGAACCGGCGCCGGCGTCCAGGTTCTGTTTCAAACTGTCTACCACCGAATGCTCGAGCGGCTGCACCGACAACAAGGTGTCGACGAACAGGCGGTAGCCTTGCACCGTGGGAACCCGCCCCGAGGAGGTATGCGGCGAGCTGACCAACCCCAGTTCCTCGAGGTCGGCAATCACATTGCGAATGGTCGCGGGACTGAGCTTCAGCCCTGCGTGGCGCGCCAGCACGCGCGAGCCCACGGGCTGACCTTCACGGATGTAGCGTTCCGTGAGCACTTTCAACAGATACTGGGCGCGTTCCGTCAGTTCAGCCAAGGGACATCATTTCGACAGTCAGAGGTTTGCCGACAACTCTAGCACTCTACTGGTGACACTGCTAACAATGAATCGTTATTTCGCTCAAAATTCTCCCCAAAATAGACAGTTGGCGGCGCGCGCGTGAACCGATAGCATAGTCGGCACATGACCAAGGCATTTCAAACCATCGGACTGATCAGCAAACCCGGCGATCCCGGCGTTGCCGAGACCCTTGCCATTCTGGCAAGCGACCTGCACAAACGTGGCTGCCGGGTGCTGCTGGATGAAAGTGCGGCGGCCTACGTCCAGCAGGCGGACCTGGAGGTGGTCGATCGCCAGGCCCTGGCGAGCCGCTGCGACCTGGCGATCGTGGTCGGCGGTGACGGGACCTTGTTGAATGCCGCACGCAGCCTGGTTGAGTCCGGTGTGCCGGTGTTGGGCGTCAATCTCGGCCGGCTGGGCTTTCTCGCCGATGTTTCACCGCACGAAATGTGCGAACGCCTGGACGAAATACTGAGCGGGCAGTTCGTGGAAGAACAACGCGCCCTGCTCCACGCCAGCGTGATTCGCAACGGTCACAGCGTCAGCGAAAGCGACGCATTGAACGATGTCGTCATCCACAAGTGGGATATCGCGCGCATGATCGATCTGGACACCCGCATCGACGGCCGCTTCCTCAATGCGCTGCGCGCCGACGGCCTGATCGTGTCAACGCCGACCGGTTCCACGGCCTATGCGCTGTCCGGCGGCGGCCCGATTATCGAACCATCATTGCCCGCCCTGGTACTGGTGCCTATCTGCCCGCATACCCTTAGCAACCGGCCCATTGTGCTCAGCGATCAGGTGACTATCGACGTCCTGCTGCACGGCGGGGACGGCAGCCAGGCACAGATCACCTGCGACGGCCAGGTGAACTTCGCACTGGTCGCCGGCGACATTATCCGCATCGAACGCAAGCCGCAGACACTCAGACTGATTCATCCGGCTGAGCACGATCATTTCGAGATCATGCGCAAGAAACTGCGCTGGGCGGAGCAACCGTTGAGAGAGTGATGGCAAACCCGCGGAACCCGTTGACCTGCGGGCACACCCTGGCGGGTGCCGGGCGCAACCGACAACACACAGGCCGATACTATGCTGCTATCTCTGCACATTCGTGACTTCGCCATTATCGACGAGCTGGAAGTCGAGTTCAGTCCCGGCATGAGTGCGCTGACCGGCGAAACCGGTGCCGGCAAATCGATCCTGCTCGGCGCGCTGGGGCTGCTGCTGGGCGGTCGCGCCGACGCGGGCAGCGTGCGCCACGGCTGCGAACGCGCCGAAATCAGCGCCGCCTTCGACCTGTCGAGTTGCCCCGCGGCCGGTGACTGGCTGCTGGCGCATGATGTGGACAGCGACGAAGACTGTCAGCTGCGCCGGGTCATCAGCCGCGAAGGTCGTTCGCGTGCCTATATCAACGGCTCAACGGTACCGGTCGCATCGCTGCGCGAACTGGGCGAACACCTGGTCGACATCCACGGACAGCACGAACATCAGTCGCTGCTGCGCCGTGACCTGCAACGGCAATTGCTGGACAACCACGGCGGGCACGCCGCGCTGCTCGACGAGCTGAAAAACATCCATCAGGACTGGAACGACGCCCGCGCGACAATCCGCGACCTGGTCGGCGACGACAAGGACCGCGACACGCGGCTGGAATTCCTGCGCTTCCAGTTACAGGAACTGGACGCGCTGGCCCCGCAACCCGACGAAAGCGAACAGCTGCACACCGAACTTGCCCGCCTGTCCAACGCCGGGCAACTGATCGAGACCTGCCGCTCGCACCTGCAGCAGCTGTATGAGGGGGACACCTCGGCGCACGACCGGCTGGGCAAGGCCGCCGACGATCTCGCTGCAGTCGCCGACCTCGACCCGGCCTTCCGCGAAGCCGGCGAGCTGTTCAACAATGCGCTCATCCAGCTGCAGGAGGGTATCGACCAGTTACGCGACTGCGAGGAGCGTCTCGAACTCGACCCCGAGCGCCTGCAGTGGGTCGAACAGCGGCTCGACGCCCTGCACGGCGCCGCACGCAAGCACCGGATCGAGGCAGAACAGTTGCCGGCCTTCCATCAGCGTCTGCTGGCCGACATCGCCGACCTGGAACAGGCCGATGAAAAGCTGGCAGCCCTCGAAAGCCGCAAGCTCGAACTGGAAAGCAGCTATCGTAAAACGGCCCGGCGGTTGCACACCCGGCGCTGCAAAACCGCGGCACGGATTTCCGCCCAGGTCAGCGAGGCCATGCAGGCACTGGGTATGCAGGGCGGGTGTTTCGAGATACAGGTCAACGACAACGGCAAACCGCAAAGCCTGTCCGATCAGGGCACGGACACCATCGAGTTTCTCGTCAGCGCCAACCCGGGCCAGCCGCTCAAGCCGCTGAGCAAGGTGGCCTCGGGCGGCGAGCTGTCGCGTATCAGCCTGGCCATACAGGTGGTGGCCGCGCACGATACCGTCATCCCCACGCTGATCTTCGACGAGGTCGACAGCGGCGTCGGTGGTGCGGTCGCGGAAACCGTGGGCCGGCAGTTACAGGCGCTGGGGGCGCATCGCCAGGTGCTGTGCGTGACCCACCTTGCGCAGGTGGCCGCCCAGGCGCACAACCATTTGCAGGTGCGCAAACAGCGCCAGGGCAACAGCACCCGGACGCAGGTTGAGCGGTTGTCGGTGCAACAGCGTATCGACGAAATCGCGCGCATGCTGGGCGGCCGAACGATTACCGACTCGACCTTGCAACACGCGCAGGAAATGTTATTGATGGCGCCACACAGCCGCGACGACGCTGCGGCGAGTACTCACTGACAAGCCGTTCGGTATCAGGCGTGGTCCCGGCCGGGGCAGTTCTCGCGGGTGCAGTCGCCGTAAATGATCAGGGAGTGGTCGCGAATGGAAAAGCCGGACTTCTTGGCCACTTTTTCCTGACAGCGTTCAATAGTTTCGTCAAAAAACTCCACCACTTTCCCGCACTGGTTGCACACGATGTGGTCATGATGGTGGCCTTCGTTCATTTCGAAGACCGAATGCCCGCCCTCGAAGTGATGCCGCGATACCAGTCCCGCCGCCTCGAACTGGGTGAGCACCCGGTACACCGTGGCCAGACCGATTTCCTCGTTGCCCTCCAGCAGCACCTTGTAGACATCTTCGGCGCTCATGTGGCGGGTTTCGCTGGTCTCGAGGATCTCGAGTATCTTCATTCTCGGCAAGGTGACCTTCAGGCCGGCTTTACGTAAGTCACTGGATTCCACTGGTTCACTTCCTGTTGGCCATATTAAATGCCCGGCGTTTCGGTTATGATTCGGCCGGTTCGACGGACAATCAGATGCAGCTCTTGATGCGAAAGCTTCTCATCCTTATTAGCGCAATTGCAAGCCTTTTTCTGGCAGCCTGTTCCGGTGACCCGGTGGTCAGCCGGCTGCCCTTCGTGTACCGCATCGATATCCAGCAGGGCAATGTCATCACCCAGGAGATGGTCAATCAGCTGCGCGTTGGCATGACCAAGCGGCAGGTGCAGTTCATTCTCGGCGCACCGCTGCTGACTGATCCGTTTCACGCCGATCGCTGGGATTATGTTTACCTGTATGACCCCGGCAGCGACGGCACAGGCGAGCGCATCAACCAGCGCGTGACACTGAGTTTTGCAGATGACCGGGTGAAAAGCATTACCGGAACCATGGAGCCCGATCCGCAACCCGACACGGTACCCTCCAACCGACAAATCACCGTAGTGGTGCCGCCGCAGGAACGCGAGAGCGTCGGCGTCCTCACCAGGCTGTGGCGCTGGATGGGTTTCGGCGGCGACGACAACAGCTAGGTGCCGAACGCTTTTCAGTCGGCGTTTCCGGCGTCCTCCGCTGCACCACCTTTTTTCATCGATTTCCCGGCCGCCGCCCGCCGCTTGCGCACTTCCTTGGGATCGGCGATCAGCGGACGGTAGATTTCGACCCGGTCACCCGCCTGCAAAACCTGGTCGGGCTTTTTCAGCTTGCCGAAGATCCCGGCTTTCATGTTGTCCGGCTCTATTTCCGGGAATCGGTCCGGGATGCCGGACTGCTCGACCGCCTGGCGTAGCGTGCTGCCCGCCGGCATATCCAGCGCGATGATCACCTGCTCCTCGGGCCGGGCATAAGCCACTTCAATCATAATAGTGTCAGCGTCTGCCATAGACCTCTGCCGCGCGTTTCTGGAAAGAGTCCACCAGCGAATTGGCGACCTGACTGAACACCGGGCCCACCACCATACCCAGCACCCGGCTGGAGAATTCGAATTCCATGTCCAGCGACACCTTGCAGCCGTCTTCGCCCAGGGCGTCGAAACGCCAGTATCCCTGCAGCTGTTTGAACGGCCCTTCTTTCAGGCGTATTTCGATCATCTTGTTCTTCTGGTTGCGGTTGCAGGTAACAAAGGATTTGTCGATGCCGCTTTTGGACAGCGAAATGCTGGCGCATACCTCGTCGTCGCTGCGGCTCAACACCCGCGCGGCACTGCACCACGGCAGGAACTCCGGGTAACGATCGACATCATCGACCAGGGCGAACATCTCCGCCGGCGTATAGGGCACCAGCGCCGACTTGCTGATACAGGCCATAGCGCTATTCAGCCAGTCCCAGCAGGCCGGAAAAATCCACCAGCCCGGTCACGTTGAGAAACACGATGATCACCGCCACAGGCGTGACATAGCGCACCAGCGTATACCACAGGCGGTAGCCTGCGCCGTCGCCAATATCCAGTTCCTGGAGACTGTCATCGCGCTTCATCACCCACACGCTGAAGATGGCAATACACAAACCGCCTAGCGGCAGCATGATATTCGCCGTCAGATAGTCCAACAGTTTGAACACCGTGGCATCCGCGAAGATGGGAATAAACGACAGCGGTTTGAAATCCGCCCAGCGGTTAAACGACAGAATGCTCAGCAAGCCAAACGCCCAGGCGGTGATTCCGGCATACATGGAGGCGTGCACGCGCGTCACCCCCCGGTTCTCGACCAGCCAGGCGACCGCGGGCTCGATCAGGGATATCGACGAGGTCCAGGCGGCAAACACCAGCAGAACGAAAAACAGGGTGCCAAATACCAGGCCGCCGGTCATGTGGCCAAAGGCAATTGGCAGCGTCTGGAAGATCAGACCCGGACCGGCGCCGGGTTCGAGCCCGTTGGCGAACACGATCGGGAAAATCGCCATGCCCGCCAGCAGCGCCACCACGGTGTCGAGCACGGCAATGATAATACTGGTCTTGGCGATCGAGGCTCGCTCCGGCAGGTAAGAGCCGTAAACCATAATCGCTCCCATGCCCAGGCTGAGCGTAAAGAACGCGTGCCCCATGGCGATCAGAACCCCGTTGGCGTCTATGCGGGTGAAGTCCGGGGTGAACAGAAATTTTAGCCCCTGGTCAAAGGCGCCGCTGGCCATGGCATAACCGTCGAGCAACAGCAGCAAGACAAACAACGCCGGCACCAGGAAGCGCACGGCCTGTTCCAGACCGCCGCGCACGCCGCGCGCCACCACCATCATGGTCATCACCATGAAGATGGTGTGCCAGGCCAGCAGCCTTTCGGGATCCCCCGTCAACTGTTCGAATACGCTGGAAACACCCTCGGCCGTCGCGCCCGAAAAGGTCCCGGACATGGCCCGGAATACGTAGGCCAGCGCCCACCCGGCAATGACACTGTAATAGGACAGAATCAGGAACCCCGCCGCCACGCCCGACCAGCCCAGCCAGCTCCAGCGCGCGTCGGCGCCGGCCTCGCGCGCCAGGGTGAGCATGGTGTTGATGGGGCTCTGGCGGCCACGTCGCCCCAGCATGACCTCGGCCATCATGATGGGGATACCGATAATGGCGATACAGACCAGGTAAACGATGACAAACGCCCCGCCGCCGTGCTCGCCGGTGATATAGGGGAATTTCCAGATATTGCCGAGGCCGACCGCCGACCCGGTAGCGGCCAGAACAAACGCCAGGCGGCTCGACCAGCTACCGTGAATCGATCTTCTTTTGTCAGTCATGCCGACCCCGTTTTGAGCAAACAGCGGTGATTGTCCGCAAATTCGCGAAAATGCTCAAGTTCCCCGCCAGTTAGTTGCGTATAATGCGCGCATGGCGAAATCGAGCAAGCAGAAAACATCGGCGAATTCCGGCAGCACCATCGCGCTGAACAAAAAGGCGCGCCACGAGTACACGCTGGAAGACCGCCTGGAAGCCGGCCTGGCGCTGGAAGGCTGGGAGGTCAAAAGTCTGCGCGCCGGCAGGGTGCAGATGGTCGACAGCTACATCCTGCTGAAAAACGGCGAGGCCTTCCTGTTCGGTGCTCTGATCACCGCCCTGCCCACCGCCTCGACCCACATCAACCCCGACCCGCGACGCACGCGCAAACTGCTCATGCACCGCGACGAAATTGACAAGCTCATCGGCGCCGTCGAGCGCAAGGGCTATTCGCTGATCCCCACCGCCATGTACTGGCGCAAGGGCCGCGCCAAGCTGGAAATCGCGCTGGCCAAGGGCAAGAAAGAACACGACAAGCGCGCCACCCTCAAGGACCGGGACTGGCAGCGCGACCGGCAGCGCATTCTCAAGCACGGTTGACGGCCGGCGTCGCCGGCAAAGCCTCCGCTCCCGTGGGGCTGTGCAACTGAACCGGGGAACTTCCAGCGGATTCTGGTATCATAGGCAAGGTAATACTTGGGGGCGACCTGGCTTCGACGTGGGTTGCGAAACCTGAGGTGCATGCCGAGGGACAGATTACCTCGTAAATCCAGCTGTAAAACCTATAGTTGCCAACGACGACAACTACGCTTTAGCCGCTTAAAAACCGGTGTAAGGCCTTCGGCCCGGCGTGTGCCTGTACGCCCGGATCACCGGAGTCATCCCATACAGGATCGCGTTGAAGTGCTTCCGGCGCCGATACGTTAAAACCTTACCGGAATCGCTGTCGGTCTTCCCTGCCCGTCGGGTAGCCGCCAGCTAAATTCAAAGACCGGGATAAGCATGTAGAGCCGACGGCGGAGGACTTGCGGACGCGGGTTCGATTCCCGCCGCCTCCACCAATTTTTTTCAATATATCAAGCAGTTATCATGTCCGATCTGCCCTTGTTTGGGCAGTATTGGGCATGTTTGGGTACCATTTGGCCAACATTTTGGCCAACATTTTTATCCCCGCATCATGACCGGCCGTATCTGCCTCACACCGCAAGAACTCCAGCGCCTCACGGGTTACGCCCTGCCCCGCGATCAAGCCAGGTGCCTCGACAACCTAGGCGTATCATATGTCGCCCGCACTAACGGCACCCCCGGTGTTCTGCGCAACTCGATTGAGCGGCGTGTAGCCCACCTCTGTCAGCTGTGGCGCGAATACTGTGAACAGGTCACCGAATACGAGGACGCCCTAGACGCTTTCGAGCAGCGCACGGAGGCTGCCCTACCCCGAGGAACTGGAATTCCCTAAAGAGCTTCGTGCTCTAACCTGCGGCGCCAATACGCGGATAGGCCACCCTTGCAGGCGACACGATCTCTACCCGAACGGCCGGTGTCGGATGCTCGGAGGTCCCTCGACTGGTCCGACCAGCGCGGCGGGCAAGCAGCGCAGTGCCTTAAATGGGTTTCGCCCGAAATCTGAGGACACGAACCCCATGGGGGCTACGAGTTAATAGAGCAGTACGCGCGCGCACGCGCGCGTTGATGAATGAACCCCATGGAACCCAGCCACCTACGAACGAGAACCCTCATTCCGACGGCACGAACCCCATGAAGGAAAACCAGTTGTTATAAGTTGATAAAGCCTGAAACCCCTTTCCGTCGCCATGTTCTCCTAGCTAACAGAAACTAACATTTCGGCTCTGCCAATCGCCTACCGTATACAAACCCCATGGAGGACGACCAAATACTAAGGCAACTCTGATTAATTCCGGAAATCGTATTTCATCAACCCATTGATCACCAGCTCGATGAAAGCGATGAAACAGCAAAGCCTGGAAGCCACGGGATTTGAGAAATACCGGACGAAGACCCGCAAGGAGCAGTGTCTCGAGGAGATGGAACAGA
>JAJDOI010000078.1 GCA_022340245.1 Thiogranum sp.
GGCCCGCTGCAGGGCGGGTCCGGTGGCCTTGAGCCTGAGCACAAAAGCCGCGGCCGCCAGGCCCGATCGCGGCGGGCGACAATCAGCCCGATGTCGCCTTGTTGCTCAGCCGCCGATTCAGGCCATCGCGCAGCAGATTCGACAGGCCATCGACTGGACTGATTGAGTCGAATGTGGCGAGAATCAGCTGGTTACGATTGTTGACGTTGAACTTCCGGAACAACTTCGCAAGGTGCATCTTTACGCCCTGGTGCGACAGGTGCACGTGTTCGGCGATTTGCTTTATGGCCAGGCCCTTGACGACTTCGCAGAGAATCTCGACTTCCCGCCTGGTCAGGCCCTCACACAGGTGTTCGATACGTTCATTGAACCGGGATTCCAGCAGTTCGTCGAAGCTTTGTTGACTGGCGATAAAACGTTCCACGATATGCCGTTCCACCCAGTGCCCGCCATCGAGCAGACGATCGAGCGCGCGTTTGAAGTGATCGCCATTCATCCGTTCATTGATGTAGCCGTGTATGCCGGTGCGTACCAGGCGGTACAGGTGCTCGTCGCTCATGCCTTTGCCGAACACCAGAATGCGGATGGCGGGAAAGCGTTGCAGGATTCCGCGCAGGAAGGGTTCGATCGGCTGCGGCAGGCTTGAGTTCTGGATCAGCAGCGCATCCGGACGCGCATCGGTAAATTTCGCCATGCATGCTTCGTTCGGCTCGACGCAGGAAACCGTGAAACTGTCGTCACCGGCCTCCAGCATGCTGGCGAGGCCATGAACCGAAAAGTCCTGATGGCCGATAATAAAAATCCGGGTTTGATCCGATGTCTGCTGCCGACCGATGTCGGTGATATTCCGGGGCGACGATTCGAGGTCGCTCATAACACTATTCAGGTTGGTGTCTGTCATTCTAAGAAGCTCGCAGTCCCTGTTGATTTCGCCGTCCGGCGGGTTGCGTAACCGCTGGCGCTGGTTTGTGTGCCCGCGTGACGTCCGGCGCGCGGGGCGCTCCTCGCCTCGGCGATTGGCGCCCCCGAAGCCGGGGCGGTTAGGCCGCCGCGGCACCCGTGCCGCCCGGGGAATCTGCCGCCGAACGTTGTGGTCCGGAGGTTGGGCGGTCTTCGCGTAAGGCTCGAGCAAATATAAGGCCAAATAAATAAACCGATAGATATACAGATGGTTACATGGCCGTATAGCCAGATGTCGGGTATCAGCGCTCGCCTCGGCCTAAAGTGATAAGAAATCCGACGAAATTTCCGCGAAACCTTCCCTTCCTGCCGCGAAAGTTCGGGATTTTTATGCGCTTGCCCGGCTATTGATGGCGTGGCGCAACCCGAAAATATCGTTTCAGTGCTTGATTAAACAGCTAAAACGGCTGCCTTCGCACTACCCGGCGGGTGCCACGATGGTGTTTAAAATGGCGACGGTCGGAACAACGCATCTGACTATTTGTCATGTCGTTATGACAAATGTAAAGACTTCATCAAGATATGTCACGTTTTTCGCGATATGCACATTACTGGTGAAACAAACAGCAAGTGCTGTACCAACCGGAGGTGGGGTTGATCGCCCGGCTCAAGATAGCGGGTGAGGGAGTCGAAATAGCGGTATGCAGAGAAGATTTTCACAGGCTAGCGGCTTCCGGGGTTTCGCGTGCATGGTCGCCCTGGCGGCGATGCCGGTCTGCGCGCAGGTTCAGAACTTCCACGCCAGCTGGGAGGAATCCGTTTGGCGACTGGATGCCAGGCCCGGTGTCTGCGCACTGGTCCACGAGATTCCCCGCTTTGGCCAGGCACGCTTCGAGCAGCGCTCCGGGCGGCGGTTGGGTTTCTCGTTGCACGCCGACGAGCCACCCGTGCGCGACCAGCAGGCGCGCATTGTCGCCGAGGCGCCGCCCTGGAAGCACCAGGGCGAAGCGCGCCCGCTTGGGGATTTCCGCTTGCAGCAAGGCAAGACTCCGATGCGCTTGCCGCGTGACCAGGCGTTGCGCATCTATTATGAGCTGGAGCAGGGCATGAAAGCGGTGATCGAATTCAGCGATTGGGGCGATGGTCGCGACCAGGTTCAGGTGGCGCTGTCCCCGGTGCGTTTTCGCGAGTCGCTTCCCGGGTTTCTGAACTGTACGGCGAGTCTGTTGTACCTTGATTTCGAACCGCTGGACGAGAAGACGGTCTATTTCGGCACCGGCAGTGATCGACTCAGTCGGACCACCCGGCAGGCCCTGGAGGAAGTCGCACGGGCGTGGCGCAAGCAGCATGATTTTCGCATCGTACTTGGGGGGCACGCCGATGCGCGTGGTACGCCTGAATACAATATGCAGTTGTCGCGTAAACGCGCCACGATGGTGGCGCGCTACCTGGCTTCGCGTGGCGTCCCGTCGAAGGTTGTTGAATCACGCTACTTCGGCGAAACCCAACCGCTGGTGGCCGCAAACAGCCAGGCGGCCTGGGCGCGTAACCGCAGGGTCACCATCTGGCTGGCGGTTAAACCGTAAGCACTGCGCCAGGCCGGGTGGCGGCCGCGGCGCGCTGCCCTACTGTCCGGTGGCTGCGGCGTCGTCCGCCAGGACCTTAACGCTGAGTATTTCGATGTTTTCCAGCGGAACGTCGCTTCTGAAAGGACCGCGTGCCCCGGTCTTGACGCTGGCTATGCTGTCCACCACGTCCATGCCCTCGGTGACCTGGCCGAAAACCGCATAGCCCCAGCCCTGCATGCTCTTGCTCTTGTGGTCGAGGAAGTCATTGTCGGCCGTATTGATAAAGAACTGGTTGGTCGCCGAGTTCGGGTCGCTGGTGCGCGCCATAGCGATGCTGCCGCGCTTGTTTTTCAGCCCGTTGTCGGCCTCGTTCTTGATCGGCGGGTATTTGGCCGGGCGCTTCTGCAGGTCTGGCGTGAAGCCGCCGCCCTGGTTCATGAAGCCCTTGATCACGCGGTGGAAAATGGTCCCGTCATAAGCGCTGTCATTAACGTAGCGCAAGAAGTTCTCGACAGTAACCGGCGCCTTGTCGGCATAGAGTTCGATAACGATGTCGCCTTTGGATGTCACCATTTTTACTTTTGGATTGGTTGCGGCGGATAGCGTGCCGGCATTGAATATCAGCATTGCGGTGGTTAGCAGCGCGAAAAAGTTCTTCATGTTCCCATCCTGTTTTTGAGCTGAACGAGGGCCATGGCCAGCGGCCAAAGCCGTGCCAGATGTTAGTCCTTTACCGGCCGTTTGGCGAGTTTGCGTTGCAGCGTCCGGCGGTGCATGCGCAGTTTGCGCGCGGCGGCCGAGATGTTTCCGTCACATTCGTTCAACACCCTCTGCAAGTGTTCCCATTCCAGGCGCTTGACCGTCAGCGGGTTGTCCGACACGACAATGTTCGGGTCGCCCTCGTCCCGGTGCAGCGCGGCGAGGATTTCGTCGGCATCGGCGGGTTTGGTCAGATAATGTACCGCCCCCAGCTTGATGGCTTCCACGGCGGTGGCTACGCTGGCGTAGCCGGTGAGCATGACGATGCGGGTATTCTCGTCCATGGCATGCAGGGTTTCGACCACTTTCAACCCGGATGCCTGGCCAATGCGCAGGTCGACAACCGCGTATTCGGGGTCACACTCCCGGGCCTTGCGCACAGCGCTGTCGGTATCGCGGGCTACCGTGACCGAGTAGCCGCGGTCGTTGAAGGCATCGGATAGCACTTCGCAGAAAATCTCGTCATCGTCGACAATAAGGATAGAAGGTCTGGTCTCGCTGGATTCGTTCATGTGCTCAGGGCAGTTGCGTCAATGGGATGTGTATATGGGTTCGCGTGCCGCCACCCGCGCGGTCAGAAAGGGTGATTTCTCCACCCATCCGTTGAATGGTGGCGTGAGCCAGAAACAGGCCCAGGCCCATACCGAACTCTTTCTGGCTGGTTTTGGGTTGATCGACCTGTTCGGCCATCTGTGGGTGCAGGCCCGGGCCACGGTCGAGAATGTCGAGGCTCAGCCCGGCGGCTGTCCAGCCCGCTTCCAGCAACAGCGGCCGGGCGCAGGCATCGGCTGCATTGTTCAGCAGGTTGATCAGGGACTGCACGAGTGTCTGCTCACCGATGACTGTGGCGGTCGGGTCACCCGGTCTCAGGCGCACCGAAAGCGTGGCGCCGGGGCACTGATGTTGCCAGCGTGCCACCAGGTTGTCGATAAAAGCGGGTACCGGGATCAGTCCGCCGCCTTCAGCTCTGCCTGCCCCGGCAGACGCGGAGATTGTGCTGAGCGCGAGTTTGCAGCGACCGATCTGGTCTTTAAGAATGCCCAGCTTGCGTTGTACCGACTCCGGCAATTCGCCACGTTCCAGTTCGCGCGTGACTACGGCCATGGTGGCCAACGGCGTTCCCAGTTCGTGGGCGGCACCGGTTGCCATGGTTGCCAGGGCCACCAGCTGTTCATCGCGCAGTGCTTTTTCCCGGGCCTCGGCCAGCAACCGGTCACGCCTGCGCAGCGTTCTGGCCATGCCGGCGACCAGCCACGCTATCAGACAGGCGCTCATGACAAAACCGAACCACATGCCGAACACGTGCCGGCTGAAACTGTCGCCCTGCGGTATGTGGGTGTGTTCGCCCAGCGGCACGTAGTAACGCATCAGCAGTGTGTAGCACAGCGTTGCCAGTACGGCGATGATCCAGGTCGCCCGTGCCGGCAGTACCGTCGCGGCGACAATCAACGGCATCAGAAACAGCCAGGCGAAAGGGCTGGTTGCCCCGCCGGCGAAGTACAGCAGCGCTGCTATTGCCGCCACATCGATGGATAACTGATAAAGAAATGCGCGATCGGTGACCAGGATGCCACGGCGAACCTGGAGCCAGGTCCACAGGTTTACCGACGCGAGCAGGCCGACGATCAACAATAGTGGTGTCAGTTGCAGTTCGATATCGAACAGGTAGCGGGCGCCGAGGACAGCGAAGAATGCACCGGCAATCATCAGGCTGCGCAAGGTAAACAGACGTTTAAGGTTGCGGGAACTGCTGACCTGGGCAGGCGTATGTTCAAGCATCCGCGCTATTCTAGCCGAGAGCCTGGCGCTGCGGCTGCGACAATTTGACGCGTGGGGCCTTGGGGCCTTCCAGGCTGAGGGTCAGACTGTAGTCTGCGGATAGCTGCGGGACAGTGGTAAATCACTGTCTCTTGGACTAAGGGTTTGGATCAGCAGCAAATTATTGTTTGTTTCGCCGGCCGTGAACTTTTGCGTATACGGCGGTGTCTCTAGGATTGAGAGATGCTCCTTCGGTTCAGTTCACTTGCCAACATCCCTCCCACTGAGCCGAATTCCTGGCGCGGGTTGATACCCGCGCCTTTTTTATTGTCAAGGGGGCGTATAGTTGTCTAAGCTGATGCCCCGGTTGGTTGAATGCGACAATATTCGTGGCGAGTCACGATAACTCAAATAATAAACAGATAGCCGAACTGCTCGATAGCTGGTTTCCGATTGACGACATTGTGCTGCGGCAGTTGCGGGAGCAGCTGCAGGTGGTGCGGTTGCCGGCGTGGCGCGACGTGTTTCGCCGCGGCGACGGGTGTCGCGGCTATCTGGTTGTGGTCGAGGGCAGCGTCCGCGTGTATACCGTGTCGGCCACGGGACGTGAAGTGGTCCTGTACCGGGTCACCGACGGTCAGTCCTGTGTCATAACCACCGCCTGTCTGATGAGTGGCGAAGCCTACCCCGCCGAGGGTGTGACCGAAACCGAGACCAGTGCGCTGCTCATACCGCACACGGTATTTGGACGGATGCTTGGCCATTCCGCCGCCTTTCAACGTTTCGTCTTTGCCAGTCACGGGAAGCGCCTCGGCGATCTCATCCAGCGTATCAATGAGGTGACATCCGGACGGGTGGATACGCGCCTGGCGCGGCTGCTGCTTGACCGCAGTAAATCCGGCGGGGATGCCGTGACCGCGACCCACCGACAGCTGGCCAGTGAGCTCGGTACCGCCCGTGAGGTGGTCAGCCGGCAACTCAAGGCGTTTGAGAAACAGGGCTGGATCCGGGTGTTGCGCGGCAGCGTCCAGGTGCTGCGGCCGCAGGCTCTGAGCCGGGTCGGCCGGGATACCGGCTGAGGCTGTGACTTAATCACTGCACGCGCCGCGGCCCCGGTCTATAGTTAGACTCAGTTCTTACACTAACCCCATGAGGTGAGTTATGGCCAACGTAGGTCAAGTAGACAAGGCGATAAGAATCGTCGCTGGAGCGGCATTGCTGGTGCTGACTTTTGTCGGCCCGTTTAGCGCAACGCTGTATCCATGGGGGTTGCTGGGTATTGTGCCGCTGGTGACCGGGCTGATCGGCTGGTGTCCGGCATACAGCCTGTTCGGTATCAGAACCTGCTCAACCGGCAAATGAATCATCCGCGCGCTCGCCCGGCGCGCTAGACAGCGTTCTCGCAATACGGGTCCGGGACACCGGCTTGGCCAACCCGCGGTTGCCAGTGGACCGCACAAGCGTCGGGCGAACCCGACCGGACAGGGCTGCCACTGCGTGGCTCCCGGTTTTCCGGCGCTTGCGATCCCGTTCGATTCAGCGTCTTAGCGGTGCGGCGTTTACCGGGCCGCGCTGTTGCCTCGGTAAAAGAATCCGCAGCAACCCGTTGGTCCGCCCCCTTTGTCCCGCTACAATAGGGCGTTTAAGGATTCTCCAGGCAACAGGCCGGACAGGTCGATGACAAAAAAACTCAATCGTTACAGCTCCCGTATCACCGAGCCCCGTTCCCAGGGCGCCTCACAGGCCATGCTCTATGGCGTCGGCCTCACCCCGGAAGACATGAGCAGGGCGGAGGTCGGTATTTCCAGCGTCTGGTGGGAGGGTAATACCTGCAATATGCACCTCAATGATCTGGCCGCCAGGGTCAAGGAAGGTGTGCAGGCAGCCGGACTGGTCGGTTTGCGGTTCAACACCATCGGTGTCAGCGACGGCATTTCGATGGGTACCCGGGGCATGAGCTATTCGCTGCAGTCGCGCGATATCATCGCGGATTCGATCGAAACCGTGATGAATGCCCAATGGTATGACGCCAATATTTCCATCCCGGGTTGTGACAAGAATATGCCTGGCGTGATGATCGCCATGGGCCGCATCAACCGGCCCTCGCTGATGATTTACGGCGGCACCATCAAGCCCGGTCACTGGAAGGGCGAAACGCTGGACGTGGTCTCGGCATTCCAGAGTTACGGTGCATACCTCGCCGGCAGTATCGATGACGCGGAACGCCAGCAGATCGTGGCGCATTCCTGCCCGGGTGCCGGCGCCTGCGGCGGCATGTATACCGCCAATACCATGGCCGCGGCGATCGAGGCGATGGGGATGAGTCTGCCATACAGTTCGTCCACGCCTGCGGTCGATCCGGGCAAACTGCAGGAATGCCTGCAGGCCGGTGCAGCGATCCGCAACCTGCTCGATCAGGATATCAAGCCGCGCGACATCATGACCCGGGAGGCATTCGAGAATGCCATGGTGATTGTCATGGCGACTGGCGGTTCGACCAACGCCGTCCTGCATCTGCTGGCCATGGCGCGCGCGGTGGATGTGCCCTTGACCATTGACGATTTTCAGACGGTCAGTGACCGGGTGCCGTTCCTCGCCGACCTCAAACCATCCGGCAAATACGTGATGGAAGATCTGCACAATGTCGGCGGTACCCCGGCGGTCATGAAATACCTGCTGGAACACGGGTTCATCAATGGTGATTGCCTGACAGTGACGGGCAAGACGGTGGCCGAGAACCTCGCCGACCTGCCCGGGCTGAAACAGGGACAGGATGTGTTCATGCCGGTGGACAGACCCATCAAGGACACCGCACATATCCAGATACTCAAGGGCAACCTGGCACCGGGTGGTTCGGTGGCCAAGATTACCGGTAAGGAAGGCCTGGAGTTTTCCGGGCCCGCCCGCGTGTTCGACTGCGAGGAGGACATGCTCGCCGGTCTCGAAAAAGGTGATATCAACAAGGGCGACGTGGTGGTGATCCGCTACGAGGGCCCGAAGGGCGGACCGGGTATGCCGGAAATGCTGACGCCGACCTCGGCCATCATGGGTGCAGGTCTGGGTAAGGACGTCGCCCTGATTACCGACGGCCGTTTCTCCGGCGGTTCGCACGGTTTCATCATCGGGCACGTGGTGCCGGAGGCGCAGGAGGGCGGCGCTATCGGCCTGATCAGGGATGGTGACCTTATCACTATCAACGCGCGGACCCAGAGTCTGAACGTCGATGTCGGCGATGCGGAGATGGAAAAACGGCGTGCCGCCTGGCAGATGCCGCCCTACAAGGCTGAACGCGGAACCTTGTACAAATACATCAAGACGGTGAAAACGGCTTCGGAAGGCTGCGTGACTGACGAGTAAGCAGAGGGCGGATCACCCGGTCTGGCAGCGGCGGTGCTGTGGACAGCTGAGCAGATGGTCGTTGACCATGCCCACAGCTTGCATGTAGGCATAGCAGATAGTGCTGCCGACAAAGCTGAAGCCGCGTTTTTTCAGTGCCCTGCTCAGGCTGTCCGAGGCCGGCGTGCTCGAGGGCACCTCCTGCATCGTGCGCCAGCGGTTGATAACCGGCGTGTCATCGACAAACTGCCAGACAAAATCCGCGAAGCGCTGGCCGCTGTCGAGAATCGCGAGGCAGGCCCTGGCGTTGCCGACCGCCGATTCGACTTTGCGGCGGTTGCGCACAATACCCGGGTTGTTGAGCAGCGCGGCTATCCGGCGTTGTGAATAGTGGGCGATCTTGTTGGCGTCGAAGTTGTCGAATGCCTGCCGGTAGTTGTCGCGCTTGCGCAGGATGGTGATCCAGCTGAGGCCCGCCTGCGCGCCCTCCAGGATCAGCATCTCAAACAGGCGGGAGTCATCGCGGCACGCTACACCCCACTCCTCATCGTGGTAGGCCCGGTACAACGGGTCGTTGCCGGCCCACGGACACGGCGCCTGTTTCAGAGCGTGTCCCAGCTGGATTTCTTGCGCCAGCGGATACGCGGAATAATCAGACCGATGATCATGCCGAGAATGATCACGCCGGCGCCGACCATGAACCAGTCGCGCGCGGTGCGATCCTTGAGGCCCTCGTTCTCCTGCTGCAGGGTCTGCAGCTGGCGCTCATAGGCCACGATCTTGCTTTTCAGATCCTTGTTTTCGGTGTCGATAGCCAGCGCGCTCGATGCGGTACGGCGGATCTCTTCAAGCTCCTGGGCGATCTTGCGGTTTTTCTTTTCCAGATCGTTGCGTTCCTCCGCGGTCTGGCCTTTTTCCTGTTTGAGGTCGCTGAACGAGGTCTTCAGTTTGCGGTTTTCCAGCTCCAGCTGGGCCAGCTGTTTTTCGGCGCTGGCGAGCCGATCGCGGGCCGCCTGGCCTTTCATCAGGTAACGGTTCAGGACCCAGCCTTCCACGCCGCCTGGTGCACGCACGCGTGAATAGCCGTTTTCCTGGTCGACTTCCAGGACATCCAGGGGCGTACCGCTGGGCAGCATGCGCAGGATTCTGAACTGCGTGCCTTTGCCGGTGCGCATCTGTATTTCGAGACGGTCGCTGACGTACAGGGTCTCAGCGAAGGCGCTGCTGGCGAGGCCGAGGAAGAGGACGACAACAAGGCTGATGGCTTTCACTAAGACTCCTTGCGATACCGGTTTGAGCTGGATAAAACCCGCATTGTAACGGATGCGGCTGAGACTCCATAATAAACGCGTGAAGCAAAATGGGGAAACGGCATGCAACTGACAAGCGACGGCGCCTGGCTGATCGGCGCGCGCCAGGTGCTGTCGCCGAATTGCGACGAGCGCCCTGCGGACGGCGATGTTTCGCTGATCGTCGTACACGGCATCAGCCTGCCGCCGGGCGAATACGGAGGGCCCTGGATCGACGACTTCTTCACCAACCGGCTGGAGTGCGCGGTGCATCCTTACTTCGAGGAGATCGAGGGCATGCGGGTGTCGTCACATATACTCATCCGGCGCGATGGCGAGCTGGTGCAGTATGTGCCGTTTACCCGGCGCGCCTGGCACGCCGGTCAGTCCTGCTACCAGGGACGCGAGGCCTGTAATGATTTCGCCATCGGTATCGAGCTGGAAGGCCAGGACGATACCCCATATGCAGACATACAGTACCGGCGTCTCGCTGACCTGATACGGCTACTGCGCCGGCGGTTTCCCGCTATCGGCGACGATGCGATCGTCGGCCACAGCGATGTTGCGCCCGGGCGTAAAACCGATCCGGGTCCGGCGTTTGACTGGAGCCGCTTGAAAACGCTGCTGGCTTGACACACTGCTTGGGCAAGCGGTAGCGTTCGCCAGGTCTTCCCGTGCATCCATAATCATGACACTCATTTCAGCCCTTCTGGGTATTGCCGCGGATCGCCTTCTGACGCATCTGCACGAATTCCGCCGCTATGACCGGTTTCTATGGTATGTGGACTGGATCCGGGAGCGATTCAGCGGATCGCTCTGGGATCATATCGGTGGACTGCTGCTGGTGCTTGCGCCGCTGTGGCTTGCGGTGGGTCTGGTCCAGATCTGGATCGCTGACTGGCTGTTCGGTCTGGTCGAGCTGCTGTTTTACACCGCGGTGTTCATCTACTGCCTGGGACCGCGCGATCTCGCGGTGGACGTGGATACCTATTGTGAAGTCTGTGATTCCAGTGACAGCGTATTGCGACAGCGGGCGGCAGGCAGGCTGCTGCGGGGCGGCGAGCCGCCGGAGCCCGGCGCCGATCGTGCGCGGCGCATGAGCGGCGCGGTCCTGGCTGAAGCCAGCGACCGTCTGTTTGCGGTGTTGTTCTGGTTTGCGCTGCTGGGGCCGCTGGGGGCGGTCATGTACCGCAGTGCGTCGGTGCTTTATTACCGGCGGCCGGAGCAGGGTGCGTTCGGCGAGAGTATTGCCTGGCTGTACGCGGTATTGCTGTGGTTCCCCGCCAGATTGCTGGCGCTGGGGTTTGCCTTGAGCGGGCATTTCGATTCTGCGCTGGCGGGCTGGCGCGAGGCGCATCTGGAGAACCCGCAGGGCGCCGAGGGATCGGAGCGCGTGCTGACACTAACCGGCAGTGGTGCGCTGGGTCTGGATGAGGCCGCGTACGCATCCGACGTGGTGTCCCCGGTGCGGGCGGCCATGCGTCTGGTCTGGCGTACCCTGATCGTGTGGCTGGTCTTGCTTTCTCTGCTCGTACTGGCCGGGTGGGTGGGCTGAGCGGCAAAGCGTCGCCGGCGGCGAAGGCTGCGCTGCGCCTGGGCGTCGATCTGGGCGGAAGCAAGATCGAAATCATCGTTCTGGATGAAGCCGGCGAGCCGCGGCTGCGCCGCCGCGTCGCGACACCCCAGGGCGACTACGTGAGAACACTCGAGACCATTGCCGGGCTGGTGCGCGCGGCCGAGGTCGAACTGGATTGCCGTGGCCGCGTCGGTATCTGCACGCCCGGCGCCATCTCTCCGGCGACCGGGTTGTTGAAAAATTCGAACTCCGTGTGTCTGAACGGCAAGCCCCTGGGCCAGGATCTGCAGCGCCTGTTGCAGCGCGAGGTGCGTATCGCCAACGATGCCGACTGTTTCGCCCTGTCGGAAGCCGCCGATGGCGCTGCAACCGGCGCGGCGAGCGTCTTCGGCGTCATTGTCGGGACAGGGACGGGCGGCGGTCTGGTTGTCCACGGACGCCTGCTCACCGGGCCGAACGCTATCACCGGCGAATGGGGGCACAACCCGCTGCCCTGGCCGTGTGACGACGAGCAACCGGGACCGGCCTGTTATTGTGGCAAAATGGGCTGTATCGAAACCTGGTTGTCGGGCCCGGGTCTGGAGCGCGAGTATCGACGGCTGGGCGGCGCGATGCTGAAAGCCGAGCGGATCGCCGAACACGACAGACGCGGCGGGGCCCTCGCCGTGGCCTGCCTGGAGCGCTACATCAATCGCATGGCGCGTGCCATGGCGTCGGTAATCAACGTTGTCGATCCCGAGGTGATCGTGCTGGGCGGTGGTGTGGGTAACATCGAACGCCTGTACCGCGATGTGCCGCGTGCCTGGGCAGACTATGTTTTTTCCGACCGGGTCGACACCCGCCTGGTCCCGCCGCGCCACGGCGATTCCAGCGGCGTACGTGGTGCGGCGCGCCTGTGGCCCGCCGATGCTGACGACACTCAACTGTCCAGCAGCTGGTAGCGAACCGGTATGGAAAGCGTCAGTGATCGACCGTTGAGCAACCGGTTGGCCTGCGGTAGCCGGCTTATGCGTCTGGCCGCCTGCAAGGCCGAACGATCCAGGATGCTGTAACCCGACGTTCGGGTAACTTTCCACTGGCTCAGTTCCCCGTTCGCGTCGATATGCAGCGACAGGGTGACCAGACCCTGCCAACCGCGCTTGCGCGCCAGCCAGGGGTATTCGAAACGTTCCGCCAACTGGCTCTGTAGCGCGGCACTGACGCGTTCGCTGACGTTCAGGGCGCTGACTTGCTGTACGGCCTCCTGCGCTGGCACCGCGACCTTGTCGCCGGTCGCACGCGCTGCGATGTTCTGCGGGGCTATATGTTCAGCGGGTTTGCGCGGTGTCTCACTGCGGGGTTTCCTGCGGGGCAGCGGTGCGGGCGCCGTTTGCCGCGCAGGCGGTGTTGTTGTCGTGACGGTTTCCAGGGCCGCGACTTCGCGCGGTGCGGGTGACGGCCTGGTCGTCAGGCTGACGCGAAGCGCCTGTGCCTGGCCGCCGATGTTCAGCTGCACAGGCGCAAGCGATTCCGACCACAGCAACACGGCGGCGTGTGCCAGGCAGGAGACAGCGACGAAGGCGCTAAGCTGAATGTTCATGGTGTGGGCCGGGCGGATCCTGGATAGCGAGCCGCACTTTACAGTCACCGGCCTCTGCGTGTCAAGTTGAAGTATTGTTAAGATTATGACATTTATGAAGTTTTCAGGCCCGCCCAAGCGTTCTTGAAGAACGCGGACGGGTGTATTAATTTGTCGGTCGAACGCCATCCCGGATAGCGGAGGCTGACCGGCTGTTAGATCTGCGGGGCTGACAACCAGGCCTGGTTTAATGAGAGTATCGCAGCGGCGAACGCCTCACGCGGCAACTTTTATTACCACTTCAAGTCCAGTGACGGGATCCTGAGAGCCGTTGTTGGCTCGCGGATGGCGGCAATCAGCAGAGCGGGGCATCTCTACGCCGAGGGGCGTCTCAAGCGCTACCCGCAGATACTGCTGGAGTCGCAGCGTCACAAGGTGCGGTGTCTCGCACGGTGGATGGACGAACGATAAGAGAGCAACAACATGACCGATCAGCAGGATTTTCGCACGGCTTTCAAGAGCACGTTTTCGGGGGTGCTGCGTTGGGAACACCTGGATAAACTGTGGGAGCGGCTGCGCGCGGATGCGGGCAACGACTGGTACCTGTATGCCGTCGGGGAACAGCCACCGACGGAACCGGTGGCCGGGGACGCTATGTCGCGCTTTCTCGACGAAATCGATCTGCTCCTGCGCAAGGAGCACGACGAAGACTACTGCGGTATCGTCTACGTGGACGACGTGCAACTGCCTAGTTTTGTGAAAATCTTCGACCCCAATAATCTGGGCGTTTCATGCGGCTACAGCGATAATCCACCGCTGCCTGGCTGGATCCTTTCCAAGCTTCCGCCAGTCGATTTGCAAGCGCCAGTGCCGCAGCCAGGGAATCGGCGTCGTTGGTGGCGACGGCTGTTTGCCAGCTGAGTTTGTGTGTCATTATTCAACAACCCCCAGTAACAGAAGCTCCCAGAGAATCAGCAGCCCGTACAGGACGGCCAGAAACTGCAGCATACCCTTGCCGCTGGTGACCCGCAGAACGCGGAAATGCGCGTGCATCAGCAGAAACAGGACGCCGGCGGCGGTCATCGCGATCTTGGTGACCACAAACGGCTTGTCGCCGATCGAGAGCAAATGGGCCATCAGGTGGTTGGCCTCATAGGCACCCTTGTCCAGCAGGGTGAGCGTCAGCATGGCGTCGACACAGCTCAGCAGCAGCACCAGCAGGCCGGTGAAAACCAGTCTTTGATCGTAACGGTCGAGGTAGTAGTTGCTGTCGTGGCGACGGACCTGATGACGCCGCCCACGGCCTTGGAGGCCGCAATAGGTGAGGGTGCGCCAGGTGTGACGCCGGCGGTCGGGTCCGCGGCGACGCTCCGCCTGCAGGTCTTCGCCTGACGCGAGGGTCACGAGCTGGTCTTCTGCCGGCATGCCATGTCTCAGTGTTAGGTCTCGAAGCAAAAACCGAGCAATTGACGTGCCGCCAATGAAACTGGGCATGTTTTTCAAGGGCTTGTTGTCGTGACTGCGAACCTGGCGATTTTATTGTGTAAGGTGCATCGACAAATGCACCATAAGCGCGCTCGGGCGTAATAGTAAAAAAGCTTAACAATCAGTCGTTCGCAGGCCGGCACCCGCAATGTCGTGATAACTTGTTGAATCCCTTGTGGTATTTTGTGCGTCGAAAAAACTGACGTTTTACCGGGGCAACCAGGCGCGCCCGGATGGCGTTTCAACCTCTACCAGAGGGTGTTGATAGAGGTTTTCGAGGACCTGGCTGTCGAGTAATTCGTCCACCGCCCCGTGCAGTACTTCGCCGTTGCCCAGCAGCAGCAGGGCGTGACTGCAAAAACGCGCCGCGAGGTTGATGTCGTGCAGGCTCATCATCAGCGTGTGCCGTTGTTCCCGGCAATCGTCGGCAAGCATGCTGAGCAGGCCGAAGCGGTGGCGCAGGTCCAGGTGGTTGGTCGGTTCATCCAGCAGGAGCAGGCGGCAGTGCTGTGCCAGTGCAGTGGCGACAGCGACGCGCTGGCGTTCCCCGCCGGACAGGGTCTGGATATTGCGGCTGTCCAGTGCTTCCAGTTCCAGTTTGTGCAACAGGCGCGAGACGAGTTCATGGTCGTCGGCGCTCTCCCACTGCCAGGCGCGCAGGTAAGGGTGACGGCCCTGCAGTACTTTTTCGCGTACGCTGGCGGGAAAGCTGTCGGTCTGGTCCTGAAACAGCATCGCGAGTCGCTGCGCCACCTGCTTGCGGGTCAGCCTGTCGAGCGCTGTGTCGCTGAGCTGTATGCTGCCGCTTCCTGCGGGGCGCAGGCCCGCGAGGGTATGCAACAGGGTAGTCTTGCCGACGCCATTGCGTCCCAGCAGGCACCAGCACTGGCCGGGGTACATACGGAAGGTCAGTTCGCGCGCCACCACCAGCTCGCCGATTTCGACGCGCAGGCGGTCACAACGCAACAGCGGCCGTGGCTCATTCATCCTGCAACGGCCGCGAGCGGTACAGAAGCAACAGGAACAGCGGCACGCCGAGCAGTGCAGTCAAAACGCCCACCGGCAGCTGCCGTGGTTCAACCACCAGGCGGGACAGGGCGTCGGCAACCGACAGCAGCGTGCCGCCCAGCAGCAATACGGCAGGCATCAGAACGCGGTGATCGCGCGCGCCCGCGAGGCGCAGCATGTGAGGCGCAATGAGGCCCACGAAACCGATATTGCCCGCCTGGGTGACGGCGCTGGCGGTCGCCAGGGATGCCAGCACATAGACGAGTATGCGCAGGCGCCCGACTGCCACCCCCAGTGCAGCGGCCTGGCGTTCCCCGGCGCCCAGCAGGTTCAGCGCCGGGGCTATGGCCAGCGTGACGGGCAGCATCAGGAGCAGCAGCAGTCCACCCGCTAACGGTGTCCCGCCAAAACTCAGATCGCCCATCAACCAGAACAGCATCCCCTGCAGCTGGGTGTTGGCGCTGAGTGCCAGCAGCAGGCTGATCAGCGCGCCCCAGCCGGCGGCCAGGACGACGCCGGTGAGAAGCAGCCGGGTCGTGTCCCAGCTGCCCCGGCCGTGTGCCAGCGAAAACACCAGCAACATCGAAATCAATGCACCGGCGAAGGCGCCGGACTGCAGGGCGAAAGTGCCCGCGCCCGCCATTATGGTCAGCAGTGCACCAACCGAGGCGCCACCGGAAACACCGAGAATATAAGGATCGGCGAGCGGGTTGCGCAGCAATACCTGCATGAGCGCGCCGGCGACACCGAGGAGTGCGCCGGTGACGAATGCGTTGGCCGCACGTGGCAGCCGCAGTTGCCACAGGATCTGTGCGTCCAGCGTGCCCGGGTGCTGCAGCGAGTCCAGCGGATTCAACGGCACGGGGCCTGTCGTGAGGTTGAACCAGGCACCGATCAGGCTGAGGGCCAGCAGACCCAGCAACAGGGGCAGGGGGCGCGCGTGGTACACGTCGCTCAGCGCAGACTGATGACCGGCCAGCCGCGTTCCTGCGCCAGGGCCTCGAGTTTTTCGTCCGGGTCGACAGCAACCGGGTGCTCCACACGTTCCAGCAAGGGCAGGTCGTTGTGCGAATCACTATAGAACCAGCTGCCCGCCAGAGTTTGTCTCCGCTCGTCCAGCCAGCGCTGCAGGCATTCCACCTTGCCGTCCTGGAAGCAGGGCGTGCCGTTGACGCCCCCGGTGTATTCGCCGCCACGCATTTCCGGCTCGGTGGCCAGCAGGTGGGACACGGCATAGCGATCGGCAATGGGGCCGGTGATGAAACGGTTGGTTGCGGTGATGATCAGCAGTTCGTCCCCCTGCTGGCGGTGCTTTTCCAGCAGCGCGCGCGCCTTGGGCAACAGGATCGGGTCGATCTTGTCGCTCAGGAACTGTTCGCGCCACTGCTCCAGCTGGTGGCGCGTGTGGGTCGCGAGGGGCTGCAGCTGGAAGCGCAGGAATTCGTGAATATCCAGGCAGCCGGCGAGATACTGCTCGTAAAATCGCTGATTCTCGCGCTGGTAGGTTTCACCGTCGACAACACCGCGTTCCACCAGGAAACAGCCCCATAAGTAGTCACTGTCACCGTCCAGCAGCGTGTTATCCAGGTCGAAAAGCGCTAAGGCCATGATTCCTATATACTATCAATTGCGCCAGGCAACGGTCGGCTGGTCAGCATAGACGTCTTTGCAGAAAACGCAAATAAGTCCCCGCTGATTTGCGCCGGCCGGTGCGCTGTGTACAATAAATCCATGCAGACAGTCAGATAGTCGGGCGCACAAGTGATTGATTCGGATGGATATAGGCCAAATGTTGGTATCATTTTGACCAACCGCAAAGGCAGGTTGCTGTGGGCGCGCCGTATTCGTCAAAATGCCTGGCAATTCCCGCAGGGCGGCATTCGCGCCGAGGAGACGCCCGAGCAGGCAATGTTTCGCGAACTCGAAGAGGAAATTGGTCTGCAGTCTCAACACGTTGATGTGCTGGGTTCCACCCGCGGCTGGCTGCGTTACCGTCTTCCCGAGCGCTTTATCCGGCGGCACCAGGAACCGGTCTGCGTGGGCCAGAAACAGGTGTGGTTTATGCTCCGGCTGATCGGCGAGGAACGTTTTGTAAGGCTCGATCTCAGCGACAAGCCGGAGTTCGATAACTGGCGCTGGGTCGACTACTGGCACCCTCTGAGAGAAGTGGTACCCTTCAAGCGCACGGTCTACAAAATGGCGCTCAATGAACTGGCGCCGCTGCTGTTTGCCAACGGCAAAGCATCCCGCTCGCGGGTTCGCTGACAATCACTTCGGGCGCGTCGCCCCGAACCCACCGGAATCTGACATTTGCTCGATATTCTCCGCAGGATTATCCAGGAAGTAAACCGCGCACCGGATCTGTCACGTGCACTGGATGTGATCGTCACGCGCGTCAAGCAGGCCATGGCGGTCGATGTGTGTTCGGTTTACCTCGTCGACCACGATGCGCAACAGTATGTGATGATGGCCACTGACGGCTATAGCCCCAGCGTCATCGGGCAGGTGCGTCTGGATTTCGGCCAGGGGCTGGTGGGGGAAGTGGTGCGCCGCGAAGAACCGCTCAACCTGGGCAACGCCTCGGACCATCCCAACTTCATTTTGAGCAGCCAGATCGGCGAAGAGGTCTATCACGGCTTTCTCGGCGTGCCGATTATTCAGCACCGTGCGGTGCTCGGTGTGCTGGTCGTGCGGCAACGTGAGCGCCGGCGTTTCGCCGAACAGGAAGAAACATTCCTGTTCACACTCGGCGCACAGCTCGCGGGCGCCATCAGTCATGCCGAGGCCAGTGGCGATATGGATCGCATGCTGCGCGAATCCGACGAGTCGCGGTTTGCGCTCAAGGGCGTGTCGGGTACGCCTGGCGCGGCCGTGGGGCGGGCCCACGTGGTTTATCCGCTGGCCAATCTGGACGCGATCCCGGACCGGCCCGTGCAGGATGTCAATGCCGAGATCGCCGGGTTTCACGCCGCAATCGCCGCGGTCGAGCGGGACATGCGCATGATGTCCGCGCGCATGGTGGATGTGCTGCCGGTCGAGGATATTGCGCTGTTCGATGCCCTGATTCTGATGCTGCGCAGCGAAAACCTGATCGACGGCACCATTGACGGCATACGCGCCGGCAACTGGGCGCCGGGCGCGTTGCGCAAGACCATCAGCGAACACGTCAGCGCGTTCGAAAAAATGGAAGACCCTTACCTGCGCGAACGCGCCGGTGACGTACGCGACCTCGGGCGGCGAGTCATTGAGCGCCTGCAGAGCAGCCAACCCGTCACGCGTACCTATGCTGCCAATACCATCCTGGTAGGCGAGGAGGTCAGCGCCAGTCAATTGGCTGAAGTGCCGGCCAACCTACTGGTCGGCGTGGTGTCGGCGCGCGGCTCCAGCGCCTCGCATGTGGCCATCCTCGCGCGCGCGCTGGGCATTCCCGCTGTTATGGGTTTCGACGATCTGCCGGTTGCGCGGCTGGAAGGTCAGGAACTGGTCGTCGACGGCTACCAGGCGCGCCTCTTCGTGCGGCCTTCGGAGGCCATCCGCAAGGAATTCAAGCGGCTGCAGCGTGAAGAGACGGAACTCTCCAATGAATTGCAGGAGCTGGTTTCGTTGCCCGCGGAAACGCTGGATGGGTTCAGGGTGTCACTCTACGCCAATACCGGTCTGTTGACCGATATCACGCCATCATTGCGCTGTGGTGCAGAAGGTGTCGGCCTCTACCGGACCGAAGTGCCGTTCCTGATACGCGACCGTTTTCCCGGCGAGGAAGAACAGCGGCGTACCTACCGGCAGGTGCTGAAAGCCTTCGCGCCGGCCCCGGTGACCGTGCGAACCCTCGATGTCGGCGGCGACAAGATACTGTCTTATTTCCCCGTGGTGGAAGACAACCCGTTTCTCGGCTGGCGGGGTATCCGCATATCGCTCGATCACCCGGAAATCTTCCTGGCCCAGGTGCGCGCCATTATGCGCGCCAGCGTCGGCTTGAATAACCTGCGACTGCTGTTACCCATGATCAGCAATGTCGCCGAAATAGACAGTGCGCTCGGCTTGATCAAGCGCGCTCACAAGGAGCTGCGGGACGATGGCGAGGACGTCGTGTTTCCGCCCGTCGGGGTCATGATCGAGGTCCCCTCGACTATCTACCAGGTGCCGGCGATGTCCCAGCGGGTCGACTTCTTTTCCATCGGCACCAATGACCTGACGCAGTACCTGCTGGCGGTGGATCGCAACAATGCACAGGTCGCGGCGCTCTACGACAGCCTGCACCCGGCTGTGTTGCGCGCGATTCACCAGGTTGTCCGGGCGGCGCACGCGGCTGACCGACCCGTAAGCGTCTGCGGTGAAATGGCCGGCGATCCGGCGTCGGCCCTGTTACTGCTGGGTATGGGCATTGATTCCCTCAGTATGAGTGCCGCCAGCCTGTTGCGCGTGAAATGGGCGGTGCGCAGCTTCGGTCTCGCCCAGATGCAGGCCCTGCTTGAAGAGGCCGATGTGCTGGAAGATGGCGCAGCGGTGCGCGCGCTGCTGCACCGCAGCCTGGACGAGGCGGGACTGGGCGGGCTGGTGCGCGCGGGGCGCTGAGGACGATTTTTGTTGACAATAGGAGTCATTCGCATTTACATTAGCGTCATCCTGTGGGAGGTCGCATGTACGTATGTATTTGTAAACAGATTACCTGTGGTCAGATCCGCGCTGCAGCCAGCGAGGGTATCGACAGCGTGCGTGACTTGAAGGAGCGACTCGGTGTCGCCAGCCAGTGCGGCAAATGTGCCGGCTGTGCCCGCGGTATTCTGGAGCAGGCCCGGACCACCGGGCTGCCTGGTGATGCTCAGCGGGCCTGACCCGCTGCCTGCCTGAATCCCCGCCTGTGGCTCGTATGCTTTGCCCGCCGGTCACAGCAAAATTGACCGCAGGGCTGTCTGGGCTATAGTTCTTCACGGTCGCCGGTACGATTTCCAACATTCATTCCACAGCAGGGAGTAGGCGCATGCAAGGTGATAAAAAGGTCATCCAGTATCTCAATAAAGCCCTCAGGAACGAGTTGACTGCCATCAATCAGTATTTTCTGCATGCGCGCATGTACGAAGACTGGGGTCTCAAAGCGCTCAACGAAAAAGAATACACCGAGTCCATCGACGAAATGAAACACGCCGATGCGCTTATCAAGCGTACGCTGTTTCTCGAAGGATTACCCAACCTGCAGGATCTCGGCAAGTTGAAGATCGGCGAGAATACCGAGGAGATGCTGCGCTGTGATCTGGAACTCGAACAGGAGGCTGTGCCACTGCTGCGCGAAGCCATCGAATACTGCGAACAGGTCAAGGACTACGTGTCACGCGAACTTTTCGAGAGTATCCTGGAAAGCGAGGAAGAACATATTGACTGGCTGGAGACACAACTGGGATTGATAGAAAAGATCGGTCTCAAAAATTACCAGCAGTCGCAAATGTGACTTACCTGCCTAGCGCCGCCGCTTCAGCCAGATCCAGGTGCCTGTGAGCGAGAGCAGCATCAGCAGCAGTGCGGCGATGTCGAACACCCAGGGACCGGCTTTGCCAAAGAAGCGGCCACTGTGCAGGTCGAGGACGACGCGTTCCATTGGCAGTACTTCACCCCTATAGTGCTGTTGTAACGACAATACCAGGCGCGGGTCGGGCGCGCCCGAAGGTGCCCACTGCACCGACTGCGACGCCTGCTGCAAGCGCTGCCATTTGAGAAAATCCGCATCGGCCTGGTAATAGTCGAGGTTGCTCTCGGCAACCAGTTGCTGCCTCTGATCGATGCCGATGCGGCGTATGCCGGCCGGCACCCCGTCTTCATCGCCCAGGCGCTCGACAATCTCACCCCGTGGTGTCAGCAGCAGGATGGAGTCACTGACAGCGACGACGAACAGGTCATGCGTGCGAACCGCTCCAACCAGGTCGTGGAATTCGCCAGCAATCTCCTTGCGGTTCAGGTACAGGTGTTCGCCCATCAGCGTGACGTGCTGGCCGCCGGCGGCAAACGACAGCAGCTTTTCCGGTGCCCGTATACCGTACCAGTCCAGCACCCAGTCGCTGTTGACGTAACGGCTGTCGAGTTTGAAGTCTTCGGTGTGATTCAGAAGCAGCCCGGTCGCGGCGATGATCAGCGCGAACAGCGCCGCACCGATGCCCATGTAACGGTGCCAGATATAGAACGAGCGCAGCTTGAAGCGCTGCTTTCTATGGTGCTGACGTGACATCCTGTTCCCTTGTGACGGTGTCGAGGTACAGCGCCAGCGTGGCGAGTTTCTTCATGGCGCGTACCGACAGGGTTGCGCCCGAAATGCCGTCGATGTGGCGATCCAGTTGCCGCTTGTCGTTCAGCCGCGCTTCCTTGAACTGGTCGGTGAAGAAGGGGTGGCGTACTTCCCAGCCGCGGCTTTCGCGGAAGACCAGAACCTTGATGCGTTCGATCCGGGCGCGATTGACGACTACGCCGACGGTGATGGGTTGTTCTTTTCCGACTTCCTCGAGTATCCACGCGCTGCGCGCTCCATCGCGCCAGTAGCGTATCCGCAGGGTGGGGTACCGGTGGCCGAGAATCTGTTCGACAACGGTTTTGCGCTGGCCGCTCAACCAGACAACAGCGGGCTCAGGTGGTGTGTCTGCAAAGGACTCCTTCAGAAACTCGTCAGGCGTCTGGTAAGTGCCGCCGGCCAGCGCCACGGGCCCGGCCAGCAACAGGTAGAGTGTGATTGTCAGGTTCTTGAACATGACATGGGTTCATTCAGGACGCAGAAACGGGGCGCGACGGCGCCCCGTATTGTGCCTGATTGAGTTGTCGGCATACAGACTGGAACCGGTAACCGCGGCCGAGGTTATAGCCATTGTCGTTCTTCGAACCGTCGTTGTCCTGCATCTGGACATCGGCTTTCAGCGCGACGTCGGGATGCAGCCAGTAGTTGACGCCGGCCAACAGGGCTGCAGCCAGGCCGAGGCGTGAACAAGTGGTACGTTTCATTGCCGGGTTTCCCTTAGGGCGCTGTAAACTGCCATCGATTATAAAGGGGAAAAACACAAATGCAAACGATTCGCATTACCGTCCAGACACCGATGCCCGGGTGGTTGGCGCCGCGCGCCGCGACTAATACGGCCGCACCACCGCCAGCAGCACCACGGCGATCAGGATCAGGGCGGGGAATTCATTGAACCAGCGGTAGAAGACGCCGGAATACCGGTTATCGCCGGCACGAAACCGCTTTACCAACTGGCCACAATAGATGTGGTAGGCAATCAGCGCCGCCACCAGCGCCAGTTTCAATTGCAGCCAGAGTTCACTGATGGGCCAGTGCCATTGCAGCAGCAGCCAGACACCGAAGAAGGTTGCGAGCGCGCCACCGAGCGTCATGATCGCATAGAGCTTGCGCTCCATTACCAGGAAGCGCTGGTGGCCGATGTCATCCCGGCAATCGGCGTGGTAAACGAAAAGTCGGGGAAGGTAAAACAGGCCGGCAAACCAGGTGACCATGAAAATGATATGGAAGGCCTTGACCCAGAGCATGGCTAATTCACCTCCGTTGGTGGTGCGCCGGCGACTGACTGTGTGAGCATGCCGGCAATCAGTTGTCGCACCATGTGGATATCCAGCTCGCCGGCTTTGCGGTGAGCCACGCGACCGTCCGGTGCAATCAGGAAAGATGTGGGTGTCGCGCCGACATCGCCGAAAGCCCGGGCGGCCTTGCTATTGATATCGAGCGCAATCGGATAGGGGATATTGCGGGCTTTGCTGAGGGCGACGACGTGGTCGGGTGGGTCATAGGCCATGGCGATACCGATGACCTCCAGTCCGCGCGGCGCAAACTCCCTGTACAGCTTGACGAGCTGTGGCATTTCCTCGAGGCAGACCCGGCAGGTGCTGGCCCAGAAATTCACCAGCACCGGGCGGCCACGCAGGGACGACATGCTCAGGCGGTGACCCTGGAGCGTCGTGAAGCTGACTTCCGGGGCCTGTTGTAACCGGCCCGGTGCCAGCCACAGGCTGCCCGGGCCGGCGAGCAGAACTGCGGCGAATGCGGCCGCAATAAGGAGCGCTTTCGGTTTCATGCTGTCGCGAACAATACTCCCTGCAAGTCGCGAAAGTCGATAAGCGACCGGCTTCAGGCGCCCGTCTTCTCAATGGCCTGTTCGGTTTCGGCTTCCGCGTTGGGGGGTTCCGGTTTCGGGGCTGCTGGCAGAAAATTGAGCGCGAGTTCCCGGTAAATCGGTTCGGGGCAGATCAGCCGCGAGGTCACGTAGGCCAGGAAGGAGGTTGCCATCAGCGGCAGCAGCAGTGCCTGGTTGTCGGTCATTTCCATGACGATGACAAAGGCGGTGATGGGGGTCTGCACGACGCCCGCAAAGTAGCCCACCATGCCGAGGATAATCACCGCCGAGGCCGGCAGGTCGGGCAGCCAGGGTGCTATTTCGGCGCCGAGACCCGCGCCGGTCGCCAGCGAAGGTGCGAAAATACCGCCGGGAATACCACTCAGATAGGAGAACAGCGTCGCCAGCATTTTCATGAACGGGTAATTTTCGGGCAGGGTGCTGGTGCCGGTGATAATGGCCTGCGCCTGATCGTAGCCGGTTCCGTAGGCGGTGTTGCCGGAAATCAGTCCGACCGTGGCGATGCCCAGGCCGCATACCAGTGCGACCAGCGCCGGACGGCGCTTGAGCAGCGGCGCGAGGCGCCGCGACCCGCGGATCAGCGCGGCGCTGAACAGGCCGCCCAGCAGGCCGCCGACGATACCGCAGGCCAGTATCGGCAGAATGAACTGTGACGTTTTCAGGCTCGCATCCGTGGTGCCGAAATAGGTGTAGTTTCCCTGAATGACGATGGCGGTGATACCGGCAATGAACACACCCGTAAGCAGTACGCCGCTGGTGCGCTCTTCGAACGAACGCCCCATTTCCTCCACCGCGAAGAGAATACCCGCCAGCGGTGTGTTGAAGGCCGCGGCGATACCAGCTGCACCACCCGCCAGGATGAGGCCCTTGTCCATGTAGTGGTGCGGGAAACGGGCAAAGCGGCCCAGCGAGAACATGATCGCGGCACCGATGTGTACCGTCGGACCTTCACGGCCGATCGAGGCGCCACTCAGCAAGCCCAACAGGGTCAGCAGGATTTTGCCGAAGGCGATGCGAAACGACAGCACGGCGCTGCGTGATCTGTGTTCCACCATGTCCAGGGCGGCAATGGATTGCGGGATACCGCTGCCCTGGGATCCGGGGAAATACCGCACTGTCAGCGTCGCGACCAGGACCAGGCCGAGGGGACAGAGCAGGAACGGCACGTAGGGCGAAATTTCCAGCAGGTGATTGAAGCCTTCGTTGACGTATTCGGTCACGATGGCGAAAGCACTCGCCACCAGACCGACGATGATTGCACCGGACCAGAACAGCACGCGAATTTTCCAGGCATCCGGCGAAAGCAGCGCCTTTCCGGAACGGTGTAGGTATTTGAACATCGGCGCACCTTACTATTTTCCTGCCGCCTCGCGCAATCACCCGGAATGGACAAGCTTTCACGGAGTGCGGACAATACAGGCTTTTATGGGCGTATCAATTTTGCCGGGCGGCGCGAGACGCGACGGCAGCGGGTGGGGTTATGACGAAAGTTGGTGTGGTCGGTGGTACCGGGTATACGGGCGTTGAGCTGTTGCGCTTGCTGGCGCTGCATCCTGATGTGCAGCTGCATGCGGTTACCTCGCGTGGCGAGGCTGGTACCCGGGTCGCCGATCTGTTTCCCAATCTCCGTGGCCACGTCGATCTGGCGTTCACTGAGCCCGACATGGATGTGCTGGCAGCCTGCGATCTGGTGTTCTTCGCTACCCCGAACGGTGTCGCGATGAGCATGGCCAGGGAACTGCTGGAGCGTGGCGTGCGCCTGATCGACCTGGCCGCAGACTTCCGGCTGAGGGATGCCGACGCCTGGCGCCAGTGGTACGGCATGGAGCACGCCTGCCCGGACTTGTTGCAGGAGGCCGTGTATGGCTTGCCTGAAGTCAATCGTGCCGCAATCGCCGGCGCGCGGCTGGTGGCAAATCCGGGTTGCTACCCGACAGCCGTACAGCTTGGTTTACTGCCGTTGATTGAGGCCGGATGCATTGACCGCGAGGGGTTGATTGCCGATTGCAAGTCCGGGGTCAGCGGGGCGGGGCGAGGTGCCGCTGTGGCCACGCTGTTGTCCGAGGCGGCCGAAAGTCTCAAGGCGTACGCAGTGCCGGGACACCGTCACCTGCCGGAAATCCGGCAGGGACTGGAGCGGGCCGCCGGCGCTGCGGTGGGCCTGACCTTCGTGCCGCATCTCACGCCGATGATCCGTGGAATCCACGCTACATTGTATGCGCGGCGTACCGACGGGGATGTCGACGTGCAGGCCGTATTCGAGGCGCGCTATCGCGCAGAACCCTTTGTTGACGTGCTTCCGGCCGGCTCTCATCCGGAAACGCGCACGGTGAAAGGCGCGAACGACTGCCGTATTGCCGTTCATCAGGCACCCGATGGGCAAACCCTGGTGGTGTTGTCGGTGATCGACAACCTGGTCAAGGGGGCCGCCGGACAGGCCGTTCAGAACATGAATATCATGCTGGGTGTCGAAGAGCGCAGCGGTTTGCGCCTGGTCGGACTGATTCCCTGAGTGGGCGCGATTGTTGCATTAATCTTGCGGTAGGGCATATGGAATCGCGTAACCACAGGATCCTGGTCTACCAACCCGCGCATCTCTGGCTGGCGGCCGGCGTGGGGCTGGTGCTGTTGCTGAGCGGCGCTTACCTGATGTTTCAGCGCGGCGTGCACTATGCCGGCAACGAGCTGGAGTGGCTCGATCGGCGGCAGGCCGAGCTGGTACAGAAGCTCGACGAGGCGGGCAGCGAGAATGCCTCACTGCGCCAGCAACTGGCGATCCAGCAGCGCTCCAGCGAGATCGACCGGCTGGCGAGTGTCGAGGTGCGCAATGAGTTTGCGGCGCTGCAGGACAAGCTGCAGGCGCTGCGCAAGGAGCTGGCGTTCTATCGTGGTATCGTCTCGCCCGGCGACAACAAGGCGGGGCTGAATATTCAGCGGTTTGACCTGGAGCCGCGCTCGACGCCTGGTCGCTACAAGTACAAGCTGATGTTGACGCAGGTTAAACGCAATGACCGGTATGTGCGCGGTGTCATAGAAATCGAGGTCGAAGGCACGCAGGATGGTCAGACGAGGGTGTTGCCGTTCACCAGTCTGCGGGTTGATGAGGATGGCGCGTTGAACTTCAAGTTCCGATATTTTCAGGACTTCGAAGGAGAGATCGAAATTCCGTCGGCGTTTAAGCCGCAGCGCCTGACGATCCACGTGAAGACCAGCGGAAAAGGACAGCCACCGGGTGTGGACAAGACGATGGAGTGGCCCGCCTGACGAGCGCTCCGGGCCAGCGATACAGGAGAAAGCGATGTTTGGAATCGGGAAGAAACCCAGTTGTGCAATCGATACGGTGATCGGTGCGCAAACGCGTCTGGAAGGCGACGTGAGTTTTACCGGCGGCCTGCATGTCGACGGTGTTATCAAAGGCAGTATCGTCGCCGAGCCGGGCAGCGATTCGGTGTTGACCGTCAGTGAGAGGGGGCGTATCGAGGGTGACGTGCGGGTGCCCAATCTGGTGCTCAACGGTGCGGTCGAGGGTGATGTCCACGCCAGCGAACGGGTTGAGCTGGCGAGCCATGCCAAAGTCGAGGGTAACGTCTATTACGCGCTCATCGAAATGGCCATGGGCGCGCAGGTCAACGGCAATCTGGTGCACCGCAGCGAAGTGCGCCGCCAGGCGCCGGCGACTGATAAATCGGTGGAAATTGTCCCGCCCGCCGGTCTGAGCGCGGCCAAGTAATACTTGACCTTATTACTCGGGAAATGCATAATTGCGCCATTGCAGAAGTATTTTTCGGGAGACAGACTGATGACTGAAAGTACCGCCCAGGACACAGGCACCACCGAAGAGCTGTTGGTTTTTACCGATGCGGCGGCGTCCAAGGTTAAGGGCCTGATCGAGGAAGAGGGTAATCCC
>JAJDOI010000083.1 GCA_022340245.1 Thiogranum sp.
GTCGAGACCGTTGCCGAGGCCCTGCAGTCGCAGCTGGGCTGGCGCTGTGAGCGCAAGAACATCCAGGTGCGCGAACCGTTCCTGTTCGGCAAGCCGAAAGTCGGCCCGACCCTCTACCACATTGAACGCGACCAGTCCGATCCTCTGCAGGCGCCCTGGCCGGACCTGATTATTACCGTGGGGCGCAGCCCCGCGAACGTCGCCCTGTGGGTCAAGGAGCAGTCCGCGGGCCACAGCAAGCTGGTGCTGGTGGGCAAGCCGTCGGGGTACATGGAGCGCTTCGACCTGATTGTCACCAGCGCCGAAACCCTGCCCACGCCCTACCCCAACGTACTGCGCATCAATATGCCGCTGATGCGCATCAACCAGGCGGCCATCGATCAAGGCAGGCAGGACTGGCTGGCGCGCTTCGCGAGCCTGCCACGGCCTCTGGTCGGCATCATGGTTGGCGGCCCCACCAATCCCTTCGTCTACAACCAGTCGGTGACCCGCCAACTGGTCGACGAGGCCCGGCGCGTTATCGACGACGGCGGGACACCATACTTCACCACCTCACGCCGGACGCCGCCGAAAATCACTGCGCAGCTGAAACAGCGCCTGCCCCCACAGGCACAGCTCTACGACTGGAACGACAGCACGGCCGACAACCCCTACATGGGCCTGCTGGGGCTTGCCGACCGCTTTGTTGTCACCGGCGACAGCATTTCCATGATGGTAGAGGTGATTCACCTGCGCAAACCCCTGCAGATCCTGCCGCTGCCGACGGGCGTGATCGGCAGCCTCGACCAGGCACGGCGTTCCCTGGCGCGCTGGCTGTATCGCCCCGATGACGGCAGCGCCGCATCGCGCCTGCGCATTGCCCTCACCCACCTGCTGTACCGGACCTACCTGCTGCGCCACACGCGCCACTACCCCGGGTTTCACCAGCTGCTGGTGGACCTCGGTCTGGCCAGCTGGCTGGGGGAACCGGTCACGCTGCCTGGTGGACAGATACCGGATGATATTCCCGCGGTGCTGGCACGCATCCGGGACGCCGCCAGCGCCTGAGGGGGAACTCTGGCGCCATCCAGGTATCCCACACTTAACAGGTAGTTATAGCTGCCTGTGTGGATCGGGCCGGGCAGCTGTGAAATAATGTGCAACAATCCGGCTCACGCTGACAGCAACCAACATTCGAACCCTGCACATGGCTCTTCTGAATCTCGCTGCCTTCGAACAGACCCCGCTGCAACGCGACCCGTTCGATTTCCTGGTCGCATCCGGCGTCATGTCGCCAGATGCCCTGGATCAGATCAACAACGACTATCCCGCCATCAATATCCCGGCCAACTTCAAGCCCCAGGACCTCGAGTACGGCCCGGCCTTCCAGCAATTGCTGGACGAAATCCACGGCGCGCCATTCCAGGCGGCCGTCGAGCGCAAGTTCGGCGTGAACCTGGACAACGTCGAAAAAACCGTCACTGTGCGCAAGTATTCGGAAATGAGTGATGGCAATATCCATACCGATCACTGGAGCAAAGTCATCACGGTCCTGCTCTATTTCAACCGGGAGTGGCACCAGGAAGGTGGGCAACTGCGCCTGCTGCGCAGCAAAAGCGACATCGAAGACTATGTGGCACAGGCCCCGCCACTGGGTGGCACCATGATCGCCTTCCGCCGCAGTAACAATTCCTTCCACGGCTACAAGCGCTTCAAGGGCGAGCGCCGCATGATACAGGTCAACTGGGTAAGGTCCGGCCGCATAGCCTGGTACGCGCACCAGCTGGCGCGTTTCGGCACGCATACCGGCAAGCGGCTGCTGCGTGCCACGCGTGGCGTATAGTTCAGGTCTCTCCGGCAACCACGGCTGAACCCGGGAGCGACGGCGCACCAAACCGGCGTCGCGGACTTCACAACGCCCGAGCCAGGCCGCGACTATCGCCCGACAAGACAGCATGAACAGCAGAAAAACACACCGCCTCTGCCTGGCATCACCGGTTTTCTTCCCCACCTATGGCGGCTCGCAACTGCGCTTCAAACGCTATCTGCCCGGGCTGCGTGCACGCGAGCTCGATATCCGCGTGTTTACCGGTACGCCGCACAGCAAGGAGATGTCCGCTGAAGAATCGTCGCTATGGGGCGATTACCCTGTTGGCGAATTCATACCCGTCGGCGATATCGGGGGTATTCCCGTGCACCGAGTGCGCCTGCCGGACACCAAGGGCAAGAAACGCACCCGCACCTATAACCGCAAACTGCTGGAATTGTGCGACAACCCGGAGTACCGGCCGGACGTGCTGCAGATGGTCGGCCCGCTCAAGCCGCTGTCCATTCCGCTGCTGAAAAAGCTGCGCGCCCGCAGCATACCGACACTCTACGCTGTCACCGTGGCGCCGCCCAAACCGGCAAAACGCAAATGGTACAGCCTCGCACAGCGCAGGGAGATCGAACTGTTCAACCTGCTGGACTGCATTGTCACCAACAATGAACCGCTGAAAGAGTTCGTGCGCGCCATGGGCATCAGAACGCGCGTCGAGATCATTCCCAACGGGGTCGACCTGGCGCGCTTCCGGCCCGCCGAAAATCCTGAAGAACGGCAGTCCCTGCGCGATGAACTAGGCCTGTCTCCCGAAGACACAGTGATCACTTCCATCGGGGGCATCATGCCGCGCAAGGGCAGCCACCTGCTGATCGAGGCCTGGGCGAGCCTTGCACAGGACTACCCCGCCACTCACCTGGTGCTGGTCGGACCGCGCAAGGATCTGGAACAACCCGGCCTGCGCCTGTTCCGCCGCAAGCTCGAGAACCTGGTGCAAGGCTCGGGGGCGCCACAGCGCGTGCACTTCACCGGTCTGAGCGACAAGGCGGGCGCCTACCTGCGTGCATCCGATATTTTCGTGCTGCCTTCCGAACGCGAAGGCATGCCCAACGCAGTACTGGAGGCCATGGCCTCACGTGTGCCCGCAATACTCACGCCCTTTAAGGGCCTGTCGGCTGACCTCGGTACTGCGGGCGAGCAATACATGCTGTGCGAACGCACCGCCCCGGCACTGGCATCGACCCTGAGACAGCTGCTGGATGACGCGCAACTGCTCGCCCGCATCGCTCAACAGGGTTACGACTGGGTGCGCCAGACCATGAGCCTGGACAAAAGCCTGGACCGCTATGCCGCGCTTTATCATGAACTGGCCGAACACTGCGGCAGTTGACGGCCGATTACCGCGGCGGCGCGACGCGGGAACCGGCTGACCTGTCAGGACACTCGGGCGTCACCGGCCCGTTGGGCAGCCACAGGCGCTTCGCTGTAACCGAACACCGGGTCCAGGTCCTGCACGACCATGCGGTCAATGGCCGCGACTTTGTCGTCCTCGAAGTAGTCGCGGTAACCGCCCACTTTGGCGCGGCGCACCTTGAACGAATTGGGATTGCTCTTGTCACCGGGCCTGACGCGCGCGCCACTGCCCTTGAACAGACTCCTCTCCTCGAGTTTTTTCATGTTCTCATACGCGGCGTACTCGACCGCCTTGTCGATATCCTCGGGCATACCCGGCGTGCCGACAAAATCCAGTACGCCGCGCATAACCCCGGCCGGATCCTTGCGCATATCTTCATAGCGGATGATCAGCAGGTCGTCGCCGAGATCCGGCAAGGCTTTCGCCCAGCCGTTGAAGAAATTCACAATCCGCGGCACGCCGCAGTCGGGGTTGGTGACAAAGTCCCAGATGCCGATATCCGCCCCGTGCACCGGGTAGTCATTCAACCGTTTCTTGTGCGGCCGCATGCGGTACTTCCACTGAAAGAACTGCGATACCGCCACGTCGCGCGGGTCGCGGACCAGTAGCACCACCTTCTTGCCGCGAAACTGATCAAGGTTATCCAATTTATTAAGATAATCTCGTATATAATTGTTATGACTGAAGAATACTTTTGGAACCGCAGGGTTCATCCGATGCAGGTTGTCGAACTCGAGCAGGCGGTTGGCCGGCAGACAATACTTCAGCTGATAGAACCGCGACAGCATCACCCGGAACCAGGTGCGTCCGCTCTTGCCCCAGGAAATCAATACCCAGTCGGCCAGTTCCAGCTTGCGGAATTCCTCCTTGCCGCGCAGACGCCTTTCGATGGCCACTCGCCGTGACCGCGGGAGAAAAAACAAGGCGGCAAGCAGAATATGCCGTGAAACGACTGCCCAGATTTCATGCATAGGGGTTGAGCTTCCTGCGGCGAGGTGCCGGCGGCTGATCAAACCGGGTATTTTACCCTTAAACGGACAGCGGCGCACCGGCGGCGGTGTAGCTGCCGTCGCTGCCTCTCTCCGGAACGTTTGCTGCCCACAGACGGCCGATTGGTGAGGCCCAGGCGCCTGCCGCGGGCCGCGTTGACTGCTGCCCCGGAATCAGTGCCAGTTCGGGTTCTAGCGCTCGGACCAGGGTTTGAAAGGATACTCGACCTTACTCTCCTGCAGTGATTTGGGCAGCACCAGCAGACGCCACCCGTTTTGCACCTGCATCACGTAGGTGTACTTGGCGATCTGTTTACCGGTTGCATCGACCTGGTAATTACCCAGTATGGACCGGAACTTCATCTGGCTGAGTTGCGTGCGGATGGCATCCTTGTCAAGCGAACCCGCCAGGCGCACTGCGGCTTCGAGCACCTGTGCGCCACCGTAACCAAGCGCTGCCACGTAACTGGCGTTGTGCCCGAACCTCTCTTTATAGCGGTAAGAGAAATCCATGGCCATGGGCATGGCCGCACTGCGCATCCAGGCCACGATGCCCAGCATCCCGTTAGCGTCCGCACCCAGTTCATCGACAAATCGCTTGAGCGCGGGACCGACGGTAAAAGCAAATGCCTTGGGAGAAAAATCAGCCGCCTTGGCAGCCCGCACCAGCGCCATGGAATCATCGAGGTAGGTGCCACCGATCACCAGGTCGGGGTGCGTGGCCTTCATCGCCTTGACCAGGGCCGCATAGTCAGCGTTCTCCGGGTGGTACTGACGTTCGAACACGATCTGCATATCGTGCGCGGCCGCTCGCACACGCACACCTGCCGCCACATTCCGCGGAAAATCGCTGTCGCCATACACCATGGCGATGGTCTTCAGACCCGCGGCGGCGGCCGACTCGATGAGCAGGTCCATGTAGTGACCCGCCTGAGCATCCACACCGAAGATGTTGTGGTAACCGCGCGCCCAGATATCAGCACTGGCAGCACCGGTGGCCACCATGGGAAAGTTGTGCTGTTCAGCGACCGTACTGGCTGCCATGGTGATATTCGAACCATAGGGGCCCAACAACAAGTCGACCTTGTCTTGCGTGATCAAACGTTCATAGAGGGTGGCGCTGGTAGCCGGCTCCGACTTGTCGTCATAATACACCAGTTCGACCCTTTGCCCGAGCAAGGCACCACGCTGGTTGATGTCGTGTACCCACATGCGGATACCTTCCAGCTCGAGCTTTCCCGAAACCGCATACTCACCCGAAAGCGATACGGTGACGCCAACACGAATCGGCGGTTCCTGCGTTGTCATGGCATGACAATCGATGACAATCAACAGCAGCAGATAGCCGAATAGCCGCGCCAGCCAAGTACCGGGAATTTTATTCATGTCCATAGCTTAACGCTCGATATCCAGTTTACGCTTGGTGGTGTACAGCAGACGCACCATTTCATATTCAAACGGCGACCCGCTTTCATAATAGCGGAAGGCGACATGCGCGCGCTCGTCGATGGACCAGAGAATATCCAGGGCCCATTGCTGGTAGGCCTCCATGTCGGTGGTCCGCCGCCACAGCTCCCCACGGATAGCCCAGTCCACACCATAGCCGACACCATCGCGCACGTTGGACGGACCCAGTATCGGCAACACCAGGTAAGGCCCGGTGCCGACACCCCAGTAGCCCAGTGTCTGCCCAAAGTCCTCATCCTTGCGCGGCACGTCGCTGGCCACGTCGATAAAACCGAGCAGACCGACAGTCGAATTGACCGCCAGGCGCGTCGTGGTGTTCATGGTCTTTGTCAGGTTCAACTGCAGGATGCTGTTGATCAGCGTTCTGACGTCGTTAAGATTATTGAAGAAATTATGTATACCCTTTTCCACCGGATCGGGCGTTATGTACTTGTACGCCGCCACGGCGGGCAGAAACACGTAGCGGTCAAAATGGTAGTTGAAACGGTACATGGTGCGGTTGAAGCCTTCCAGCGGATCCGAGATCTTGTCGGCCTCGTAGGTGACACCCTTTCCGAGTACCCGATCGGCCGGGAAAATCGGCTCTTCGACCGGCTCACCCACCTTGATGGGGGCGGTACTGCAGCCTCCCAGCAACCAGGAAAAACACACCACCAGCAGCCCGCTGCACAGGTTGGCTTTTTGCTGTCTCAGGACAGGACCGGCGGCCAGCCAGAAAGACATCACCATTGCGGCAGACTCCCCATCGTGCGCAGCATCTGCGACACATTATCGACATACTGCATGTTGCCGCAGTGGCCACCATAGGGATAGATCGTGGCGCGATCGCCGAACACCCGCTTGAGATAGTCGATCTCCCCTTCTTCGAGAATCAGATCGTTCCGGTTGTCCATGACGTAAATCTTCTTGCTGTTATGCAGGTAGTCCTCGATGGACTCAAGACTCATGCGTTTGATCATTTCGTCGCGGCTG
>JAJDOI010000094.1 GCA_022340245.1 Thiogranum sp.
CCCTCGCGGGCCAGGATGGCGCACAGAGCGCGGCCGTCGCTCAGCCGCTTGCGCCATTTTTCGTCCTCGACCCGCGGCGGATGATGTATCAGCACCAGCCGGAACAGGCCCTGTTCGCCCGTCTCGCGCAGCAGCGCCGCAAGCCGCCCGCGCTGCACCGCACCCAGTCGGCCGGTGGCCATGAACGGCGGCGTCGCCACCGCGCTGGACAGACCGATCACGGCCACCCCGTCCCGCACGCGCAAGGTGGGGAACATCTCCGCCCCGGCTCGCGACGCGCACCGGAACGCCGGATCGGACTGCATATAGGGGGCCCACTGGGCATAGGTGCCGTCCCAGGGGGTATGCACGTAGGCATCGTGGTTGCCCGGTACCACCGTGACCGCGTCGGCCGCACCCAGTCGCTCCAGCCAGCGGCGCGCCTCACCGAATTCGTCCGGCAAACCGACCTGGGTCAGGTCGCCGCTGATAACAATGTGCTGCGGGCAGGTCTGCTGCAGGTCCTGCAGCAGCGCTTCGAGCACTTCCGGGCGGTGTTCGGCACGCCGTTTGCGGCGCCAGGAGAGGTAGCCCAGCAGGCGCTTGTTCAGCAACTGCCGCCAGCGCACGCCGTCGAGGCTGGTCAGGTGCGGATCGGTCAGATGGGCAAAGGTGAGTCCCGCAGCATCCGGCATTTGTTGATTCACTCGCATTGATTTAGGATGCCCGTCGACACCGACACTCAGATTCCACAGCTTTTGACTTCCAATTCCGCGACGCCGCGCAAAATCGGCCTGCTGAGCAACCCCAACAGCCGCCGCAACCGCGCCCATCCGGGCAAAGTCGCCGCTATTGTCGCAAATCACCCCGCCATCGACCATCGGATTAGCCAATCGGCCGCGGACATCGGACCCGCGCTGCGGGCGTTTGCCGACAACGGCGTCGATGTGCTGGCCATCAACGGCGGTGACGGCACCACTGCGCGCGTGTTCACCGAGTTGTTTGAAAGCCAGCCTTTTCAACACACCCCGGACATCATTCTGCTGCCCGGCGGCACCACCAACATGAATGCGGGCGACGTGGGTATGCGCGGCAACCTGGTCCGGGCGGTGCAGCATATGCTGGCCTGGGCCGACAACCCGTCCCGGGGCGTGGAAAGACTCCAGCGGCCGATCCTGCGGGTGCAGGGCGGCGTCGACAGTGGTCCGGTTTACGGTCTGTTTTTCGGCACCGGTACCGTCATCAGCGGCATCGAATACTGCAAGCGCAATATCCATACCCTCGGCATCCGCGACGAGTTCGGCCCCGCACTGGTGATGCTGCGCACCATGTGGGGCATCGCCCGCAAAGAAGCCTATTTCTCGGCGCCCACCGACACCCGGATTGAACTCGACTCACATCCGGACGCACGCTCGCGCCCGGTGATCCAGCTGATCGTTTCCACGCTGGAGCGCCTGTTTCTCGGCCTGCACCCGTTCTGGGGACGGGAAACCGGGCCACTGCACTGCACCTGGATCGAAAAGCCGACGCGCAAAGTACTGCGCGCTTTCCCGTCGCTGGTGCGTGGCAAACCGAATCGTCACGTGACCCCGGACAACGGCTATTTCAGTCATAATGCGCAACAGCTGCGCCTGTGGATGGATGGACTGTTCACCCTGGACGGCGAGATGCACCGGGCCGGCGCCGAACACGGACCGCTTACCATTACCAGCGCTGGCAATCTGAATTTTCTGCGCATAAGCGACGCGAGAACGTGACCACAACCAATCCCATTGCACCGCTCGCCCGGACACTGCTGGCGCTCACGCCCGCACCCCGGCACCCGGCGCTGGCGCACCTGACCGAGGCGCTCAGGCAGCGCTATGGCAGCTGCATCGTGGCGGTCCTTTTCTACGGATCCTGCCTGCGCAGTGGCGATCCTTTCGACGGTTTGGTGGATCTTTACCTCATTGTCGACAACTATCGCAGCGCCAACAGCAGCGCGCTCAAGGCGCTGTGGAATCGGTTGTTACCTCCCAACGTCTTTTACGCCGAGTTTCCGTATGAAAGCCGTTGCATACGCTGCAAATACGCCGTCCTCAGCGAACGCGATTTCGCCGCGGGCACGTCCAAACGCTGGTTTCATTCCTACCTTTGGGGACGTTTCAGCCAGCCCACCGCGGTTGCCTGGTCGCGCGACGCCGCAACCCGGGCGCAAGTCGCGGCCAACCTCGCGCAGGCGGTGCTCACCCTGCTGGAGCGCGCGCTGCCCAGCCTGCCCGCGCAGGGATCGGTGGCGTCACTCTGGCAGGGCGCCCTGGCGCTCAGCTACGCCACCGAACTCAGGCCGGAATCGAGGGGGCGCGCCGCCGAGCTGACCCAGGCCAACGCCGCCTATTACCGGCGGGTCACCGAACTGGCGGCACCCCTGCTCGGCACTACCCTGCAATTGACCGACGGCGACTATGCGGCGGAGCTGCCGGACTCGCGGCGCTGGCGCAACCGCATCGCCTGGCGGTTGCGCACGGTGCAGGGCAAGCTGCTGTCGCTGGCGCGCCTGAGCAAGGCACTGTTCACCTTTGATGGCGGCCTGGACTATCTCGCCTGGAAGCTGGAACGCCACTCGGGCCAGCATATCGAAGTGCCCGAGCGGGTGAGGCGCTACCCGCTGGTGTTCGTCTGGGGATTGGTCTGGGATCTCTACCGGCGTGGCGTTTTTCGCTGAGCGAGGCCCGCCATGAACACACAGACACATTCCACACCGCGCATCTGGCTGGTGATCGGTGACAAACTCGGGGACAACGCCCAGGCAAAAATGATCGCCGACCGCCTGGGACTGCCCTACGAGACCCGGCGCCTGCTGCCCAGAGAAAAGTACGTCCTCGGCAAGCCGCGCTTTCGCATCAGCCTGGAGCACCTCGACATGCAGCGCTCCGACCCGTTGCAGGCGCCCTGGCCGGACCTGGTGATCACCGTCGGGCGCCGGCACGCCATGGCCGCACTGTGGATCAAGGCGCAAAACCCGGCCACCCGGGTGGTGTTGCTGGGTCGCCCGCGGCGCTGGATCGAGAAATTCGACCTGGTCATCACCCTGCCCCAGTACCACGTGCCCGAGCGGCCCAATGTCATGCGCCTGAGCCTACCGCTGATGCGCGCGGACAAGGCTGCCATCGCCCGCGAAAGCGACGCCTGGCGAGCGCGGTTTGAGACGCTGCGAAAACCGCTGATCGCCGTGCTGGTGGGCGGACCGACGCGGCCCTACCGTTTCGACGCAGGGGTCACCGCCGAACTGCTCGCCAGCTGCCGGGACCTGCAGACGCGTTACGGCGCAAGCTTGTACATCTCGACCAGCCGCCGCACCCCCGCAGCCGTCACCGCAACACTGCGCAACCAGCTGCCGGGCCATGCCGTGCTGCACGAATGGACCCGCGACGCGCAAGACAACCCTTACCGGGCGCTGCTCGGGCTGGCCGACTATTTTGTCGTCACCAGCGACAGCGTATCCATGATGGTCGAGGTGGCTGACTGCGGCAAACCGCTTGCCATCTTCTCCCTGCCGGCCGACCTGAAAGGCCGGCTATGGCAGCGCATCCTGGTGCGCCTGCACGGCAGGAACCGGCACGGGCCCATGGCCGGGATATACCACTGGCTCGGCGGACTGCTGTATGCCAGCGGTGTGGCCGGTTTTGCCCGGGATCTGGGCGAACTTCAGCACCGGCTCGTGGACCAGGGCTTTGCGGTATGGAGTGGCGAACCGTTCATGCAGACAACACAGGCGCTGCCCGATGAACTGGCGGAGGTCGCTAACAGAATCCGGGCGCTTGTCGACGCCGACGCCCGGTGACGTGGCGGCAGTTTTACGCCTGCGGTATTCTTCGCCGTTTTCAGCAACCACTGGCACCGCAAAACTGATGTCTGATGAGGCGGGAGCGAACACTGAAGCAGGCAAAGCGCCCGTCAAGCTGGCGGTCTGCGTCTGCACTTACCGGCGTCCACGCGGGCTTGAGCAGTTGTTGCAGGGACTGTGTGCGCAAGCCTTCGAAGAGATCCCGGCGCCATCGGTAACGATTCTTGTCGCCGACAACGAGTGCAGCGACGCCAATCGGGCGATCTGCGACGAATTTGCGCAGCACTGCCCCTTTTCAATGGTCTATCTGCGCGAATCCCGCCGGGGCATTTCGCACGCCCGCAACGCCTGCCTGGACAATCTGCCCGCGGACACCGATTTTGTCGCCATGATCGACGACGATGAAATACCTGATCGGCTCTGGTTGAACCATCTGCTGGTCGCACGCAACACAACCTCGGCCGACATCGTCACCGGGCCCACACTGCCCGTTTTCGAAGCCGACACGCCTGCATGGATTCGCAACAGCGGCTGGTTCGCCAAGCCGCACCAGCCGGAAAGCTACCGCGATCTCGAGGAATTCCCGCCTACAGCAACCTGCAATGTGTTGATGCGGGCCGACATCTTTACCACCGATGGACTGCGCTTTGACCCCGCGCTCGCACTCAGCGGCAGCGAGGACAAACTGCTGTTCCAGGACCTGAAGCAGCGCGGACTGAAGTTCGTCTGGGCCGCAGGCGCAAAAACCTCCGAGACCATACCGGCTGTCCGCGCGAACCTGCGTTACATGCTGTCGGAAGCCCTGCGGCGTGGCAGCACCAAGTTCTATGTCAAGACCCGCCTGAAGGCGACCAACCGCACCGCGGTGCTCAAACTCAGGCTGCGCTCCAGCCTGCGGGCGCTGTCCGCTATCATCGGGCACAGCGCCCGCGCCTGCCTTTACCTCGCGGGAGGAAAACGTCGCCGCGACAGGCTGGCGCTGAGCCTGCTGGCGGTCGCCGAAAACATCGGCTTTATCGGCGGTGTATTCGGCTATCGGAAAAATCACTACTAGACGCCACCCAGACAATCAGCTTGAAAATATCAACCCACGCGACACTGGACATCCTCGGCAAGGTAACCTTCGCGGCCTATTTTGTCTTCATGCTGGGCTTCTTCTTCATTCCCAATGCCGTCGATCAGTACAAATTATACAGCGTGGCCGTATTCATTCCCGCCCTGGCGTTGTTGCCCCGAATGGCCAGGCGCATCGGGGCCGACCGGCTGCTGCTGGCGATCCTGGCTTACCTGCTGTGGATGCTGCTGTCGTCATTCTGGAGCGAGACCTTTGTCGCCGAGGATTTTTTCAAGACGCTGCGGCTGGTGGCCTATTTGGTGGTGTTTGTTTTGTTGACCGCGTACGCGGCGAACCGGGACCCGGTATTGTTTGCACGGGGAACCGGGGCGCTGTCGCTGGCGGCCGCAGTGGCGGCCATTATTTCGATGCCGCTGTGGTACGCCGATCACGCTTTCGCGGATTCGAGAATCATCGGCATGGGCACGCTGGACAACCCCAATCCCAGTTCCTTCGCATATGGCTTTTTTGCCCTGCTGAGCTGTCAGCTGGCGCTCACCAACGACACAGCACCAGGGCGGAGGCTGTTTATTCTCGCCACGCTGGTGCTGGGCGGTTTTGTCGTCCTGACACGGAGCAACACCGGCATACTCGCCACGATCTTGTCCATCGCGCTGCTGCTACTGCTTCACCATCGGGGCAGAGTGCTGCTCCTGGTTAGCGGGGCACTGGTCGCTTGCGGCGCCGTAATTTTCCTGGCCTACTCGGTCGGCATCCTCGACTCGCCCATGGACAGCGGTCTCAGCCAGCGCATCCCTATCTGGGAAACCGTAATCGGACAGATCGAACGGGCGCCGTTGATCGGCAACGGCTACCAGAAACATCTGTTGCTCTATGCCGACGGCTCTGCCGATGTCGCCAACTATGCACACTGCGCGCTGCTCGCCAGCTTTCGCGACGGCGGGCTGGTTGGTGTTAGCCTGCATCTACTGGTGCTAGGCATCGCCCTCGGTACCGCCGCGCGCTGTTTCCGCGAGGCCGCGGACCCGGCCTTTCTCGCCTACCTGCTGTTCGGGTTTATCTGCATGCTAGCGGATACCGACCAGCTCGTAACGCGGCCGCGGGAGCTATGGATTATCTTCTGGTTGCCACTGGCGGTGATGATCGCCTGGCGGGTAAACCGCCAGCGCCTGCAGGCAGCATCAGGAAACGAATCGGTCGAATAGCTCGTGGTATTGACTGACAGCGCGGTCGACGGAAAATTCTTCGCCGCGTGCGCGCAGGGTACGGCTATCCACCGGCGCATCCAGGGCCGTTTCCAGCGCCTCGGTCATCGCCTGCCTGTCGCCCACCGGGACCAGGTGCCCAAACTCTCCGCCGCGAAGTATCTCGGCCGGGCCGCTCGGGCAGTCGGTACTGACCACCGGACAGCCGCAGAACAATGCCTCGACCAGCACGTTGCCGAAACCTTCGAAACGCGAGGAAAGCACGAACACAGAAGCCCGACGCAGATAGGGGTAAGGGTTTTCCTTGTAGCCGGGCATATCAAAATCTTCCGCAACGCCCAGGTCCGAGGCAAGCTTGTGCAGCTCGTCCCTGTGCCGAACTTGGTCGCCCGATGACGGATCGCCCCCCAACAGCACCAGGCAGACCGGACGCCGTTTGCGCAACTCGGCGAAGGCCCGCAGTAACAGCGGGAAATCCTTCTGCGGCACAAAACGCCCGATGCCCAGCACTACCGGGATCCCCTCCCGCTCAAACCACTGGTGG
>JAJDOI010000120.1 GCA_022340245.1 Thiogranum sp.
AACAACCAGACAAACAGGCCGCCGGCCACGGCGCCGGTTGTAAGCGCCCCCAGCGGGTGCATGACATCGGACCCCGCGCAAACAGCCACCAGGCCCGCAAGCGGACCATTGTGGACAAAACCCGGGTCGTTCCGACCGACAAACAGCGCTGCAAGAATGCCCCCGACCATCGCCATCAGCGAATTGGCGGCCACCAGACCGCTCACGGCATCGATGGTCTGGGCGGACATGACGTTGAAACCGAACCAGCCCACCGACAGGATCCATGCGCCCAGCGCCAGGAACGGGATACTCGATGGCGGGTGCGCGGTCATTTCACCGTCCTTGGTGTAGCGCCCGTGGCGCGGACCCAGCAGCAACACCGCGGTCAAGGCAATCCAGCCTCCCATGGCATGCACGACCACGGACCCTGCGAAATCGTGGAACCGGGCGCCGAAGGTGGCAGCTATCCAGGCTTGCACACCGTAGTTGCCGTTCCAGGTGATGCCTTCGAAGAACGGGTATACCGCGGCGACAAGGACGAAGGTCGCCAGTAACTGGGGATTGAATCGTGCCCGCTCGGCAATACCCCCCGAAATGATCGCCGGTATGGCCGCGGCGAACGTCAGCAGGAAAAAGAACTTCACCAGTTCGTAGCCATGTTTCTGGCTGAGCACATCGGCGCCGGAGAAGAAATCCACGCCATAGGCCACGCTGAAGCCGATGAAAAAATACGCAATGGTCGACATGGCGAAATCGGCAATAATTTTCACCAGCGCGTTGACCTGGTTCTTGCCTCTGACGGTACCGACTTCGAGGAACGCAAAACCCGCGTGCATGGCCAGTACCATAATGGCGCCCAACAAGATAAAAAGTACGTCACTCCCCGCCTGATATTTTTCCATTTTGGATCCCCGGATGCTCTGAATTAGTGCCTATAGACGCCGCTCGAAAGGAGCATACCTTAATGATTTTCCGGTGATTATCAAACTCGCGCCGAGGGTTGCACAGGAAACCGGCAGGGTAACCGGTAGCCTGCACCGGCCTGGCGCAGCCGCGATTGCGGATTACGGCATGGCACGGGTGATGCAACCCGTTATTACCAGAACAGATTTCTGACGCCGAGCGAGCGCACCGGCTCGCATTCCACCGGGAGGTAAACGGTGAATCGCAAAGTTCAGCAGCTTCGCTCCAGCCACGCGCCGGCCACCGAAGGCGAGCACACGGTGTCGTTGCAAGTCATAGACGCCGGTGAATTGGCGAGCCCCGCGGCAGACGGACCAGGCGCCGCAGGCAACCCTCACTGTCTGCTCTGCCTGGTCGCGCTCGAGCGTCCGCGAATCCGCTCAACCACGCACCGGCGCTGGCGCCTGCGCGACAGGCTGAGCGGCGGTGACGCCAGTCGCAACGCCAGCATCCTGGCGCGGGACCCGCATTTCTGGGATTACCTCCAACAGATCAACCTGATGGCGTACGAAGACGAAATCGACACCGACAGGGCGCGGCAGTTCATCAACCGGGCATGCAGGGTCAGCGGCCGCCACGAGTTCGAGCACTGCAACGACGCCGCACTGCGTTTTTTCACCCTGATCGAGGAACCGTTTCTGGCCTGGCTGCTCGCCGCCGACCACGACTAGCCCGCCTGCTGTTTAGCCTGCCGCCAGTACGCTTCCAGTTCCTCCAGCGTGCAGTCCTGCATGTCGCGCTGTTGCTCACCGGCAAGTTTTTCCACGACGCGGAAGCGGCTTTCGAACTTGCTGTTGGCCGCGCGCAGCAGCGACTCGGCGTCCGCGTCCAGAAACCGCGCCAGGTTGACGCCGCTGAAGATCAGATCACCGAGTTCTTCACGCACCCGCTGCAGTGGTTCCTGCGTTTCCAGTGCCTGCTTAAGCTCCTCCAGCTCTTCTTCAAGCTTGGCGATCACGTCCTGGATCTCGGTCCAGTCGAACCCGACCCGCGCCGCCCGACGCTGAAGCTTCTGCGCCCGAACCAGTGCGGGCAGTGCCAGGGGAACACCGTCGAGAGCACCGTCGGCCACCACCCCTTTGGCCGCGCGTTCGCGTGCCTTGTGCCGTTCCCAGGCCAGCGTCTGCTGCGAGGCATCGGCGACGGTTTCCTCTCCGAACACGTGGGGATGGCGGCGGACCAGTTTTTCATTGATGGCCGTCACCACCTCGGCGAAACCGAACCAGCCCCGCTCTTTTGCCATCTGCGCATGAAAAACCACCTGGAACAACAGGTCGCCCAGCTCATCACACAAATCCTCGGGGACCAGACGCTCGATGGCCTCGGCGACTTCGTAAGCCTCCTCCAGGGTGTATGGCGCAATGCTGGCGAAATCCTGTTCCAGGTCCCAGGGACAGCCGTTTTGCGGATCGCGCAACCGCGCCATTATGTCGAGCAAACGACTCAGCTCCCGCGTCTCTTTCGAACTCTCGCTCACCACCGTCCCCTGACCAAATGAAACCGCCGGACAGAGCATACACCCTGCGCGACCCTCGCTTCATGCCGGCAGACAACGCCTGCAGCGCTCCCCGCACACCGTCCGCGTCCGCGCGTTTGTAAAGACGTTGCTCACAGGCGGCTCATCGATCAACATGAAACGGGCAGACTACACTTGGAATCCTATGTCCCCGACCCTGCACCTTTCCCTGCTGGCCCTGAGCTGGGTTGTCTACGGCGCAATCCACAGCCTGCTGGCATCAACCCGCGTGAAGGCACGGCTGCAGCGACGCTTCGCCGATCACTACCCTGCGTACAGGTTAAGCTACAACCTGCTCGCGCTGGGTCTGCTGGCGCCACCGCTGTGGTTACTGATCAGCTATCCAGGCAATGCCCTGTGGCACTGGCCGGCGCCGCTCAACTGGCTGGCGGGCGCTATCTCGCTGCTGGCTGCAGGCGGTTTTGCCTGGAGTCTTCGTTACTATGACACCGCGGAGTTTCTCGGCACCCGCCAGTTGCGGACCCGCCGGACGGGGCTGGGCGAGCAGGCGCCGATGCGTCTCTCGCCGTTGCACCGCTGGGTCCGTCATCCCTGGTATTTTCTCGGGCTGCTGATACTGTGGACTCAGGAGATGAATGCCGCCCTGCTGATCACCGCCATGACTCTGACGGTCTACCTGGTGATCGGTTCGCGCCTCGAAGACAGAAAGCTGGTTGCCTGTTACGGCAAATCCTACCGGCTCTACCGGGAGCGGGTGCCCGGGCTGGTGCCGCTGCCGTGGCGGCATCTGTCCAAACAGGATGCCCACGACCTCCTTGAAGGGACAGCGCCGGAAAGGCGCGATGCATCCCGCTAATGCATCTGGCCGGTCATCGCACCGATGACCTGGTCTTCGAGCTGGATGCGCTCGGCCAGCGTTTCACCCAGGCGTGACAGGTCCGAATCCAGCAGGACAAGGATCTCCCGGTCGCCGTTGGTCAGATCAACCTCTTCGTACTTGTCGTTAAAACGCAGGATGCTGTCGGTCGTCTGCACGATTTTCGGGTAAATCCTGTCGGCGAGTTCCAACACCTGTGTGCGCCGTTCGAGCCTGTCGGATATGAAACGGTACAGCTGGAAGTGCGCGCTGGCGGCGTAGTCGATAAGCGCCTGACAGAATTCCTGCAAAGCTTCGCTGGTCACCTCGTCGGCTTCGAAGGGGCGGTGGTTGGCCAGTTCACTGTACAGGGACAGGGTTTCACTGCGCGTCTTGACCAGGTTCGCCAGTTTCTCTCTTGATCGACCACGTCGATCGTTGGTGGCGGCGTATTCGCTCATCATCGGATGGCTCCACTTGCTGTTGTCAGTTATGTTTGGCCGATATTTCAACGACTGTACCTGCGCGCCGACACGCAAAGTGTCGATCCTTTGTCACACAGCCCAGGTCTCATCACGTTCAATACCGACAGGATACTGAATTTCATCATTTTTTCAAGGATGGTTCGGTTTTTGCAATTCGATTGGCAGGGAATCATTGCACAGAAGGAACCTGGGATGGGACTGCCAGCCAATATCCGTGAATTTCTGGACCGCCGCACGGTCCCGTACCAAACGTTACTGCACCCGCGAACATCCACGCTAACACAGGCCGCGAACGCCTGCGACATCCCGGTTTCCCAGCTGGTGCGGGCGGTTATCCTGGTCGATGGTCAGGGCCTGCTGATGGCCGTGCTGCCTGCCGATCACGTACTCGACTTCGAAGCGCTGTGTACTCTCCTGCACCGCAATCTCGAACTGGTGCCCGGCAGCCAGCTCACCGCCATTTTCGACGACTGCGAACCGCGCTCCTATCCGCCGCTTGCACCGGCCTACGACCTGGATGTGATTGTCGATGCGGCTGTCGACAACCTGGAAGTCATCACCTTCGAACCTGGCGTGCACACCACTCTGGTGCAGGTCAGCAGGAACGATTTCCGCAGCCTGCTCGGCGATGCCCTGAGCGGCAGTTTCTCGCGACCGGCCGCCTCACTGCGCGCCGATCCGGCGGACATCGACGGCTCTCTCGATCACGTAGTCGATCAGTTCACCCCCGTACGGATCAAGCAGAATATCGAGGAGTTTCATGAACTCCCGGCTCTGCCCGCGACTGCGGCGCAGATCCTGCGACTGGCCGCCGATCCGATGGCCAATGCGCGCCAGCTGGCCGATATCATCGAACAGGACCCGGGCCTGTCGGCGCAGGTCTTACGCTACGCCAATTCCTCGTTATATGGATACGCCGGGTGCATTACCAATCTGCAGACCGCGATTGCGCGCGTACTGGGCTTCGAATTTGTCATCAACCTGGCCCTGGGCCTGTCCATCGGCAAGTCACTGCGCGTACCGCAGGAAGGTCCGTTCGGGCTGGACGCCTTCTGGAAGCACTCGGTGTATGCCGGGCGGCTCGTCGAGCAGCTCGCCACGCGCCTGCCAAGTCGGCAAAAAGTACCGCGCGGAACCGCTTATCTCGCGGGGCTGCTACAGAATCTGGGCCGGCTGGTGCTGGGCCATACATTCCAGCCGGAGTTTTATATTCTCAACCGTTTCGCACAGGCCAATCCTGAAATGCCGACCTGTGAACTGGAGCGCCAAGTGTTGGGGGTTACCCACGACCAGATCGGCGCCTGGTTGCTGGAAGCGTGGGACTTGCCTGAAGAACTGGTTGTCGCCGTCCGGCACCACCACGACGAAGGCTACTGGGATCGGCACGCCACCTATCCCCAGCTGGTTCTGATTGCCAACCGGGCCCTCGCGAAGCACGGCCTGGGTGAGACCGATCGCGCTGGTTTGCCCGCCTTCAGCCTCGAAATGCTTGGACTAAAAGATCAGCAAGTTATTGAAATAACTGATAGTTTGTTCGACGGCGGCGGTGAGCTCGAAGAGCTTGCGCGTCGTCTGGCAGCTTGACGCAGTCGCTTAAATCCGTTTAAATACCCCTGTAGGAAGCATTGTTTTAGACCCTGCCACCGCTCAGGTGACAGGGTGTTTTTCCATTTTCCCGGGAATTATTCTTGACTAAAAGAGTCAACTATTATTATCATTACTACTGTTGATGAAACGGAGACGCGCACCTTGGGTGCTGCGCCTGGAAGTCAAATGAGGCGAATCATGAAATTATCAACCAAAGGTCGTCATGCCATCACTGCAATGATGGAACTGGCGCTACGACACGACAAGGGCCCGGTCACGCTCGCGGATATCTCCGTTGAGCAGTCGATTTCGGTGTCTTATCTCGAACAGTTATTCGCACGCCTGCGCAATCACGGTCTGGTGACTGGCATGCGCGGTCCCGGTGGCGGCTATTGCCTGCGCCGGCCGGCCACGGAAATCACCATTGCCGAGATCCTGAGCGCCGTGGACGATGCCATGCCGGCACGTCGGGAGCGCATTCCCGGTGAGGAATGGCCGCAGAGCGTGGTCATGTGGAACCAGCTGAGCTCGCGTATCTTCGATTATCTGAATGGCCTGACCCTTGCCGAGGCGGTCAACCAGACCAGCGAAATCAAGGAAGGCGATCAGGGTAACAGCGGCTTCCGCTCGGATATCCAGCAGACCGCCGCCTGACGCGGAGACAGCGCTTACCGATTAGTTCACGAGTACTGGAGATAGCACGTCATGGCATACAGTGACAAGGTTCTGGACCACTACGAAAACCCGCGCAACGTCGGTTCCTTCGACAAAGCGGACACCAGCGTCGGTACCGGTATGGTCGGCGCACCCGCCTGCGGTGACGTGATGAAACTACAGATCAGGGTCAACGGCAACGGCGTCATAGAAGATGCCCGGTTCAAAACGTATGGCTGTGGTTCCGCCATCGCGTCGAGCTCCCTGCTGACCGAATGGGTGAAGGGCAAAACCCTGGAAGAAGCGAGTGAAATCAAGAACAGTCAGATCGCCGAGGAGCTGGCCCTGCCGCCGGTCAAGGTGCATTGTTCCGTGCTGGCCGAAGACGCCATCAAGGCCGCGATTTCCGACTTCAGGCAGAAGAACGAATCAGGCCGCGAAGAAGTCGCCTGAGCGGTTTTGCGCCCAACATCTGAAAAGCCGCCGATTCCGGCGGCTTTTTTATGATCAGAATATATCTTTAATAATCAAGCACATGCAAGACAGCATCCTTGAGCTCTACCCGAATCCCGGGCAGCGACACCCACTGAACAACCTCTACCTCCGTCAGCCGGCCGGTATTCCCGGGACGCAGGAATCACCTTTTATCTATAGTAACTTTATCGCCAGCCTGGACGGACGCATCGCGGTGCCCGGTGCCGGACGCCACACCCACCAGGTTCCGCCAGCCATCGCAAACGAGCGGGACTGGCGCCTGTTCCAGGAGCTGGCCGCCCAGGCCGACCTGTTAATCACCAGTGCTCGCTATTTCCGCCAGGCCGCCGACGCGGAAAGCCAGGCGGAACTGCCCGTGGGCTTATCCGCCAGTTTTGATGACCTGCGGGCCTGGCGGATCGAACAGGGACTGACACCGCAACCAGACATCGCCATTTTCACCGCCAGTCTCGACATTCCGCCCGAGACACTCAAGCGTTACCGGGATCGCCGGCTGTTCGTGATCACCGGGCGTCAGGCCGACAGTGCCAAACTCGACCGCCTGAGGCGCCATGGGCATGTCGCGGTCATTACCTGCGGAACCGGAGAACAGGTGGATGCCCACTCATTGCGTGACCAGCTCGGGCAGCTGGGTTACCGCCGCGTTTATGCGATCGGCGGCCCCTCCGTTTTCCATACTCTGGTCAATGGAAACGCCCTCGATCGCCTGTACCACACCACCGCCCATTGCCTGCTGGGCGGCACCGAATTCGATACCTTTGTGTGGGGAGCGGCATTCCAGTCGGCGGTCGCGCTGCCACTGCGCGCCATGTACCTGGATACCGTCAACCCGTCCGGCAGCGGCCAGACGCTGGCCATTTACGGCAAATAGTCCGCGCTTTCTCTCGGTCAGGGGACTCGGCGCGGATGTGTTAGCATCGGAGCCAGACCATACCCATGCAGCAGGAGCCCAGGTGAAATTCTGTAGTACATGCGGGGCGAGTGTCAGCCTGCGTATACCCGAAGGCGACAACCGCGAGCGCTTTGTCTGCACCGGCTGTCAGACAATCCACTACCAGAACCCGAAGATCGTGGCCGGCAGCATTCCCGAGTGGGACGGACAAATCCTGCTGTGTCGTCGCGCCATCGAGCCGCGCTATGGCTTGTGGACCCTACCGGCGGGATTCATGGAGAACGGCGAAACCACAGAGCAGGCCGCGATGCGCGAGACCTGGGAGGAAGCCGGTGCACGCATCGAAATTCTCGGTCTTTACAGCATCTTCAGCATTCCGCACATCAGCCAGGTGTACATGTTGTTTCGCGGCGAGCTGGTAGAGGGGGTCTACGAAGCCGGGGACGAAAGCCTGGAATGCCGGCTGTTCGATGCACGGACACTACCCTGGGATCGCCTGGCTTTCCCGGTGGTGCAGGAAACGCTGACGCGCTATTTCGAGGCCAAGGACAAAGGCAACGGTTTTCCCCTGCAACGCGGGGAAATCATCAAGCACCCGCCGCGCGCGTAGCGGCGCCGCCCGGTCAGGCCACGGCCGCGTGGCCGGTGGCGGGCCTTGGTTCCTCGGGGCGCTTTTCGAACAACCAGTCGCGCAACCTGCGCCGCTGTGCGCCGGTGACTGCGTCGAACGCGAGACCGGCACCGTTGGCGTTGAAATGCACCACTACGGCCGGCAGACGCATACTCGGCAACCCGCTGGGTCCGAGTATTTCAACCTCGAGGTATTCGTTTTTACGCCACTCTCGGTGACCGGTTTCGACAAACAAACCGCCCAGGCCCAGATTCCGGCACACGCCGCTCTGGATGGGCAATCCGTGCTTGTACAGCAACAACTGAAATTCTAACGACTTGCGAACACTGCATCGGTGTTCCATTTCTATCCTCCCTTAGCAGGCGGGGTAAGGCGACGGGATTCTTGGGCGCCTTATCGTCACGTTGCCGTATAACTTTACACACATTGGTCATAAGAAACTTGCCCTAGATCAAAAAAGCGACCTTTGTCTACTTGATCCTGCCCGGGGCCCCGTTCTAGTCCCCCGATCGAAATAACAAACCTGTGTATGCTTCCGAGCCAGGCGATCTCCACGTTGATCGAGCGACCGCTCGTGAAACGATGCACCTTTCCAGTAGAGACCACCGGCCTCACAGCCAGTTCCCTACCTGCTTTCACCGCCCGGGTTGCGAATCCCCGCAACATAACCGGCCACCGACCTGATAACATTGCTCAGTCCAAAGCCGGGCGTTTGTCAGCATGCGCCGGGACCGCTCCACGGAGGCGCCGAAGATGCGCGGAATCGTTCGTTACTCGTTTATCTGCCTGCTGTTGTATACCTGGCCCGCCAGGGCAAGCGTCGATATCGCCGGTCTCAGCCTTCCCACCACCTATAAGCTGGCCGGGCATTCACTGGTTCTCAACGGTGCCGGTATCCGCAGCAAGTTTTTTTTCAAAATCTATGTCGGTGCGCTGTATCTTGACAAGGCAACGCACGACCCGCAACAGGCACTGGACGCACCCGGCGCCAAAAGCATGCAGATGCTGATGCTTTACAAGCAGGTTGACGCGGAAAAAGTCGCCGACGGCTGGCGTGCCGGCTTCGAAGCCAATCTGTCGCGCGCCGAGCTGGCGCCGCTCACCACGCGACTTCAGCAGTTCAATGCACTGTTTCCCACGCTGCACAAAGGCGACCACGTCTACATGGACTACGTGCCCGGCGCGGGTACCAGGCTCACAATCAACAAAGAACACCGTGGCGCTATTGCCGGCGAGGATTTCTTCCATGCTCTGCTGCAGGTGTGGATTGGCAAACAGCCCGCGGACACGGGGTTGAAGAGCGGCCTGCTGGGTGACTGAGCCCTGGCGCGGCGTTTTTCTCGACCTGGACAGCCTGCATCCCCAGGACCTGGACCTGACTGCATTACGCGACAGTCTGCCGGATTGGGAGTTCTTTCCTCAAACCTCCCCCGAGCAGGTAATGCAACGGATAGCCGGCGCCCGCGTCGTCGTCACCAACAAGGTCCGTATGAACGCCGCTCAGCTTGGCAACGCACAGGCACTGGGCCTGGTGTGTGTGGCGGCCACCGGAACTGACAATGTCGACCTGGCAGCAGCGCGGCAAGCGGGGATCGCGGTCAGTAATGCACGCAACTATGCCACCGCGTCGGTCGCCGAAGCGGTGTTCGCCATGCTGCTGACCCTCGTGCGTCAGCTGGACAGATACCGGGCACAGGTCAGCGCCGGACACTGGTCCGACAGCCCCTACTTCTGCCTGTTCGACGCACCGATCGAGGAACTGTTCGGAAAAATGCTGGGGATCGTTGGCTACGGCGTGCTCGGCCGGGCGGTCGCCCAGCGGGCGCAGGCCTTCGGCATGCAGGTACAAATTGCGCAGCGCCTGGTCGGCGAGCCGCTCGACGGGCGTCTACCGCTGGAGGAACTGCTGACAATTTCCGACGTGGTGAGTCTGCACTGTCCGTTGTCAGACGCCACCCGCAACCTGATCGGCCCGCGGCAACTGGAGTTGATGAAGCCCAGCGCCATTCTTATCAATACCGCGCGTGGCGGCATCGTCGACGAACCGGCGCTGGTCAATGCGCTGGACCAGGGATGGATTGCCGGTGCCGCGCTCGACGTGCTCGGCCAGGAACCACCGGCAGCGGGTAGTCCACTGGTCACCTGTCGCTCGCCCCGACTTGTGCTCACCCCGCACGTAGCCTGGGCGAGCCGCAGCGCCCGACAGCGTCTTGTCGGTGAAATCGTCGAAAATATTCAGGCGTTCCGCCGCGGCGAACGACGTAACGCCCTGGAATAAACGCCCGGTGCCACGGTTTCGCAGCGTTGGCGGACCCGCGTTGTTACTGTCGCGGTCGGCGCATACGCCATACGCCGCGCGGCTTGGCCAGGTTCACTTTCAGACTACGTCCTTCAAATTCCACGCCGTCAGTCGCACTGATCGCGCTTTCCGCACTCTCGTCGTCCATTTCCACGAATGCAAACCCCCTCGGCTTTCCCGTATAACGGTCATTGATCAATTTCACGGAAACGACATCGCCGTGTCGGGCAAATAACTCGCGCAACTGGTCGGGTGTGGTTTCAAACGAAATATTGCCCACGTAGATCGATTTCATTGGGGTTACCAACCTCCAAGTCGGTGCTCCGGTACTGAACCGCGGCGGATTCCTGTCGGTACCGGACGCTAATCTCCCTGCAGCTCCCACGGCTGGTGCGCGGGGCTGTGCTTACAACTCGGTGCCGCCGGCCTGCGGGGCCGGAAAAATGTGCCATCGACACGAACAGAAAAAGTATAGACGATGATGGCCGACCGTGAAGTGCGCGCACTGGCGCGGCTGTTCACCGCGCGGTAATCCCCGGTATACTGGTATCAGGTGTCGCGGAGCAGCAGTTATGGGCAGTGGTTTTGATGTGAGTTGGGCCTGGGGAATCGGCCTCGCCGGTTTCGCTTTCGGACTGGCCTGCGGTCTGGCCGCAGGCTACCTTATGCGCGGCAACCGCCAACGCGTTCAGGAACTGGAGGAGGAGCTTTCCGGCCTTCGACGCCAGTTCGACGGCTACCGCGAGCAGGTGAACCAGCATTTCCTGACCACCTCGGAACTCGTGCAAAAGATGACTGACAGCTATCGGGATGTTTACGAGCACCTCGCCATGGGTTCGGAGCGCCTTTGCCAGGACCCGGTCGACACACCCAGCCTGGATTTTACCCGGCAGCCGGTCCTGGAAAACGACGCGCAGACGCCGCCCCCCGAAGAACCGGGCGAGCAGGAATTCAGCGATGCGGAGACCGATCCCCTGGGCGACAACGAAAACGACAGCTGCATGGGAGACGCACCGCACGTACCGCATCTCGAAACCGAGCAACAGACTAGTCCCCGTACACCGTAAGCGTCACGCGGCGCCGGTGTGGCGCCCTGCGGTGCTCCCACAGGTAGATACCCTGCCATACGCCCAGGTCAAAACGGCCGCCGCTGACGGGCACACTCAGGGAATTCGACGTCAGGATACTGCGAACATGCGCCGGCATGTCGTCGGTGCCCTCGTCGACGTGCCTGAACAACGCGTCGCCGTCCGGCACCAGCCGCCCCATAAAGCGCTCCAGGTCGGTGCGCACCTCAGGGTCGGCGTTCTCGCACAGAATCAGCGAGGCGCTGGTATGGTGGACAAAAATAAGGCCGATCCCGGTATCGATACCGCTGTCGGCCAGCCGCTGCTGCACCTCCGGTGCGATCGGGTAGGTCCCGCGTCCGCGGGTGGCAATGGTGAAGGAAGACTGGTAAACCACAGTTTTTAGCCCTTTGCTTGCGCCTTTCAGGTATAATTCTCGCTCTTTTACCTTCAGGAATCAGTTGTGATCGAACGTTTGCGCAATATTGCCATTATCGCCCACGTTGACCATGGGAAAACCACCCTGGTCGACCAGTTATTGTCCCAGTCCGGCACCCTTGGCGAGCGTAGCAACGCGCCGGAGCGGGTCATGGATTCCAACGACCTGGAGCGCGAGCGCGGTATCACTATCCTGTCGAAAAACACCGCGATCAAGTGGCGCGACTATCGTATCAACATCGTCGATACACCCGGCCACGCCGACTTCGGCGGTGAGGTGGAGCGCGTCTTGTCCATGGTGGATTCGGTGCTGCTGCTGGTCGATGCAGTCGAGGGGCCCATGCCGCAAACCCGTTTCGTCACTCAGAAGGCGCTGCAACGCGGTCTGTGCCCGATCGTCGTCATCAACAAGATAGACCGCCCCGGGGCCCGTGCCGACTGGGTGCTGGATCAGACCTTCGACCTTTTCGACCGGCTGGGCGCCAGCGACGAGCAGCTCGACTTTCCGGTGCTCTACGCCTCCGGCCTGCAGGGTTATGCCAGCACCGACGTCGATGCGCGCGGCGGTAATATGAATCCCCTGTTCGAAATGGTTATCGACAAGGTGCCCGCCCCCGATGTCGACATCGACGGCACTTTCCAGATGCAGGTCAGCTCGCTGGACTACAACAGCTATGTGGGCGTTATCGGCATCGGTCGCATCAGCCGCGGGCGCGTCAAGAGCAACTCCACCGTCACTATCGTCGACCGTCATGGCGGGCGGCGCAACGGTCGCATCCTGCAGCTGTTCGGCTTCCTGGGCCTCGAACGCGTGGAAGTCAGCGAAGCCCGGGCCGGCGACATCGTCGCCTTTACCGGTATCAGCGGACTCGGCATCTCTGACACGCTGTGTGACCCGGCCAAGGTCGAAGCACTGCCGGCACTGAGTGTCGACGAGCCCACCGTCAGCATGACCTTCCAGGTTAACAACTCCCCGTTCGCCGGCCGCGAGGGCAAGTTCGTGACCTCACGCCAGATCCGCGAACGGCTGAACCGGGAGTTGGTGCATAACGTCGCCCTGCGGGTCGAGGACACCGAGGACCCTGATAAATTCAGGGTATCCGGCCGCGGCGAACTGCACCTGTCTATTCTGATCGAAAACATGCGCCGCGAAGGCTACGAACTCGGCGTCTCGCGCCCGGAAGTCATCTATCGGGAGATCGATGGCGAGGTACAGGAGCCCTTCGAGCAATTGACCGTTGACGTCGAGGAACAGAACCAGGGCGCGGTCATGGAAAAACTCGGTGAACGCGGTGCTGACCTGCAGAACATGATCCCGGACGGCAACGGGCGTGTACGCATGGACTTTCTCATCCCGTCGCGCGGACTAATTGGTTTCCGCACCGAATTCCTCACCGCCACCCAGGGCAGCGGTCTGCTATATAATGTGTTCGACCACTACGCGCCCGTGCGCAGGGGTGACTTCGGCAAACGCGTCAACGGTGTATTGATCGCCAATGGCGCCGGCAAAGCCCTGGCCTATTCCCTGTTCAACCTGCAGGAGCGCGGACGTCTGTTCATCGACCCCGGCCAGGCCGTCTACGAAGGCATGGTGATCGGGATTCATTCGCGCGGCAACGACCTGGTTGTCAACCCGCTGAAGGCCAAGCAGCTGACCAACATCCGTGCCGCCGGCAGCGATGAGAACATCCTGCTGACACCGCCCATCCGCATGTCACTGGAACAGGCGCTGGAGTTTATCGACGACGACGAGCTGGTTGAAGTAACACCGCAAAGCATCAGGTTGCGCAAGAAGCTGCTTCTGGAACACGAGCGCAAACGTGCGGCGCGCGCCAGCTAGGACGCTGTAAAGGCAGGCGCTCGGCGTTAACGGCCAGCGCCGGGATCCTGGGACACCTTCTGATGAGCGCGGCAAGCGTACGCCGCCGCCGTAAGCCTCGGCCTCACTGTCACTGTCCATGGCCCATGTCCGGCCGAACCCGGCCGCTACTGCTCGCTGTCCTCGTACACCGCCATGATTTCCTGCAGTTCCGCCAGCAGGCTGCTGCGTTGTGCGGCGCCCAGTGCGACGTATTCCGGACGCGTCTCGCCGCTGCCGAGCGCCAGGATATAGGCTCTGACCACATCACAGCCCAGCGCGCATATCGCGTCGACTGCCTGCTCCACCGGTGGCGTCAACTGTGTCATACCTTCATCCGCAAGGGCCCGGGGGCACCCGGTGTCACCTTCGCATACCCGCTCTCGATCCATGTTACCCACTGCGCCCATGATGAGCCCAACCGGCGTCCGTTGCGCCGGTAATGGCGTTTACGGCCGGCCGGTGAATTAATTGTGTTCGGTCGGCATCACTCGACCATTGTGAGAAGCGGTTCACAGATTTGACGACCCGCGCAGCGCTAGGCTGCAGCCTGACGAAGGGAGAAACTTCCGGATGGCCGCGAGGCGCCCGTTCCATGCCACAAGACCGCCCGCACTGCTGCTGCTCACCTGCCTGGCAGTCTGTGGCCGCGCGCAGGCGTTGCCCGAAGCCGCCGCAACCGCCGAAGCGTTCTACTATGATCAGGTAAGCGCGAGGATCCCCCGCGACGAGGCACCTATCGCCTCGGTGGCGATGGCCAGGCTGATCATTGCGCTGCACAGCGCAAGGAAGCTCGCCGCGCAAAGCCTGTGCAACGGCAACTGGCCCGCGGCCGGCGAGACGCTGCAACGCATCGGCCCCTTCCTGTCCCCGACACAGATGTCCGAAGACAGCGTCTGGATCTACCAGTCCCTGCAACGCGCCCACCCCTTGGCTTGCGGACAGGTTTCCCGTGCCCGGTTTTTCCAGGAAATGACCCGTCACCTGCCTGCCTGGATTTCTATCCGCCCCGCCGGTCAGACAACGGTTTTCAACCAGGGCGCCGTTCAGGCCCGACAGCGAACTGCATTTGCCAGGCGTTAGGCTCCCTTGACGAGATCCTTCAGCGTCTGCTCACCGAACTCCGTCTCGATGGCCCGTTGCGTAGCCGCCATTGCCGCATCGACCTGTGACTGGTGCGGCAGCGAGTTAAGACCCAGAAAACGGCTTTCACCCGCGCTGCGTACGACTTCGTAGAGATCCGCAAGCCTGATGGTATCCACGTCCTGCCTGGGTAGGTAGGCAGGCGGCTCATCGCTGGTTTCGGAGAGGAACCCTGCGTCGAGCATGAGCTTCAGCACATGGTGCACGGGTTGCACGGGCAAACCGAGACGATGTACCAGCGCCTCGGCAGTCCAGGGCTTGAGCTTGCGCAAATGGTGGTCAGCCACCATGAACATGATTTGCAACGCCAGGCGTTCGCGCAGCCGGTTGCTGAGCCGCAGGCGTACCGGCTCACGCGTCAGGTACTGCGGGTACTGCGCGTAGAACGCCACCTGGGCACCGAGCAGCAGGACCAGCCAGTTAAGGTAAAGCCATATCAATAGCAGAATCACGATGGCGAAGCCGGAATAGATAGCGGCGTAATTGGTCGAGGAGGCGATGAACGCCGCAAAGGCCCAGCCGCTGGACTGCCAGAGTATGCCCGCCACTACGCCGCCAACCAGTGCCGCGCCGAGTTTTACCCGGGTGTTCGGGATAAACGCGTAGATAAACGTGAACGCCGCAATCACCAGCAGGTAGGGAACCAGTTCGCCGAAGCGCAAGACAAGATAGCCGAGCAGCGGCACACTCATCAGCTGTTGTACCAGGGTGTTGTTCATCGCCGTCGCGGTAAATCCAAGCGCCGTAAACACCAGCACCGGTCCGATCAGGATAACGCTGAGATAACTGGAAAACCGCTGCGCCAGGCCGCGCAAACGCTCAACCTGCCACACATAGTTGAACGAGGATTCAACTTTTTGTATAAGAGAAACAACAGTATACAGAAGAAACAGCAAACCCAGGGAGCCCAGCACCCCGACCCTGATGTTCTCCACGAAACCAATAATGTTGTTCGAGAGTTCGACGCCTTTTGGACCAAGAGGCGCAAGAAATTTTAACAACAGTGGCTCAACCTGGTTGTGCACACCGAAGCCTTTCAGTACTGAGAAGCTCACCGCAAGCAACGGCACCACCGACAACAAGGTGGTGTACACCAGGCTCATGGCCCTGAGGTTCAGTTCACCACCGATCAGTTGCCGGGTTAACACTACCGCAAGCCGGGCAGCAACAATCGGCACACGTCGCCAACGCCGAAGTTCACGTAAATCATCTCGCCACAGGCGGCTGGTTAAGTCGTCATACCATTGCAGAACCTGATTACTCATAACACGTCCAACGTTGAATTTTGTTGCGCGCATACAACGCAGTCATTGAAAACTCATTCCTGGCAAACAATTCGTCCGTTTTGTTTAAAAACATTTTCAGCGTGAAAGCCGGGCTTACCCTACCCCCTTCACACTGCCTTCCATGCTGCCTGATTGCCTTTGATAAAATCAGGCATGTATACGAAACACTGTTATTTACTTACGAAATGCATGTCGGCGCAATCTTGCGCAAGCCTGTCGAAGCCTCGAAGCACCCCGGCCAGTGCCCCGGTCGTTCACGAGTTACACGTCAATCATAGAGCCAAACATCACCTAGGTGTTGTAATTTGTTCTTTTTTCATTAAAGTTTTAATTGCAAGCGCCGTAATGTTACGCGAACCATGTACCTGAAGGAGGTTATCCTCATGGCAGCACGTAAGAAGACAGCAAAACGCAAAACTACCGCCAAGAAGAAGAGGGTGGTAGCCAAGAAGAGACCAGCAACCAAGAAGAAGGTTGCTACTCGGAAGAAAGCAGCAAAGAAAAAAGTGGCGAAGAAGAAAGTCGCCAAGAAACGTCCTGCAAAGAAGAAGGCCGCAAAGAAAAAAGTGGCCAAGAAGAAGGCCGCCAAAAAGCGTCCTGCAAAGAAGAAGGCCGCAAAGAAAAAAGTGGCCAAGAAGAAAACCGCCAAGAAGCGCACTGCAAAGAAAAAAGCACGTCGCTGATTGGCGTACCCCTGAAAAAAGGCCTGCGTATGCAGGCCTTTTTTTTCTCCCGATGAATATATAACTTATTGTTCTATATATCTATTCTTCTATCTTCCCGGCGTAACCGGATACAACCGCAACGCCCTGGGGATCACGCAAAACTGCAGACCGATATACGGACTGCGCACACCACAGGCTACCCTCGAAGCGGCACCCGGGTCCTGTCGCACAACCGGCAAACGCTCGCAGCGAGATCACCAACACACCCCTTCACCGCTATCAGGTACAAACCTCGCAGTGCGCTGCGGACATGCACGCTCCGGCTCCGCCATACACACCCGCAGCAAACGCTGGCCCGCAAGCGCCAAATCCGCCTCTGCGATCAGGCTACGGTGAGCCGTGACAACGCCTGCCAGCGCAAGCCGTGCGGCAGGTTCTGTTACCGATGCACCGGGCGCAAAACACCCTCTGCCGGCCGTTCCCCGGTCAGCGGTGCGTGGGGGTCGACTACCCGCCTTCAGGTTATCGCGACAGGCAGGTAGGCAACGGGCGGCGCAACACGGCGCAGGCAGGGTTTCGTGACCCTGCTTTCAGCTACGGACAGCACCTGGTCCGGTCGCCCGGCGCCCCCTGAATCCGCTAACAGATTGATGCGCCGATACATTGTTAAAGAACTGCCAACCCTTGCCGATGCCTCCTTAATATACAGACAGTGCCGCCCAGGGGCAGACAGATGACCGAACAGACAGCCGACAAACTCACCATACTGGTAGTCGACGACTCCCGCCTGATGCGCGTCGCTGCGCGCAAGATACTGAAGGACGACTTCGATATTCTGGAAGCCGCTGACGGTGAGCAGGCGTGGGATATGCTGCAGTCCAGCCCGCAGGTCAACCTGATCATGTCCGATCTGTCCATGCCGAACCTGGACGGCCTCGGCCTGTTGAAGCGCGTGCGCGAAGCCGAACAGACAGGCATCAAGACGCTGCCGGTGATTATCGTAACCGGCGCCGAGGATGATGACGGCAGCAAACAAACCGCCCTGTCCGCGGGCGCCAGCGATTTCATCACCAAGCCGTTTGAATCGATACAACTGCTGGCTCGCGCCAAGACCCAGGCGAAACAGCAGCAGACTCAACAGGCGTTGCAGGACAGCGAAACGACCAAGCAGCAACTTGAGCAGCACAGCAGCGTCGATAGTCTGACCGGGCTCGCCAACGAACGGGACCTCATCGATCACATCGAGTCCGGGCTTTCATACGCCCTCAGGCATTGCACAGAGCTGTCCCTGCTGCTGGTCCAGGCAGACAAGTACAAAGTCATGTTTTTGCGGCGCGGGAAGCAGGCCGCCGAAGAGATTTTGCGAGGCCTTGCCGGGATACTCAGTGAGGGACGCCGACGCGAAGATGTTGTTGCACGCACCGGCCTGGACACCTTCGGGATACTGCTGCCGTCGGCCAACAGCATCGGCGCCCGCCGTGTCGCGGAACAGTTGCTCGACGCGATCCGCAGCCACGACTTCGGAATCGACGACGACAAAATACCGGTCCGCATCAGTATCGGCGTGTCGAGCCCCGCAATAAACCATGAAGTCACCGCGGCCGGCATGCTCGCAGATGCCAGGCAGAAACTTCGCCTGGCGGCCGCGGCTGGCGGTGACTGTGTGCAACATGAACTGCAGCCCGCCGACAGCACGGCGCCGTCGGCAGCCACACCGGCACGGACACCCTCCCCCGCCGTGGAGGCGGAGCCAGCCTCGCCGGCATCTGCCGGCACCCCGCTCATTGCCAGTGTCGCTGCCGTGGAAAATGCACTGCAGCTGCTGGCCAGCGGCCGCCGGTGCGAACAGGAAACCGCCCCCCTGGCCCGTGCGGTACTGCCTCTCCTGCACGCCTGGAACCGGGCACAGGACAATCAGCACAGTGCACTGATCCACGCTCTGGAGGCCGCTCTCAAGCAGGGCGAAGACGCCCCGGTGCGGGTACCCGCGGACGCCTTCTAAGCGGATTTTCTGTAGCCGCGCGGGCGAATAGCGACGCGACAGTGTATTCGCGTGCAACGCTCACCATCGCTGCGGTACAGACCATACTCGAATTCCGGGGTGCTGCGTCCCTTTCTCTCGAGTTCAGAACGGATCCGCTCGTGCAGGTCGGGGTCGAACAGAAACCGCAACTCCAGATCGCTGTTTCCCGGGTGCTCGAAATCGAGATACAGTGAACGCGTCCAGACATCATACCCGGGGAACTGCTTGGCGCAGGCGATCGGCGCGATGGGGTCGGCAACCGCCGCCTGGTAACCACCGAACATGCTGCCACCGAGGTTGCGCGAGAAAGCCGTCAGCGGCAGACGCAGACGCACCGCGCTCCAGTCCTCTTCAAGTTCCGCAACCTTCACGCCCATCAACCAGAAGGGCGGATACCACTCGATACGACGCCGTGGCGACAAAAAGCGGGCGCGACGCATTAACCTGAGCACGTTCAGAGTCATTCTGGATCGACCACCGATGAGTGAGTTACCATTGTAACGCGCCGATGCGGCTGAATTGCAGCCTGACTATGCAACCCGTGCCCAAGGAAACTCACATGCCATCGTTTGATACCGTCTCGGAAGTCGATCTCCACGAAGTCAGCAATGCCGTCGACCAGGCGAACCGCGACGTCGGCACCCGTTACGATTTCAAAGGTTCCTCCGCCAAGGTGGAGCATAGCGGTGAGGTGCTGACAATACTTGCCGACAGCGAGTTTCAGCTCGACCAGGTCAAGGACATCCTGCACAAGAAGCTGGCCAAACGGGGTATCGATCTCGGGTCACTGGAAGAAGCCAAGGTTGAAATCACTATAAACCAGGCGCGCCAGAACCTGACAGTGCGTCAGGGCATCCCGCAGGATATTGCCCGCCGGATCGTGAAACTGGTCAAGGACGCCAGGCTCAAGGTTCAGGTCAGCATCCAGGGCGACAAGGTGCGCGTGTCCGGCAAGAAGCGCGACGACCTGCAGGACGTCATCGCGTTGCTGCGCGACGCCGCCATCGATCTGCCCCTGCAATACATCAATTTTCGCGACTAAGTCAGTATTTTGGCGGCTGTGGCCAGCCTGTGGTGCCCGGCAGCGGGCCGCGCCATGCAAAACGCGGGCTAAACCGCTAGAATACGCGCCTCTGATAAACAGCCAAACCGGAAAATCGATTCCCGTCATGACCACAGCACAAGCCCTGCATCGGCAGACTCAAAACCAGTATTCCTACGAAGAACTTCTTAAGTGCGGTCACGGCGAGCTGTTCGGCCCGGGCAACGCCCGCCTGCCGCTGCCACCGATGCTGATGTTCGACCGTATCGTGCATATCAGTGACCAGGGCGGAGCATACGGCAAGGGACAAATTGTTGCCGAACTCGATATCAAACCTGATCTGTGGTTCTTTGCGTGCCACTTTGAGACCGACCCGGTCATGCCCGGCTGCCTGGGTCTGGATGCCATGTGGCAGTTGATCGGTTTTTACCTGGGCTGGCTGGGCGGCCCCGGTCGCGGCCGCGCCCTGGGTGCCGGCGAAGTGAAGTTCAGCGGGCAGGTAACCTCCGCGATTAAACTGGTGACCTACCGGATTGATCTCAAGCGTGTTATTCAGCGCAAGCTTCACGTGGGCATCGGCGATGCAGTCATGGAAGCCGACGGCAAGGAAATCTACCACGCCAAGAACCTGCAGGTCGGTTTGTTTACCTCAACTGAAGACTTTTAGGATTGAATCGTATGCGGCGCGTAGTAGTAACAGGACTGGGCATTACTTCCAGTATCGGCACCGACCAGCAACAGGTGCTTGAATCCCTGCAGCAGGGCAAGTCCGGTATCGTATTTGCGCCGGACTACGAGGAACTGGGCTTCCGCAGCCACGTCCACGGCGCGGTCGACCTGGAACTCGACAGCCTGGTCGACCGCAAGCTGCGGCGCTTCATGGGTGACAGCGCCGCGTACAACTATCTCGCTATGCGGGAAGCCATCGCCGACGCCGGGCTCGAAGAAGGCCAGATATCCGACCCGCGCATCGGCTTGATAGCGGGCTCGGGCGGCACCTCCACCCAGAATGTTGTACTGGCAGTCGATCTGCTGCGCGAAAAAGGCGCGAGGAAGGTCGGCCCCTTCATGGTGCCGCGCACCATGGGCAGCTCGAACTCTGCGTGCCTATCCACGGCCTTCAAGATCAAGGGCGTGAACTATTCCATCAGTTCGGCCTGTTCGACCAGCGCGCATTGCATCGGCAACGCCTGCGAACTGATCCAGATGGGCAAGCAGGACATGGTTTTCGCCGGCGGCGGCGAAGAGCTGCACTGGAGCCTGACCTTGTTGTTCGATGCCATGGGCGCACTGTCATCCAAGTATAACGATGCGCCACAAACCGCTTCTCGCGCCTACGATGCCACAAGGGATGGCTTTGTCATCGCCGGCGGCGGCGGCATGCTGGTGGTCGAGGAGCTTGAACATGCACTGGCCCGCGGCGCAAAGATCTACGCCGAACTGGTAGGCTACGGCGCCACCTCCGACGGCTACGACATGGTGCAACCCTCCGGGGAAGGCGCGGCCCGCTGCATGCAGCAGGCGATGTCGACGGTCAGCGGCGACATCGACTATATCAACGCGCACGGCACCAGCACGCCGGTGGGCGACGTCCGCGAACTGGAAGCCATCAAACAGGTGTTTGGCGGGAAGATCCCGCCCATCAGTTCCACCAAGTCCCTGACCGGCCACTCGCTGGGTGCGGCCGGCGTGCAGGAGGCTGTGTATTCGCTGCTGATGCTGAATAACGATTTCATTTGCGCCTCGGCCAATATTCAGCAACTCGATCCGGCCGCCGAAGGCTTCCCCATCCAGCGCGAGCGCAAGGATAGCGCCGGGTTGCGCACCGTCATGTCCAACAGTTTCGGCTTCGGCGGCACCAACGCGTCGCTGGTGTTCCAGCGCTGCGAGGGCTGAGGCCGGAATTTATCAGCCGCTGATCGCCTGCCACAGGCGATCCAGCCGCTGCGGCGAAACCTTTTCGCGGGTTCCGAGGGACTGCGCAAACAGGGAAACACGCAGTTCCTCGACCAGCCAGCGGAAATTGACCAGATCGTCTCCCTCGACACCAGGCTCGACCGCCTGCCGGTAACGCTGCCAGTAGCGCGCCACCACCAGGGCATGCTCGCGGTCGCGTGCCAGATTCCCGTGCAACTGCGCCAGGCGGCGCTCCGCGGCGTGCAGGTAACGCGGTAGCTCTGCCAGCCACTGGCGCGGCGTGGCGCTGACAAACCCCGGGTAGATCAACTGGTCGACCTGTTCGCGCACATCACTGAGCGCCGCCAGCGACTGCGGTGACAGCGCGCCCCTCAAGCGCCGACCGAGTTGTTGGTAGGCCTGCAATGCCGCGAAACTGTGAGCGCCGATTTCAACGGCGAGCCCGAGCAGCTGCGCGCGACCCGCCTCGAGGCGCCGCTGAAAGGCGGCCATGTCACGTATCGCAGCGTCTTCCTGGAGAAATGCGGCCTGTAAAACCGCCCGTTCCAGGTCCGCCTGCAACACCTCGGCACCGGCGATGGTGCTGAACCACAAGGCCTGTTTGTCGAGCTCGGGTATCGATCGCCTTATCTCCTTTACGAGGCTGCCCAGGCGCTTGCGAAACAGCGCCAGCAGGCCTTTCCGATGGGCGGCCCGCGCCGCCTTTTCCTGGTCAAAA
>JAJDOI010000125.1 GCA_022340245.1 Thiogranum sp.
TACTCGGTGATTTCACCCGAGGGGTGCGCCTCCATTTTGTGGAAAAGCGCCGACAAGGCGGCGGATGCCGCCGAGGCAATGGGTGTGACCTCCGAACGCCTGAAGGAACTGAACCTGATCGATGACATCATCGAGGAACCCTTGGGTGGCGCCCATCGCAACCCGGAAGAGACGGCCGAACGGCTCAAGGCCCGTCTCGTCGACCAGGTTGAGCAGCTCAGCCGCCTGCCCACCGATCAGCTGATCGCCGCGCGCTATCAACGCCTGATGTCCTACGGTGAGTATCTCGAAAAGTGAGGCGTGCCTCGAGTCGCTGCTGAGCCGGCTCCCGGCGGCGCCACACTACTGTATCGCCTACAGCGGCGGCGTCGATTCCCACGTGCTGCTGCATTTCCTCGCCTCGCGGAGCGACCGCCTGCAGGCCGTGCTCACAGCGATACACGTCGATCACCGGATCCAGCCGCAGTCCGGAGACTGGGCAGCTCATTGCCGCACGGTGTGCGCGCAACTGGGGGTGCCCTTTGACGTCCTGCACGTTGATGGCGGTCCCACCGCCGGCGAGAGTCCCGAAGCGGCGGCACGCCGTGTGCGCTACCGGGCCCTGGCGGACTGGCTGCCCACCGACGCCGTGCTACTGACCGCCCAGCACCGGGAGGACCAGGCCGAAACGCTGATGCTGCAATTGTTCCGGGGCGCCGGTCCGCGCGGGCTCGCGGCGATGCCGTTGGTGGCACCGTTCGGGGCCGGAAGGCTGGCGCGCCCGCTGCTGGAAACCAGCCGCGGGGACATTCTTGCCTACGCGCATGCGCAACGCTTGCGCTGGGTTGAAGACCCGAGCAATGCTGACACCCGCTACGATCGCAACCTGCTCAGGCATCAGCTCATGCCGCTGGTTCGCCAGCGCTGGCCGGGCATCGACCGGGTGCTGGCGCGCGCCGCGGCGCTGCAGGCCGACCAGACGGAGCTCGCCGCGGCCCTGGCGCAAATCGATCTGGACCGCTGTGGCACTGGCGATCAGTCCGACCGGTTGTCGGTTGCCTGCCTGGCAATGCTGAGCGACGCCCGGCAACGTAACCTGCTGCGCTACTGGATTGAAACAAACGGCCTGCCTGTGCCCTCGCGGGCCGTGTTGCAACAGGTCCTGGACAGCGTTGTGCCGGCGCGCAGCGACGCCAACCCGCGTCTGCAGTGGCCTGGTGCGGAACTTCGACGCTACCGTGACCGGCTCTACATCATGCCGCCCTTGCCGCCGGCAGACACCGGCCTCAGGATTCGCTGGAACATCAACGAAACCCTGGCGCTGCCGCAGGGCACGCTCGCCGCGCGCGCGACTACCGGCGGCGGTATGCGCGCCGCGGCTGATATGCGGCTCGACGTCGGATTTCGCCGGGGCGGCGAAATGCTGCGGCCGGCGGGGCGCAGAGAGCACCACGCCCTGAAGAAACTGTTCCAGGAATGGCAGGTGCCGGTGTGGGAACGGGCGTTTGTACCGCTGGTGTTCAGTGGCGGTGAGCTGATCGCTGTGGCGGGTTTCTGCGTCTGCGAAGACTTCCAGGCCGCTCCCGGCGAGCGCGGCTATGAGGTGTACTGGAACAGGGCGCCGAATTCGGCCGTGGTTGCATTGTGACCGCGGGACGAATCTGGTAGTCTGGTTTCCCGTCCAGACGTTATAACCTCCAGTCTTTTTCGGAGCTTCATGACCCAATTTATCTTTATCACCGGCGGCGTGGTTTCCTCTCTTGGGAAAGGCATCGCCGCCGCTTCGCTGGGTGCGCTCCTGGAGGCACGCGGTCTCAAAGTCACACTGATGAAACTGGATCCCTACATCAACGTGGATCCCGGCACCATGAGCCCGTTCCAGCACGGTGAAGTTTTCGTGACCAATGATGGTGCGGAAACCGACCTCGACCTTGGCCACTACGAACGCTTTGTCCGCACCACCATGGGCAAGTGCAATAATTTCACCACCGGCCAGATCTACGAAAGCGTGATCCGCAAGGAACGACGCGGGGACTACCTGGGCGGTACCGTGCAGGTCATCCCGCACATCACCGACGAAATCAAGCGCTGCGTGCGCGCCGGTGCCAACGGCGCCGACATTGCCATGGTCGAAATCGGCGGTACCGTCGGCGACATCGAGTCGCTGCCGTTCATGGAAGCCATTCGCCAGATGGGCGTCGAACTCGGCCACGGCAACGCCATTTTCATGCACCTGACGCTGGTGCCCTATATTGCCGCCTCCGGCGAGATCAAGACCAAGCCGACCCAGCATTCGGTAAAAGAGCTGCGCTCGATCGGTATCCAGCCGGACATCCTGTTGTGCCGCGCCGACCGCACGATCCCCGTCGATGAAAAGCGCAAGATCGCCCTGTTCACCAACGTACCGGACAAGGCGGTGATTTCCGCCGTGGACGTGGACAGTATTTACAAGATTCCGTTGCTGCTGCACGAGCAGGACCTGGACGACATTGCCGTAGAACTGCTGCACCTGGACGTTCCCGAAGCCGACCTGTCGGAGTGGCAGCGGGTGGTGGACAGCCTCAACCACCCGGAGCGCGAAGTGACTGTCGCCATGGTGGGCAAGTACGTCAATCTCACCGAGTCCTACAAGTCGTTGTCCGAGGCCCTGATCCACGCGGGTATTCGCACCCGTACCCGGGTTAAAATCCGCTATGTGGATTCGGAAGTCATCGAGCAGAAAGGGCTCGAGGTGCTCGGCAAGGCCGATGCCATCCTGGTGCCGGGCGGGTTTGGTGAGCGCGGCGTGGAAGGCAAGATTATGGCGGTGCGTTATGCGCGTGAGCACCGCATACCGTACCTGGGCATCTGCCTTGGCATGCAGGTCGCGGTGATCGAATTCGCCCGCAACGTCGCCGGGCTCGAGGGTGCACAGAGCACCGAGTTCTACCGCGAGACGCCGCACCCGGTCATCGGCCTGATTACGGAATGGCAGGATCACACCGGCAAAATAGAGCGGCGCGATGAAAACAGTGACCTTGGCGGCAGCATGCGCCTCGGTGGCCAGACATGTAAGCTGGTTCCCGACACACTCGCCCGGCGCGTCTACGGCAAGGATGAAATTGTCGAACGCCACCGTCACCGCTACGAATTCAATAACGCGTACCGCGAGGTGTTACAGCGCGCGGGCATGACCATCTCCGGCACCTCGGTAGACGGCAATCTCGTGGAAATGGTCGAGATCGCCGATCATCCCTGGTTCGTGGCCTGCCAGTTTCACCCGGAATTCACCTCGACGCCGCGCGACGGTCACCCGCTGTTTACGGGTTTCATCGAAGCGGCGATCGGTCACCGTGCATCACGCCAGACCAGCACGGCGCAGCCGAGTCTTGCCCGGGCCGATGCGTAAACACGCAGGTTTTTCGAAATAGCTGTAATTCAAAGGATGCTCCGAGCATGAACTTATGTGGATTTAAAGTGGGGCTGGACGCCCCATTTTTTCTTATCGCCGGCCCGTGTGTTATCGAGAGCGAGGAACTGGCGCTGTCGACGGCGACGCAGCTCAAAGCCATCGCCGGGGCGCTGGATATCCCCTTTATTTACAAATCGTCATTTGACAAGGCCAATCGCTCCTCTGCGAACAGTTTTCGCGGCCCCGGTATGGAGGCGGGTCTGCGCATCCTGCAAAAGGTCAAAGACGAGGTGCAGGTCCCGGTTCTGACCGACGTGCACGAAGACACACCACTCGACGAAGTCGCGGCGGTGGTCGACGTGCTGCAGACGCCCGCGTTCCTGTGCCGCCAGACAAACTTCATCCAGAATGTCGCCCGCGCCGGCAAACCCGTGAATATCAAGAAGGGTCAGTTCCTGGCGCCGTGGGATATGAAGAACGTGGTCGACAAGGCACGCGCGGTGGGCAATGAGCAAATCATGGTCTGCGAACGCGGTGTGTCTTTCGGCTATAACAACCTGGTGTCGGACATGCGTGCGCTGGCTGCCATGCGCGATACCGGTGCGCCGGTGGTGTTTGACGCTACGCACTCGGTCCAGTTGCCAGGCGGTCAGGGCAGCGCTTCCGGTGGTCAGCGCGAATATGTACCGGTGCTGGCGCGCGCGGCCGTTGCCGCGGGGGTCTCGGGCCTGTTTATGGAAACCCATCCGGATCCGGCCAAGGCACTGAGTGACGGCCCGAATGCGTGGCCGCTGGGGCAGATGAAAGAACTGCTGGAAACATTGAAGCTCATCGACGCGGCGGTAAAATCGCGGCCATTTGCGGAAGCGGAGTTGCTCGGCGGGTGAGGTGCGCCGCGCCCCCTGTACGAAAGCCGGAACGCTTGTCATCGGAGTGTAGCCGCTCTACAAATTTTATATCTAACATTAATTGGTTTACATATCTTACTGTTATTAGGAGTAATAATGTCGACGATCAAAGATGTCACAGGGCGCGAGATCCTGGATTCGCGAGGCAACCCCACGGTCGAGGCGGATGTGCTGCTGGAGGATGGCTCCATGGGACGTGCCGCCGTCCCGTCGGGTGCTTCGACCGGTACGCGCGAAGCGGTCGAACTGCGCGACGGCGACACTGGCCGTTTTCAGGGCAAGGGCGTCACCAGAGCAGTCAGTAACGTCAATGGCGAGATCCGCGCGGCGGTCGTGGGCATGGACGCGGCCGACCAGGCTGGCGTGGATACACGCATGATCGAGCTCGATGGCAGCGACAACAAGGGTCGCCTCGGCGCCAACGCCGTGCTGGCTGTATCGCTGGCAACAGCGCAGGCACAGGCGCGCTCGGCCGGGCTGCCGCTTTACCGCCACCTGCGTCCGGACGGCCCTTTCGAATTGCCCGTGCCGATGATGAATATCATCAACGGCGGTGCGCATGCCAGTAACAGCGTCGATCTGCAGGAGTTCATGATCGTGCCGGTCGGCGCGCCCAGCCTGCGGGATGCCGTGCGCTACGGTGCCGAGGTGTTTCATGCGCTGAAGTCGGTCCTGGCAGTACGGGGACTGAGCACCACGGTTGGTGATGAAGGCGGCTTTGCGCCCGATCTGACATCCAACGAATCGGCCATCGAAGTGATTCTCGAAGCCATCGAGAAAGCCGGTTTCAGGGCCGGTTCCGATATTTACCTGGCATTGGACCCGGCCAGTTCGGAGTTCTATCGTGACGGCATGTATCACCTCGATTCCGAACACAAGGTGCTGGATTCCGCGGGTTTCGGGGATTATCTAGCGGCGTGGGTCGACCAGTATCCGATTATCTCGATCGAAGACGGCATGGCAGAGGACGACTGGGAGGGCTGGAAGCTGCATACCGAAAAGCTGGGTGGGCGCGTGCAACTGGTGGGCGATGATCTGTTCGTCACCAATACCGCGATTCTGCAACGCGGCATCGACGAGGGTATTGCCAATTCCATCCTGATCAAACCCAATCAGATCGGTACCCTGACCGAAACCCTCGCGGCCATCACCATGGCCGACGAGGCCGGTTACACGGCTGTGGTTTCGCACCGTTCGGGCGAAACAGAGGACGTGGTTATCGCCGATATTGCCGTGGGCAGCTCGGCGACCCAGATCAAGACCGGTTCCCTGTCGCGCTCGGACCGCGTCGCCAAGTACAACCGCCTTATCCGCATCGAGGAACAACTCGGTGATCAGGCGGGTTACGCGGGACGCAACGGATTCAAGCACCTGCGGTGATGAGGCCCATCCAGTGCGGGGATGATGCTGCGCGACGCGCTGCGAGGACATCCCTGCAGGCGCACCGCCCGGGTGCGCGCGCCCCGCGGTGCGGCGAAAGTATTATACCCGGCCCCGCCGTCCCCGACCGCGATTAAGGCGATACCGGGTTCACGATGCGCTGGCTGCTATGGTTCCTGGTGGTGCTCCTGGTGCTGTTGCAGTATCGCCTGTGGGTGGGTGACGGCAGCCTCGCCGAGGTGTGGAGCCTGTACCAGCAGGTCGAGGTGCAACGCGCGGAAAACCAGCGCCTGCTGGAACGCAACCAGGCGCTGGAAGCTGAGGTCAAGGATCTCAAACAGGGGTTGGACGCCATTGAAGAACGTGCGCGCGAAGAACTCGGTATGATCAAGAAAGGCGAATCGTTCTATCAGATTATCGATGAGCCGCCCGCCAAGGACGAGCCCGGGCGATGAGCTTTGCAGGGAGCTACTGGGCGGTAGTCCCGGCCGCAGGTGTCGGCCGACGCATGGGTGCGGCGCTGCCGAAACAGTTCCTGGAGCTGGGCAAGCAGACAGTCCTGGAGCACAGTATCGAATCGTTGTTGCATGCCATCAGGCTCAAGGGGCTGGTGCTGGTCAGCGACGGTCACCCGGCGCTGGCTTCCATCCAGGAACGGTTTTCCGAGCACCGCCTGTTGCGCGCCCCCGGTGGCGACAAACGCTGTCACTCGGTATTGAACGGATTACGCGCGCTGCGCGGCAAGGCACGGCCCGAGGACTGGGTGCTGGTACACGATGCGGCCAGACCGTGCGTGCGTCCGCAGGACCTGCATCGTTTGCTCGAGAGCGCCGGCACACATGCGGTCGGCGGGCTGCTGGGCTTTCCGGTTCACGACACCATGAAGCGCGCCGACGATAAGCACGAAGTCGCGGCCACGGTTGAGCGTGACCGCCTGTGGCACGCCTACACGCCGCAGATGTTTCGCTATGGCTTGTTGCACGATGCGCTGGTGCAAGCCCTGGACGATGGCTATGAAGTCACGGATGAAGCTTCGGCCATGGAACACGCCGGTCACCGGCCGCTGCTCGTCGCCGGTCATGCAGACAACATCAAAATCACCCACCCTGCGGATTTGCCGCTGGCGGAATTTTTCCTCAAACAGCAGGGGCGCCTGTGAGAATCGGTCAGGGCTTCGATGTGCACGCCTTCGAGGCGGGCGGGCGGCTGGTGCTGGGCGGGGTAGAGGTCCCCCATTCCCATGGCCTGAGAGCGCATTCCGACGGCGACGTGGTGTTGCACGCGCTGTGTGACGCATTGCTGGGCGCAGCGGCCCTGGGCGACATCGGCCGGCATTTCCCGGACACGGACAGCGCTTACCGTGGCGCGGACAGCCGGGAGCTGCTTCGCCGGGTGTACGCGCTGGTGCACGCGCACGGACTGACCCTGGCTAATGCCGACATGACCGTGATCGCCCAGGCGCCTCGCCTGGCGGCCTACATTGACACCATGCGCACCGCGATCGCCGCCGACCTGCAGGTGGATAGCGGACGTATCAGCGTCAAGGCCACGACCACCGAACACCTGGGTTTTACCGGACGCGGCGAGGGTATTGCAGCGCTGGCTGTGGTGCTGCTCGAGGAGCAGGCGGCGTCTTGAATGCCGTGGTCGACGACTACCCCGCTATCCCCCTGCAGCAACGACCTGCCTGGGGTGGCCCGGTCGGCAGCGGGCGCATACGGGTAGCGCCCGAAGACTTTCAGGTCTTCGAAGTGCCGCTGGCGACGCCCTGCGGCGAGGGCGAGCACGCCTGGCTGCAGGTGCGCAAGCGCAACAGCAATACCGCGTGGGTGGCCGGGCAGCTGGCGGAATTTGCCGGCGTGGCCTCTTCGGCGGTGAGTTATGCGGGACTCAAAGACCGTCACGCGGTCACTGAACAGTGGTTTTCGGTACAGCTGCCGGGTCGCCCCGACCCGGACTGGACGGCACTGCAGCACGACGATTTCCAGGTGCTGGCGGCACGGCGGCATCAGCGCAAGCTCAAGACCGGCGCCCTGAAAGGTAATCGCTTCCGCTTGCGCGTGCGCGACGTTGCAGCTGACCGCGAGGCACTGGAAAACCGCCTGCAACAGATCAAGCGGGGCGGATTCCCGAACTATTTCGGCGAGCAACGCTTCGGCCTGCGGGGCGGCAACCTGGACGCAGCGCTGCGCCTGTTTCAACAGCGCAGACGGCGGGTAGCGCGTGCCAGGCGCGGCATCTACCTGTCGGCGGTGCGCTCGGCGCTGTTCAACCGGGTGCTCGCGGCGCGCGTCGAAGCCGGCCTGTGGAACACAGTGATGCCGGGGGATGCGCTGCAGCTCGAAGGCAAATCCGCCTGTTTCCTCGCCGCATCGCCCGACAGCGACATCCTGCAGCGGGTGCAGGCCCTGGAGTTGCACCCGACGGGTCCGCTGTGCGGGGAGGGCGAGACTCTGTGCCGCGGCGCCGCGCTGGACTTCGAGAGCGAACAGCTGCAGTACTACCAGGGCTGGATCGACGGCCTGCGCGGGATGCGCCTGGCGGCCGCCAGGCGGGCACTGCGCGCCGTCGCCCGCGATATGCGCTGGCTCGCGGAAGCCGACGGCAGCTGGCGGCTGGAGTTCTATCTGCCCGCCGGCAGCTACGCCACCACTGTCCTGGGCGAAATACTGACTGTCGGCGAGACGCCATGAGTCCGGCGAGCGAACGTCTGGACGCTATCCGCCGGCGTGTCGCTGAAGCTGCACGTCGCGCGGGCCGCGCGCCCGAAGAGGTGCGCCTGATCGCCGTGTCCAAGACGCAGTCGATCGCCGCGATCCAGGCACTGGTCGAACTCGGTGTGCGCGATTTCGGCGAAAGCCAGGCACAGGAAGCGTTGCCAAAGATCGAGCACTTCCGCGCGGCGACGCTGAACTGGCATTTCATCGGCCATCTGCAGTCGAACAAGACGCGCCACATTCCCGGGACCTTCCAATGGGTGCATTCGGTCGACAGCGCCAGGCTCGCGCGCCGCCTCGCCGAGGTCGCGGGTGAGGGCGTGGGCAGCCAACAGCTTAAACTGCTGTTGCAAGTGAACGTCGCCGCAGACCCGGCCAAACACGGACTGCTACCGCGGGAGGTTTACCCCACCGTCGAGGATTTGCTGCGTCAGCCGCTGGCGGGGGTGCAACTCTGCGGTTTGATGACTATCGGCTACCTGCACGCCGATGAGGACCGGGCACGCGCGAGCTTTTCCGGCCTGCGCGACCTGCTGGAGGGTTGCCGGCAACGCTTCGGAGACAGCTTCCGCGAGCTGTCGATGGGCATGAGCGATGATTTCGAAACCGCCATTGAAGAAGGCGCCACCATGGTGCGCGTGGGTACGGCATTGTTCGGTAGCCGGGGCTAGGGCGCCTTCGCCTGTCTTCGAAACTCAGTGCGATGCGCCAGCTGCCACAGGGTGAATGCGCCCGACTCAAGGCCGGTGGCTTCGGGTGAGGGCCGAAAGCCGCATTGAGGGGCCAGTCCGCCCGGGAAGACCGTAGGTTGGGCTGAGCTCAGCGAAGCCCAACGCAGTTGCGGCGGAAGCGAGGTGTGTCCAGGCCTCGAATGGACGGGTAAATGAGGTGCGAGGGATATCCGGTGGCGCCGTTGGGCTTCGCTGAGTTCAGCCCAACCTACGTACAGTGTTTATACGGGGTGACCGCCGGGATTCATTTGCGCCTCAGCAGGACGTATATCGCCCCGGTCCCGCCATCGCAGTTGCGCGCCGAGGTGTAGGCCAGTACTTCGTCGCGTTGCTGCAACCAGGTGCCGATCTTCTGTTTGAGCACCGGTGCGCGATGCCGCGAACCGCGGCCCTTGCCGTGGATGATGCGCGCACACTGCACGCGCCGGCGTTTGCACTCATGGAGAAACTCCGCCACCGCCTGACGGGCGACCGGCGCTGTCATGCCGTGCAGGTCCAGTTCGGCGCCAAGCACGAACAGGCCGCGGCGCAGTTTCTTCAGGGTGCGTTGTTGAATCCCGGGGCGCAGGAACAGTAGTTCTTCGCCGGTTTCCGCTTCGAGCGGTTCAAAGGTATCGGACAACAGGTCCCGCAGCACCTCGGCTTCGTCCAGTTCGCGGAACTTCGGCCGGGTGCTGACCGGCCGGCGGACCGGGGCCACCCGGTCGTGGCGAACGGGCTTTACCTCGCCGACGCTGTCGCGAAACAGGCGGCTGTCTTCGTGGTCCGGTTTTTTCATGACTGGTAATTAACAGGTAATGGGCGCGGGGGGTCAAGTCCGGTATCATTTGCCGGTCATGCATATTCTCATCAGTAACGACGACGGGTACCGGGCGCCGGGCATCCGTTGTCTCGCCGAAGCCATCCAGTCCATCGCCAAAGTTACCGTGGTCGCGCCCGACCGGGACCGCAGCGGTGCCAGCAACTCCCTGACCCTGGACAGTCCGTTGCGGGCTCGCACCGCCAACAACGGCTTTACCTACGTGGAGGGTACCCCGACCGATTGTGTGCACCTGGCGATCACGGGCCTGCTGGAGGAGGAACCGGACATGGTCGTATCCGGTATCAATGCCGGCGCCAATCTGGGCGACGATGTGATTTACTCCGGCACAGTGGCAGCGGCGATGGAAGGCCGGTTCCTGGGGCTGCCGGCGATTGCCGTCTCGCTGGTGTCTGCCCAGCAACCGGAGCACTACGCGAGCGCAGCCCGGATTGTGCTGGAACTGGTGGAGCGCATCAGGTGCGAGCCGGTGCCCGCGGAAACCATTCTTAACGTTAACGTCCCGGACCTCCCGTACGCTGCGCTGAAAGGCTGGCAGGTCACCCGCCTCGGTCACCGTCACAAGTCCGAGCCGGTGATCCGGCAGACCGACCCGCGTGGCCGGCCTATCTACTGGGTGGGCCCGGCGGGCAGCGAACAGGACGCGGGGCCGGGCACGGATTTTCACGCCGTGCGTCACGGTTACGTTTCCATCACGCCCATTCATGTCGATTTGACCCGGCACGATGTGATCGACGCCGTCAAGGCTTGCCTCGGAGAGAGGACGCAGCCATCGTGAAGGCGTTCAACCGGGGTATCGGCATGACCTCGCAACGTACCCGCGACCGTCTGGTGGAGCGCCTGCGCAGCGAGGGCATCGCTGACAGCCGCGTGCTGGAAGCCATCGCCTCGACGCCACGCCACCTGTTTGTGGATGAAGCACTGGCCAGCCGCGCATACGAGGATACGGCGCTACCGATCGGCTACGGGCAAACTATCTCCCAACCCTACATCGTTGCGCGCATGACCGAACAGCTGCTGGAAGTCGCACCGCGGGTCGTGCTGGAAGTCGGCACCGGCTCCGGTTACCAGGCGGCGATTCTCTCCAGGCTGGTGGAAAAGGTCTATTCCACCGAGCGCATCGAGCCCCTCACCACGCTGGCCAGGCAACGCTTCCGCCAGTTGGGTTACCGTAATATCCGGGTTCAGCACAGCGATGGCAGTTGGGGCTGGCCGCAGTTCGGACCTTTCGACGCCATCATCGTAACCGCGGGTGGCAGCGAAATTCCCCCGGCCCTGCTCGAACAGCTGAACATGGGCGGCCGGCTGGTCATGCCAATCGGCGACCGGACACACCAGGTCCTGGCCTCGGTCACGCGCACGCCCACTGTTTTCGAGCGTGTCGACCTCGAACCGGTGATATTTGTCCCGCTGGTTGGAGGTACCGGTTAGTGGCGCTGTTCACCCGGCTGTACGACGCCTGCCTCGCCCTGGCACGGCACCGGCACGCGCCGCGTTATCTTGCCGCGTTGAGTTTCGCGGAGTCGTCGTTTTTTCCCATCCCGCCGGATGTCATGCTCATGCCCATGAGCCTCGCGCAGCCGCAACGTGCCATGTACTTCGCCGCACTCACGACGCTGGCGTCGGTAATCGGTGGTATCGCCGGTTATGCCATCGGCCATTTCGCCCTCGACTGGGTCGCGCCGCTCATCGAAGCCGGCGGCCGTTGGGCGCCGGCCTATGCGAGGGCGTCCCTGTGGTTTCAGGAATGGGGCTTCTGGGCGGTCCTGATCGCCGGCTTTTCCCCGATACCGTACAAGGTTTTCACCATTTCGGCGGGGGCCCTGTCGATGGCTTTCCTGCCTTTTCTGCTGGCGTCCGCGATCGGGCGGGGTGCACGGTTCTTTCTGGTATCCGCCTTGTTGTCGTGGGGAGGCGCGGCAATGGAAGCGCGCGTGCGCCGCTATGTCGAGGCGATTGGCTGGGCGTTGCTGGGGCTGGGGGTGACCGCCTATATCGCTATCAAGCTATAAGTTGATGCGTTCTCTGCTCTATCCGCTGCTGGCCGGCCTGTTGGCCGGGTGTGTTTCCCCGACGGTCCGCGCGCCGGTCGGTGATCTCAGCCAACGTCCCGCGCGCAACCCTGAGTATCACGACGTACGCCAGGGGGACACCCTGTATTCGGTGGCTTTTCTCTATGGCTACGAAGTCGGACAACTGGCCGCCTGGAACGGCCTGTCACCGCCCTACACGATCTACAAAGGGCAGCACCTGCGCCTGAAGCCACCACCGGTATCGCGGGTAGTGCGTTCGCGGCCGAAACCGAAACCACACCTGGCGAAGGTCCATCCCAGTCAACCCAAACCGCAGATTTTCGCGCCATCCAGGCCGAAAACCGCAGCCGGGCGCAGCGCAACAGCAGTGCGGCCGACAGCGCCCGTAATGCGACCCACACCGCGGCCGCAGCCGCAAACGCCCGCGGATGGGCCGATTACCTGGGCGTGGCCCGTCAGGGGCCCGCTGCTACAGCGCTTTAACGCCAACGGCGAGGGTAAAAAAGGCATTGATATCGGGGGGAAATCCGGTGAGTCGGTGCGTGCGGCTGCGCCCGGAAAAGTTGTCTATTCAGGTAGTGGACTTGCCGGTTATGGAAGGCTTATTATCATCAAACACAACAAAGAGTTTCTCAGCGCCTACGCCTACAACCGCAAGCTGCTGGCCACGGAGGGACAGTGGGTAACACAGGATCAGGTTATTGCCCAGATGGGCAGCAGCGGAACAGACCGGGTGCAGTTGCATTTTGAAATCCGCAGGCAGGGGCGTCCGGTGGATCCGCTTCGGTATCTGCCGGGGCGCCCGTAGTGCTTGTCACGGGAACGCGGGTGAACCATCAGTTCATTGCGCAGCAGTCAGAAGGTTTGGGGGCATGGCCAGAAAACGCCAGGAATCGAAACACGCGGTGGTTGGTGATGGACCGGATAAACCGTCCGAAGACGTAGCGGACGAGGTTGAGCACCAGCGGGAGCCGCCGGACACCGAGGCGCACTTCGACGCCACCCGCATGTATCTCAGTGAAATAGGCTTTTCGCCGCTGCTCAGTGCAGAGGAAGAGGTCTATTACGCGCGCCTGGCGCAGAAGGGCGATGAATCCGGCCGGCGGCGCATGATCGAAAGCAACCTGCGTCTGGTGGTGAAGATTGCGCGCCGCTATATCAACCGGGGACTCGCGCTGCTCGACCTGATCGAAGAGGGTAACCTCGGGTTGATTCGCGCCGTGGAGAAATTCGATCCGGAGCGCGGCTTTCGCTTTTCCACTTATGCGACCTGGTGGATTCGCCAGACCATAGAGCGCGCCATCATGAACCAGACGCGCACCATTCGCCTGCCCATACACGTAGTCAAGGAACTCAACAGCTATCTTCAGGCCGCGCGGCGCCTGGCGCAGTCGCTCGATCACGAGCCCAACGCCGAGGAGATCGCCGACCTGCTGGACAAACCGCTGAACGACGTAAAGCGCCTGCTCAAACTCAACGAGCGTGTCACGTCGGTGGACGTGCCCATCGGCAAGGATTCCGACAAGACCCTGCTCGAGGCCATTCCCGACGAAAGCAATCCCGATCCGTCGGACCTGCTGCAGGATGAGGACGTGCTGGCCAACCTGGAAGGCTGGATAACCCGCTTGTCGGACAAGCAGCGCGAAGTGGTGGAACGGCGTTTCGGCCTGCACGGTTACAAGATTTCCACACTCGAAGAAGTCGGCAACGAAATCGGTGTCACCCGCGAACGCGTGCGCCAGATACAGATGGATGCGCTGAAAAGGCTGCGCGAGATTCTCGAAAGCGAGGGGTTTTCGTCCGATACGCTGTTCGGTTGACCGCCGCCAGGCGTCAGTCCAGCAGCAGCGCGGCCGCCACCCGGCGTTCCTCGGCCAGCAGAATGTTGTAGGTTCGGCAGGCCGCCGCGGTATCCATGACTTCAACACCGATGCCGGCCTGCAACAACGCCACGGTCAGCGAGGGCGACGGAAACTCCAGACGGCTGCCGGTGCCCAGTAACAGGATTTCAGGCCCCAGCGCCAGGACCGGCTCGAAATCCTCGCGCCGCAGTTCCGCGGCGTGGCGGGGGCGCCACGGGGTGAGCAGCTGCCCGGGCGACACGATGAGGCTGGCGCGGTATTGTTGTTCACCGACAATCACCAGTCCGTGTTCATAGGCACGAATCAGCTGTTCGCTGCTGGAATCTTCGCGGGCAAAGTGCATGCTCGCGAGCATACTTCGGCCGCTTGTTACATTTCAATATTTTCAGTACCCTACGCGCTTTGTTTCCCGCTCCTGGCGCACTGTAGACGAAACATCCCGTGGACGAATTTCCCAGAATCAAACGCTTGCCACCCTATGTCTTCAATATTGTCAATGAGTTGAAGGCGGCCGCGCGGGCGCGCGGCGAAGATATTATCGACTTCGGCATGGGAAATCCGGACCGCCCGACGCCGGCGCATATTGTCGAAAAGCTGGTCGAAGCCGCCCGGCGACCGGACACCCACCGCTATTCCATGTCCAAGGGTATCCCGCGCCTGCGCAAGGCTATCTGCGACTGGTACCGGCGACGCTACGACGTGCATCTCGACCCTGAAACGCAGGCGATTGTCACCATAGGTTCGAAAGAAGGCCTGGCGCACCTGGCGCTGGCCACGATGGGCCCGGGCGATGCGGTGCTGGTGCCGAACCCCGCCTACCCGATTCATCCTTACGGTTTCGTCATCGCCGGCGCCGACATTCGCCACGTGCCCCTGATCGGCGACGATGATCTGTTCTTCGCCGAGCTGGAGAAGGCCATCAAGGACTCCTGGCCCAAACCGAAAATGCTGGTGCTGAATTTTCCCGGCAACCCGACCACCCAGTGCGTGGAACTCGAGTTCTTCCAGCGCGTGGTGGACATCGCCACCGAACACGAGATCTGGGTGGTCCACGACCTGGCCTACGCAGACCTGGTGTTTGACGGTTACAAGGCGCCGTCCATTTTGCAGATCGCCGGCGCCGAGAATATTGCCGTCGAGTTCTATTCCTTGTCGAAGAGTTACAATATGCCGGGTTGGCGCGTCGGTTTCATGTGTGGCAACCAGGCGCTGGTGGCGGCGCTGACGCGGATGAAATCGTACCTGGACTACGGCATGTTCACACCCATCCAGGTGGCGGCCATTGCGGCGCTGGAAGGTCCGCAGGACTGTGTGGCGGAGATCGTCAATACCTATCGCAGCCGGCGGGATGTCCTGTGCGAAGGCCTGAACAGCATCGGTTGGAACGTGGAAAAACCCCGCGGCACCATGTTCGTGTGGGCACCCATACCGGAGCAATACCGGGAAATGGGATCGCTGGAGTTTTCCAAGAAAATGTTGCAGGAGGCCAAAGTGGCTGTGTCACCCGGCATCGGTTTCGGTGAGTACGGCGATGGCTTCGTGCGTTTCGGCCTTATCGAAAACGAACACCGGACCCGTCAGGCTGTGCGCGGTATCCGGGATATGTTCCGGCATGACCGGAAACAACGCGCAGCGAACGAGGGGGCTTCTTGAAACCTGTAAGAGTCGGATTGCTGGGCCTGGGTACCGTCGGCGGCGGCACGTTCAACGTCTTGTGCCGCAACGCCGAAGAGATCGCGCGGCGCGCCGGTCGCGGTATTGACATCACGCACGCGGCGGCGCGCGAGTACGATGCTGCGCGCCTGCCGGGTATCGAGAACATCCGCGTCAGCGACGATGCCTTTGCCGTGGTCGACGATGCGGATATCGATATCGTGGTGGAACTCATCGGCGGTTACGAGCCGGCGCGCGAACTGGTGCTCAGGGCCATCGCCAATGGCAAGCACGTGGTCACCGCCAACAAGGCGCTGATCGCCGTGCATGGCAACGAGATCTTCGCGGCCGCGCAGGCGCGCGGCGTGATGGTCGCGTTCGAGGCCGCCGTGGCCGGCGGCATCCCGATCATCAAGGCGGTTCGCGAGGGCTTGAGCGCCAATCGCATCAACTGGATTGCCGGTATTATCAACGGTACCGGCAATTTCATACTCACGGAAATGCGCGACAAGGGACGCGATTTCGCCGATGTGCTGGCCGAAGCGCAGCAGCTCGGTTATGCGGAGGCCGACCCGACCTTCGACGTCGAGGGCATCGATGCCGCGCACAAGCTGACCATACTGGGTTCGCTGGCATTCGGCATTCCCCTGCAATTCGACAAGGTCTACACCGAAGGCATAAGTCACATCACCCGCGAGGATGTCAACTATGCCGAACAGCTCGGCTACCGCATCAAGCACCTCGGCATCACCCGGCGTACCACCGCCGGTGTCGAACTGCGCGTGCATCCCACGCTGATTCCCGACCGTCGTCTGATCGCCAATGTCGACGGGGTCATGAACGCGGTGCTGGTGAATGCCGATGCAGTCGGGCCGACTCTTTACTACGGGGCGGGGGCGGGGTCCGAGCCGACCGCCTCGGCGGTGGTTGCTGATATCATCGACGTCGCGCGCACCCTGACGGCGGACCCGGAAAACCGCGTACCGCACCTGGCATTCCAGCCCGATGCGCTGTCGGATTTGCCGATCCTGGACATGGACGACGTGGAGACGGGCTACTACCTGCGACTGTGTGCCAGCGACAAGCCCGGGGTGATGGCTGATATTGCGCGTATCCTGGGTGACGGTGGAATCAGCATCGAGGCCATCATCCAGAAGGAACCGCAGGAGGGCGAACAGACCGTACCGGTCATTCTGCTGACACGCGGCGTGCGTGAACGGCAAATGAATGCCGCTATCCGCGGCATCGAGTCGCTGGACAGCATCGAAGGCCGGGTGACACGTATCCGTCTGGAGCATTTGAGCAGTCGCTGACAGCAGCGCGTGCTTCAGGCAGAGAGCGAGCGTAGGTTGGGCTGAGCGGAAGCGAAGCCCAACATAGCCGGCCCGCTGGGCTTCGCTTCCGCTCAGCCCAACCTGCGTTTGCAGATGTCTAGCATTACAAATATGTTTTAACTATATGTTAAATAAAGGTAATTAGTTATGCCATTCCGCCCCCGTTACACCGGCCTGATTGACAAATACCGGGACCGCCTGCCTGTTCACGACGATACCCGGATTATCAGTCTGGGCGAGGGCAACACACCGCTGATTCGTCTGAACAACATCCCGCGGGACATCGGCAGGCAGGTGGACATCTATGTGAAGTACGAAGGTCTCAACCCGACCGGTTCGTTCAAGGACCGCGGCATGACCATGGCCGTGACCAAGGCCGTGGAAGAGGGCAGCCGCGCCGTTATCTGCGCGTCGACGGGAAACACTTCGGCATCGGCGGCAGCCTATGCCGCACGCGCGGGCATCACCGCCTTCGTGCTGATTCCCGAAGGCAAGATCGCCCTGGGCAAACTCGCGCAAGCGATGATCCACGGTGCCACGGTGCTGCAGATCCGCGGTAACTTCGACGAAGGTATGCAGCTGGTGAAGGAAGTGGGAGAAAACACGCCGGTGACCATCGTCAACTCGATCAATCCCTTCCGCCTGCAGGGACAGAAGACGGCGGCCTTCGAAATTATCGAAGAACTGGAGCGCGCCCCCGACTTCCATTGCCTGCCGGTAGGCAATGCCGGCAACATTTCCGCCCATTGGATGGGTTACGACGAGTACTTCGAACACGGCATTGTCAACAACCGACCGCGGATGGTGGGCTACCAGGCGGCGGGCGCTGCGCCGTTCCTGCGCGGTGCGATGGTCGACAATCCCGAAACCGTGGCGACTGCCATCCGCATCGGTCATCCGCAGTCCTGGGACAAGGCCTGGAAGGTGAAACAGGACTCCGATGGCTGGTTCGACGAATGCAGCGACGAGGAGATCCTGGCGGCGCAGAAGCTGTTGACGCAGAAAGAGGGCATCTTCTGCGAACCGGCATCCGCGACCTCGCTGGCGGGCGCCCTGCGGGATATCAACAGCGGCAAGATCCCTGAAGGCAGTTCTGTGGTCTGCACCCTGACCGGGCATGGACTGAAGGATCCGGACACCGCGATCAAGCAGTGCACCGATGGTGTCATCACGGTTGATGCCAGGCTGGGCCCGGTGCGTGAAGCGATTGTGGAGAACCTGGCCTGAGGCGTTCGCTCAGCCTCATCGTTCCCGGACTCGCCGCCCCGTTCGCCGGTTTCCCCACCAGTGAACAGCCGGAAGCGCCGGCGCTGTCATTGTGGTTACGGCGGGCCGGCACCGGCGATTTTCCCGCAACGCTGACCGAGCAGGCGGTTGCGACCCTGTGCGGGATACAGGCCGGGGACTCAACCCCGGTCGCAAGCCTTACGTACCTGGAAGATTTCGGCAAACTGCCGCCCGGCTATTGCCTGCGGGCAGACCCGGTGCACCTGCGCGCCGACACCAGCGGCCTGATCCTGTTCGACGCAGCCGCGTTCGAACTCGGCGACCAGGAAAGCTGTGCTCTGAGCGGTGCACTGGCCAATCACCTCGCTGAGGATGGCTGGCAGCTCAGGCAACGCCATCCACACCGCTGGTACCTGGTGGGCGGCGAGCCCCAGGACCTGGGTACCCTGGCGCTACCCGCGGTGCGCGGTACCCCGGTACCGGCGGTGCCGTTCAGCGGCGCGGACGCCGCTGCCTGGATAAGCCGCCTCAATGAACTGCAAATGCTGTTGCACAGCCACCCTGCCAACCGGGCCCGTGCGGCGCGCGCCCAGGTGGCCGTCAACAGCCTCTGGTTGTGGGGCGGCGGCGAACCGCAGCACCGTGGCAGCGCCGCTTGCGGGCGGGTGCTGAGCGACAACCCGTTCGCCCGGGGCAGCGCACATTACTGCGGCCTCGAGGCGCTGCCACGGCCTGCGGCTGCGGAGCAGGCAACGCCCGTCGATAACGGCCTGCTGGTGGTTCTGGAAGACTGTCGGGATGCGGCGGCCTACCAGGACCTGCCAGCCTGGCGCGCCGCCGTCCAACGGCTCGAGCACGACTGGTTCCAGGCGTTGATTCGATCTCTCAAAGCGGGCAAGCTCGACGCGCTGGAGCTGTATCCCATGAACGGCCGCGTTTACCGCTTGACGCGGCGTCGGCTGGCGGCCTTCTGGAAGGGGCGCGGCGATTACCGCGGCGACCGCGCCTTCCGTGATGCGGGCCTCACCCGGGTGTAAGGAACGACCATGTCCGCTTCTTCAACCACCACCGATCAGCGCGAGGCACCCAGGAGCATTGTAGTGCGACCGATCGCCACGCAGGATCTTGAACGGCTGTCGGGCATCGACCACCCCGTGTTGCGGCGGGTTTTCGCCGGCCGCCGCATCAGCAGTGAAACCGAGCTGGACACCAGTCTGCAGGGTCTGCACCGCCCGGACAGTCTGCTCGGTATCAACGCCGCAGTGGAACTGCTGGAGCGCGCGCTGGAGCGCGGTGAGCGCGTCCTGGTGGTCGGCGATTTCGATGCCGATGGTGCAACCAGCAGTGCCCTGATGGTAGCGGCGCTGCGCGCCATGGGGGCGGCCCGGGTCGACTACCTGGTGCCGAACCGCTTTGCCTTCGGTTACGGGCTGACACCGGAAATCGTCGCGGTCGCCGCGGCAAAATCGCCGGATCTGATTGTTACCGTGGACAACGGCATCTCCAGTCTCGCCGGCGTCGAGGCAGCGCACCGGCTGGGTATCCGGGTACTGGTCACCGATCACCATCTGCCGGGCGATGTCCTGCCGGACGCCGAAGCCATCGTCAATCCCAACCAGCCCGGCGATGCATTTCCCAGCAAGGCACTGGCCGGCGTGGGTGTGGCCTTTTATGTTCTGCTGGCGCTACGCGCGCGCCTGGAGGCTATCGGCTGGTTCGAACGCAGGGGTATCGCCAAACCGAACCTGGCGAACTATCTGGACCTTGTGGCGCTGGGTACGGTCGCCGACCTGGTGCCGCTGGATCGAAACAACCGCGTTCTGGTGCAACAGGGGCTGCAACGTATTCGCGCCGGGCAGTCGCGCCCGGGTATCAAGGCGCTGCTGGAGGTGGCCGGACGCAATGCGGCGCGTGCGGTGGCCGCCGATTTCGGCTTTGCCGTCGGACCGCGGCTGAACGCCGCGGGACGTCTGGATGACATGTCCGAGGGTATCGAGTGCCTGTTGAGCGAAGATCCCGGCCGGGCCCGGCAACTTGCGCAGCGTCTCGATGCCTTGAACCGCGAGCGCCGTGATATCGAAGCGGACATGAAACAGCAGGCCGTGCAGGCTATCGAGCATCTGCACCTTGGCGGCGACGGCCTGCCACCGGGACTCTGCCTGTACGATGCCGACTGGCACCAGGGTGTTATCGGTATTCTCGCCGCGCGCATCAAGGAACAGTTTCACCGTCCGGTGATCGCTTTCGCACGGGCGGGCGAACACGAACTCAAGGGCTCGGCGCGTTCCATACCCGGGCTGCACATCCGCGACACCCTGGACGCGATCGCGGCGCGCCACCCGCAGCTGCTGCAGAAATTCGGCGGCCACGCGATGGCCGCCGGTCTGACGCTGGCCGAAGCCGACCTGCCGGCGTTCGAGCGCGCTTTCCACACGGAATTGCGACTGCGTCTCGACAGCAAAGCCCTGCAAGGCGTGCTGGAAACCGACGGTGAGTTGCGTGACAGCGACTTCGAACTGGATTTTTCAGAACTGCTGCGCGATGCCGGTCCCTGGGGCCAGGGTTTCCCGGAACCCTTGTTCGAAGGGGTGTTCAGCGTCGTCAACCTGCGCATCGTGGGTGAGACGCATCTGAAACTGGCGCTGCGCCCGGAGGGGTCCCGCCGGGTACTGGACGCCATCGCCTTCAACCAGGCCGCGCGCTCACCGCAGACCGGCCAGCGCCTGCGGCTGGTTTACCGTCTGGACACCAACGAGTATCGCGGTATGCTGGAGGTACAACTGGTGGTCGAATACCTCGAGCCGTTGTAGCCGGCTGCGGAATGGCTTTCAAGTCACTGTAATTCCGGGTTAAAATGACCAAGCTCGGACTGCCCTCGCAGCGCCGGCTGGCGGTGCTTGTAGGCGGAGACGAAATCTCTGAAAATCACCGCCTTGCCGAGCAATCGGGGCATCAGCACGAGTGACACCGAGTGGCAGACTGATGGCTCACGACCCCGGCGCAAAGACATTCACGGTGACGCTTTCCATCAGCAAGGCGGACTACGAGCGCCTGTATCGCGGCCAGGCCCGCACGGTGCTGGCGCGCGACAGTCAAGGCACAACGCTTCAGTTTCCGGCATTGTCGCTGAGGCAGTTCCTGTCGCACGACGGCATCCACGGAACATTCGTTATCAGGGTCAATAACAACAATCGCCTGCTGGATATCCGGCGGCAGGGTGGTTGATTTTGGCAGGGAAATACTAACCCGGTATGATGCGCGCTTTTATGCCATCGTCGGCAAGCGGTTCGGAGAGTTATTTTGGAAGTCAACCCAGTCGTTTCTCACATCAAGGATCTGCAAGGGCGCTCGCAGGCCCTGAGGGGGTATCTTTGACTACGATACCAAGCGTGAACAACTGGTCGAAGTCTGCCGCGAGCTCGAAGATCCGGCTGTCTGGAACGATCCCGAACGTGCCCAGGCGCTCGGCAGGGAGCGCGCCCGCCTGGAAGAGGTGGTCGAAACGCTGACCGCCATCGAGTCCCAACTGCAAGAGGCTTCCGACCTGCTCGAGCTGGCGAGCGAGGAAAACGACCAGGATACCTACCAGGCGGTGCTCGCCGACGTCGAGGAGATGGAAGCGCGCGTTGCCGCACTGGAGTTCCAGCGCATGTTCTCCGGCGAAATGGATGCCGCGAATGCCTTTCTGGATATCCAGGCCGGCTCCGGTGGCACCGAGGCGCAGGACTGGGCCAATATGCTGCTACGCATGTACCTGCGCTGGGCGGAAAGGCACGACTTCAGCAGCGAGTTGATCGAGGTATCACCCGGCGAAGTGGCGGGTATCAAGAGCGCCACCGTCAAGATCGACGGCGCTTATGCGTTCGGCTGGCTGCGCACCGAAATCGGTGTGCATCGCCTGGTGCGCAAATCGCCCTTTGATTCGGGCAACCGCCGGCACACCTCGTTTGCCGCCGTGTTCGTGTCGCCGGAGATCGATGAAGATGTCGACATCGAGATCAACCCCGCGGACCTGCGCATCGACGTGTATCGCGCCAGCGGCGCCGGCGGCCAGCACGTCAACCGGACGGAATCCGCAGTGCGTATCACCCACGCGCCGAGCGGCATCGTGGTGCAGTGTCAGAGCGATCGTTCGCAGCACAAGAACAAGGCCACCGCTATGAAGCAACTGAAGGCCAAGCTCTACGAAATGGAAATCCAGAAGCGCAATGCCGATCAACAGGTGCTGGAAGACAGCAAGTCGGATATCGGCTGGGGCAGCCAGATCCGCTCCTACGTGCTCGACCAGTCGCGCATCAAGGATCTGCGCACCGGCGTGGAAACCGGCAATACCCAGGTGGTGCTGGACGGCGATCTGGATGATTTTATCGAGGCAAGTTTGAAGAGTGGACTTTAGAGCAACGTGTGTCTTCATGCCGAACATCACACCCGGTGGGATTCGGTCCCCGGTCGTAGGTTGGGCTGAGCGCAGCGAAGCCCAACGTAGCGGCGCCAGGCAGGCACAGCGGCGCGCTCCATTGCCCACACAATGTTGGGCTTCGCTGCGCTCAGCCCAACCTACAGTTGTACAATCACCGGGGCAAGATGTAGCTGCGCGGCGCTTGCGAAAACAAGGATATTTCCATTAACCAGGGTTCCGAACAGCGGGCCTGAGCCAGAGTACAGAGTTGCATGACCGACCAGGACGAACACAAACTGATCGCCGAGCGGCGCCGCAAACTGGCGCAACTTAGAGAAGCGGGGGTCGCTTTTCCCAATGATTTCCGTCGCGATGCGCTGGCCGCGGAAATCATCGCCGAGTACGACGACAAGGACGATGCCTGGTTCGAGAACAACACCGTCCGCTTCAAGGTTGCGGGACGCATGATGGGCAAGCGCGTCATGGGCAAGGCAAGTTTCGCGCACATCCAGGACATGAGCGGGCGCATCCAGTTGTTCGTGCAGCGCGACAGCTTGCCGGAAGGCCGCTATGCCGCCTTCAAGTCCTGGGACATGGGCGACATCATCAGCGCCGAAGGTACGCTGTTTCGCACCAAGACGGGCGAGCTGTCCATCAAGGCCGACGAACTGCGTCTGCTGACCAAGTCGCTGCGCCCGCTGCCGGAGAAGTTCCACGGCTTGACCGACCAGGAGATCCGCTACCGGCAGCGATACCTGGACCTGATCATGAACCAGGATTCCCGCGATACTTTCATCGTGCGCTCGCGCATTGTGCAGTTTATCCGCGAATTCCTGAACTCACGCGGTTTCCTCGAAGTGGAAACCCCCATGATGCAGACCATTCCCGGCGGGGCGGCGGCGCGGCCGTTTTCCACCTACCACAATGCGCTCGATATGCAGCTGTACCTGCGTATCGCGCCGGAACTCTACCTCAAGCGCCTGGTGGTCGGAGGCTTCGAGAAGGTCTACGAGATCAACCGCAATTTCCGCAACGAGGGCCTGTCGACGCGGCACAACCCCGAGTTCACCATGCTGGAATTCTACGAGGCCTACGCCGACTACCATGACCTCATGGATATCACCGAAGCGCTGTTGCGCGACATGGCGCAGTATATCCTCGGTGACACCCGGGTAGCGTACCAGGGCGAGACGTTCGACTTCGGCAAACCGTTCACGCGCATGACCGTCAGGGAGTCCATTGTACACTTCAATCCGAACGTCAGCCTTGAACAACTGGACGATCCCGATGCAGCGCGCAACATCGCGCTGGCCATGGATATACCGCTCAAGGACAGTTACGGCCTCGGCAAGGTGCAGATTGAAATCTTCGAGAAAACCGTCGAACACCGACTCAAGGACCCGACGTTCATCACCGCCTATCCGACCGAAGTCTCACCGCTGGCGCGGCGTAACGATGACGACCCTTTTGTCACCGACCGCTTCGAGTTTTTTGTCGGTGGCCGCGAAATCGCCAATGGCTTTTCGGAGCTCAACGATCCGGAAGATCAGGCAGAGCGTTTCCGCCGGCAGGTAGAAGAAAAGGAAGCAGGCGACGACGAGGCCATGCACTACGATGCCGACTATGTCTGCGCGCTGGAGCACGGCATGCCGCCGACGGCCGGTGAGGGTATCGGCATAGACCGACTGGTGATGCTGTTTACCGACTCGGCATCAATCCGTGACGTGCTGCTGTTTCCGCATATGCGCTTGTAGACTTCAGGCGACGCCGTCGCTGGCGCGCGATACCTTCCACTCGCCCGAGGCCAGGTAGCTCAGCAGGTCGTCAGCGGACAAGGGACGGCTGATGAGATAGCCCTGGGCCAGGTCACATCCCATCTCCAGAAGGCGTTCCATGATTTCCTCGGTTTCGACACCTTCGGCGACCGTCGACAGCCCCAGATTGTGAGCCAGGTCGATGGTGCTGCGTACAATCATTGCATCGTCCCGGTCTTCGATAAGATCGCCGACGAAGGAGCGGTCGATCTTGAGCTGCTTCACCGGCAATCGCTTCAGGTAACTCAGCGAGGAATACCCGGTGCCGAAATCGTCTATCGAAAGGTCGACGCCCATCCGGTCGAGGGCATTGAGAATGTCAAGGCTGCGTTCCGGTTCGTGCATGATCGCGCTTTCGGTGATCTCAAGGGTCAGGAAGCGCTTGTCCAGATTGTGGCGCGACAGGATGTCCCCGATCTGTTCCGGCAGATTCGGATCACGCAGGTTGTGTGCCGACAGGTTAACCGCAACATCGAGCAGATAGCCCATGTCCACGCACTGCTTGCAGAAAGCCACCGCCTTATCGAGGATCTGCAGGGTAAAGGGCTTGATCAGCCCGGTGTGCTCTACCACCGGAATGAACTCGAAAGGCGGTATCACGCCTCGCTGCGGATGGATCCAGCGCGCCAGTGCCTCGATACCCGTCACCCTGTTGGTCCGCAGGTCCAGCTTCGGCTGGAAGGCGATGCTCATGGCCTCTTCCTGAATCGCGGTGCGCAGGTCCTGGAGCATTTCCAGACGGTCCGGGTTGTGCTGGTCCTCCAGGGGGTCATAAACGGCGTAGTCACCACGTGTGCGCTTTGCCGAGTACATGGCAACGTCCGCGCACTTGAGCAACGACGAAGCATCCTCACCGTGATCCGGGTACAGCGCTACACCCATGCTGGCACCCACCGAAAAGCTGTTGTGGTCGACGCGGATCGGTTCTTTCAGTGCAGCCTGCAGCTTGTCGACAACCGTTGCGATGGACTCGCGGTCGGTGTCCGGCAGGACAATGGCAAACTCATCACCTCCGAGGCGGCCAAGGGTGTCGGGTTCGCGCAGCACGGAACCCAGGCTGCGCCCGACCCCGATGAGGAGATTGTCGCCGACGCTGTGGCCCAGCGCGTCATTGACCTCCTTGAAGTGATCCAGATCGAGCATGATGAGTGCCATGTTCTGCTCGTTGCGGTGCGCCTCGCGCATGGCCTGGCGCAACCGGTCCATGATCAGGGTACGGTTGGGCAGACCGGTGAGCGGGTCACGGACCGCCAGGCGCTGCAGGTCCGAATTGGTGCGCTTGAGGCGTCCATTGAGCACTTCCAGCTTTTCCCGGTAGGCGTCCGCCCGCCGCCCCGCGGTATTCAGTTCTTCCAGGATCATGGCGTTTTCGATGGCCACAGAGACCTGGCTGGCGAACAGGCTCAACAGCTCAAAATCGCGTTGATCGAAGTCGCCGCCGCCCTGTTTGTTGATGCCGGCAATACCGCCCAGGAACCGTCGGCGTCCGCTAAGTGGCAGCAGAATCACCGTACCGGCCTGCTGTTCCCAGCGGTTGCGCTCCTGGGGGTTCAACTGCTCGAGCGTCCCGCGCCACCAGGGTTTCTGCTGGCGCAGCACCCAGCCACAGATGCCGACCTCGATGGGCAGGGTCGCATCAAGAATTTCCTCCGCGTTCCGGCCCACGGCGGCGCAGTAGGTATAGCTTTTCTGATCGTGTGCGAGGAGGGCGATAGCAACCGTATCCGCGCGGATCAGGTCCCGGGCGCGGACGGCGACCCGTTCGAAAACAGTCTGCAGGTCGTAGGCACCGCTTACCAGCTCGGTGACCTCCCGCAGTATGCTGAGTTCGGCTTCGCGTTGCCGCAGCCGCTCTTTGAGTGCCTGCGGATCTTCGTTGACCAAGTCGCCGGGTTTCACCATGGCAGCCCCATCCTTTCCTGTCGACAACTACATCCCCGGCCAGCTGGCGGGGCTTCTGCCGGCCTTACCAGTATCTTCCGTGGTCAGCCGAGGTTGGCTTGACGATATTGATATCGTAGATCATTAAGGATGGGTTTATCAATGATTTAGGCCAACTATTCGAGCAATCTGTGAACTTCTTCAATGTCGGGCTGGACATCCAGCAGTTCGATTTCGTGCACGTCGGTCTCGAAGCCCAGACGCTGGAAAGCCGAAACCCCGCCCCAGTCCACCTGGCCCAGAGGATGGTCAGTGTCGATATGGCTCTGCAGGTTGGCGACCTGGACGAGATCCACCAGGTCCGGCCCGCCGTCATGGGTGCGTTCCAGGTTTTCGTGTTCTGCGGCCACGGCCACCAGCGCTTCAGGGAATTTCCAGTGCTTGAGGATAGCACCGCCAATGCGCGGATGCAGACGCGCAATCAGCTGATCCAGCAGTCCGGGCGTCTCCAGCAGTTCGTCGCGTTCCTCGGCCCGGTAGAGGATCGGCAGGGTGCCGATGTCATGAATCAGGCCGGCCAGCATGGCCTGATCGGGCATCACGCCGGGCACCGAGCCCGCCAGCGCGCGGGCGATTGCGGCAACCTGGACGCTGTGCTCCCAGACTGCGCGCAGATGCTGGTCGACCACATCGTTGGTGGCCTGGAACATCTGCTTCATGACCTGGCTGGTGACCAGGTTGCGGACCAGTTTGTTGCCGAGCCTGGCAACGACCATGGACAGCCGGTCGATCTCCTGACGCCCGCGGTACAGCGGCGAATTGCCGACCTGGATAAGCCGCGCCGAAAGTGCCGCGTCCTGGGCGATGATCTCGGCGATCTGGCTGGCGTTTGCGTCCTCGTCGTCGACAACATCGCGCACCCGCAGGGCAACCTCCGGCAAAGTGGGCAGTTGCAGCTGTCCGCTTTCCAGATCCTCGATGAGTTCATTGACGAAAACGTCTTCCGGTTCCATACGGGCTCCTAGTAAGCCGGGTATCTCTCTTTCCCTTGTAGCGACGCCGCGCGCGGATTTTGAAGCCGTGGGGCGCTCAGTCGTGCGGAAACGGGTAGGGTGGTGCTTCCAGCCGCAGCGGCGGGCCGTCGGGCTCGGCAAGGTGCAGCGAATCCGCACCCTCGGCACGATTGATCTGCGCCACCACCAGCAGTGCATAGTCCCCGTCCGGGTGGCTGGCGACAGACACCAGCTGCCCGCAGCTTTGGTCGGGGTCGCCGCTGCAGTATACTGCGTCTGCGGGCCGGGGTGGGGTCGATGCGGCCACGCGGGCCCGGTACATGCGCCGTTTCAGCTTGCCGAGGTACTGCATGCGCGCCACGATCTCCTGGCCGGTGTAACAGCCTTTCTTGAAGCTGACGCCATCGACCAGTTGCAGATTGATCATCTGCGGCACGAACGCTTCGCGTGTCTGCGGGTAGATAACCGGAATGCCGGCCTGAATATCCAGCAGCCGCCAGGCTTCGGCGCCCACGGGGGCGCTGCGCACGTTGAGCTTGGCCCACAGGGCCTCGGCCTGCTCCGGCGTGGTAAACAGTTCATAGCTGGGATGGATGCCGGGCACCCGCACGACAACCTGGCTGTCCCCGGACGTCACCTCGCCGATTTCCGCAGGCAGTTGACCGGAACACGCTTCCAGCACGGTTTGCGGATCTTTGCCGGAAAGGCCGAGGTGCACAAAGGTGTCGCTGGCTTCCTCCAGGGTCACCCGCGAATGCAGGACAAACATCCGCAGACGGGCGATAACGCTGTCTATCATCTCCGCAGGCAGGCACAGGTAGTAACTGTCTCCGTGGCGGAAGAGCCGGAAAGTGGCCAGCAGGCGGCCCTTGGGGTTGCACAGGCCGCTCAGCTGACTGTGCCCGGGATCGACCTTGCGCACGTCGTTGGTGAGCTGCCCCTGCAGGAAATCCGCGGCATCTTCACCATGAACGGAAATCAGTCCATAGTGCGACAGGTCCGCGATTGTGCCACCGGTGATGGCAACGCTGAGTTCGCGCGGCGGGTTGCCAAAGCTGGCAACACCGGTATCATCGAATTCAGCACCGGCCTTTTGCAGAAATGTTTTCCACTCGCTGATCATGTTAGCTTGTCCAAAGTCCCTGCGACGAATAGTAGTCAATCTTCGTGCGACTGTCAGCCTTGTAAATGCTGGCGGTTTCAGTGGGCAGGTGGTATAAACTTGAAAGCGCAGCGCGTGTTGGACTCAATGGACAGACACAAACCGGCACCGAAATACCTGAACCTGCTTCAGATAAAATTGCCGCCCGGCGGTATAGCCTCCGTCGCACACCGCATCTCGGGTGTACTCATGTTCCTGGCCGTTCCCCTCGTCGCCTGGCTGTTCGCGTTGTCACTGCAAAGCGAGCAGGGTTTCCATGCGGTGCGTGCGCAGCTCGCCTCGCTGCCCGGCAGACTGCTGATGCTGGTGCTGGTATGGGCGCTCAGTCACCACCTGTTGGCCGGTATTCGCCATTTGCTGCTGGATATGGAAATCGGCCTCGAGAAGTCCCGCGCGCGCGCCAGCGCCTGGGTGGTGAACGTCGGCGCGCTGCTGGTGACCGCACTGTACCTGTGGGCCTCGCTGTGAGCCGCGCCGCCGAGGGCCTGGGTGGCTGGTTGCTGCAGCGCTTTACCGCGGTCTATCTCGCCGTGTATCTGCTGGCCGTCGTTGCCCGACTGCTGATCCAGGGCACCCCGGGCTACGCCGAGTGGCGCACCTGGTTCGCCCTGCCCTGGATGGGGGTGCTCACGGTGATGTTCGCCATCGCCGTCCTGTTGCACGCCTGGATCGGCGTCCGTGAGGTATTGATCGACTACGTCCACCCGGTTTGGCTGCGCCTGGTATGCATGGCCGTTACCGGGCTGGTGTTGCTCGGCAGCCTGTTGTGGGTGGTGCGTGCCCTGACGCTGGCGGCAATGCCGGGAACGGCATGACGATGGAAAAACGCAGTTTCGACACCCTGATCGTGGGCGCCGGCGGCGGCGGGTTGCGCGCCGCCTTGCAGCTGTCACAGGCCGACGCCCGCGTGGCGGTGGTCTCGAAGGTGTTTCCAACCCGCTCGCACACGGTGGCTGCGCAGGGCGGGGTGAACGCGGCGCTGGCGAATGTGTCGCCAGACAACTGGCACTGGCACATGTTCGACACCGTCAAGGGCAGCGATTACCTGGGTGACCAGGACGCGATTGAATACATGTGCCGGGCGGCGCCGCGAGCTGTCTACGAACTCGAACACTTCGGCGTGCCGTTTTCGCGCCTGGATAGCGGCAAGATCTACCAGCGTGCCTTCGGCGGCCAGAGCCGCAATTTCGGTGGTGAGCAGGCGGTGCGGACCTGTGCCGCCGCTGACCGCACCGGGCACGCCATACTGCACTCCCTGTACCAGCAGAACATTCGGGCGCGAACGCATTTCTTCGACGAGTATTTCGCGGTTGATCTGGTGCAGAACCAGCAGGGGTATTTCCTCGGCGCCGTTGCCATGGACATCGCCAGCGGCGAACCGATCCTGATCGAGGCGAAGACCACGATACTTGCCACGGGCGGTGTGGGCCAGCTGTTCCGCACCAATACCAACGCGCTGGTGAACACCGGAGACGGCATGGCCATGGCGTTGCGCGCCGGCATACCGCTTCAGGACATGGAGTTTTTTCAGTTCCACCCCACCGGTATCGCCGGCAAGGGGATGTTGATCACCGAGGGGGCGAGGGGCGAGGGTGGCTATCTGCTCAACGGTGACGGCGAACGTTTCATGGAACGCTACGCACCCAACGCCAGGGATCTCGCCAGTCGGGACGTAGTCAGTCGTGCCATCGCCACCGAAGTGCGCGAGGGACGCGGCGTCGGACCGAACGGCGACCATGTGCTGCTGAAGCTCGATCACCTCGGCTCGGATATCGTCAAGAAGCGCCTGCCGGGCATCCGCGACATGGTGATGACTTTCCTGCACATCGATCCCGCGGAAACGCCCATACCGGTATATCCAACGGCGCACTACACCATGGGCGGCATTCCCACTAACCGCCACGGCCAGGTGGTTGTGCCGGTGCAGCAGGGGGCCGAGGAGCCGGTGCCGGGGCTGTATGCGGTTGGCGAGTGCGCCTGCGTATCGGTCCACGGCGCCAACCGCCTGGGCGGCAACTCCTTGCTGGATATTCTGGTGTTCGGCCGGGCCGCCGCGAACCACGTGATCAGGCATCTCAAAGAGCAGCGCTATCACCAGCCACTCCCGGAAGACGCAAGCGAGCCGGCCATGCAGCGGCTGGCGCGCTGGAACCGCGAGGGCAAGGGCGAGTCGATAGCGGGTCTGCGCATCGCGCTTGCCAAGACCATGGAAGAGCACTGTGGTGTGTTTCGCAATCAGGACGTGCTGCGGGAAGGTCAAGAGAAAGTGCTGGCGCTGCGCGAGCGCCTGGCCGAGGCTTATATTGACGACCATAGCCAGGTGTTTAACACCGCGCGCATAGAGGCCATGGAACTGGAAAATCTGGTGGACACCGCCCTGGCCACGGTGAGCTCGGCGCTGGCGCGCGAGGAGAGCCGCGGCGCGCACTCGCGTATCGATTTCCCGGAGCGCGACGACCAGCACTGGCTCAAGCACAGTCTGTTCAGCCTGGAAGACCTCAAGATGGATTACAAGCCAGTGCGTATCAAGCCGCTGACGGTGGAGAGTTTTCCACCGAAGAAGAGAACCTACTGAATGCGCCGGCACAGGCATCATCGAACCGTCGGTGCGTGTCGCGCACCGGCCCCGGCTTTCCCTTCTTCGTGGATGCAGGCAGGATAGCGTCATGAAATTCTCCATATACCGCTACGACCCCGACAGGGACGCCAAGCCCTACATGCAGGACTATGAGCTGCCCGAGGCGCAGATTCAGCCGGGCATGATGCTGCTGGATGCGCTGCTGCTTCTCAAGGCCGATGACGAAACCCTGAGTTTCCGGCGCTCCTGTCAGGAAGGCGTGTGCGGCTCCGACGGCATGAACATTAACGGGCGCAACGGGTTGGCGTGCGTCACGCCGCTGGCGAGTTTGAACAAGCCGGTGGAAATCCGACCGTTGCCCGGTTTGCCGGTTATTCGCGACCTGGTCGTCGACATGGAACAGTTCTACCAGCAGTACCGCAATGCCAAGCCCTATCTGATCAACGACGATCCCTGTCCGGAGGTCGAGCGCCTGCAGACGCCCGAACAACGCGACCAGCTGGACGGCCTGTATGAATGCATCCTGTGCGCCTGCTGCTCAACCGCTTGCCCGTCGTTCTGGTGGAACCCGGACAAGTTTCTCGGCCCCGCGGCGCTGTTGCAGGCCTGGCGCTTTCTGGCCGATTCCCGCGACCAGGCCACCGAAGAACGGCTGAACAACCTGGAAGGGCCGTTCCGCCTGTTCCGTTGTCACACGATAATGAACTGTGTCGAAGTCTGCCCGAAGAACCTCAATCCAACACGAGCCATCGGCCGCATCAAGGAGCTGATGGTCAAGCGCTCGCTGTGAGTGAGCGGACGCGGCTGCGCTGGAAATGCCGGCGCGGCATGCTCGAACTGGACCTGCTGTTCGGAGACTTTCTGGACAGCGGTTATGAGCACCTCGATGCCGGGGAACGGCAGTCTTTCGACCACTTGCTGGATTACCCCGACGCTGTACTGCTGGAGTGGCTGATGGGAAGGATACAGCCCACCGACAAGGATGTCGTACAACTCGTTGACAAGATTCGATCAGCCGCTTCGGATTGAACTGGGGCGTTCGAGGCTGTTAACCGCTGCAGGTGTCGGGATACACGCAGCGGGTGCATTGAGCTGCCTGGTCGCCGCGCTGCATCCCTTCCTGCGGATGCTGCTGCTCGCGCTGGCGGGCGCACACCTTGTCTATTTCCTGCGTCGCCAGGTTGCCGCGACGGCTGTTGGCGCCATCAGTGCTATCGCCTGGGACAGGCAACGGGGCTGGCGGGTGTGCGCGGTGCCGGGTGGCTGGCAAGCGGCGCAGCCATTGATGCCGGTATTCGTTAGCGCGCAGCTGGTCGCGGTGCGTTTTCGCACGTCGAACCGAAGGGCCTGCAGTGCGCTGATTGTCGGTGACCGACTGGGGGCGGATGACTTCAGGCGCTTGCGGGTGCGACTGCTACAGGCGGCGCGCAGTCAGCGAGATCAGGCTTTATTTGCCGCTCGGCCCGAGCGGTAGTCGTTGAACCATCGGTTCAACGCCTCGAAGGGCAGCGGCCGGGCAATGTAGAAACCCTGGGCAATGTCGCATTTCTGCGCGCGCAGGCGCAACAGCGATTCCTGGTTCTCCACGCCCTCTGCGGTCACACTGAGGCCGAGGTTGTGGGCAAGTTCGATGGTCGAGTGCACAATTATTGCGTCATTTTCATCTTCCTGCATATTGATCACGAACGAGCGGTCGATTTTCAGCTCGTGCACGGGCAGCAGTTTGAGATAACCCAATGACGAAAAGCCGGTGCCGAAGTCATCTATGGCGAGATTGATATTCATTTGTCCCAGTTCGGTCAGTACTTCGCGGGCACGCACCGGGTCGTTCATCATCGCGCTTTCGGTGATCTCCAGGGTGAGCTTGTCCGCCGGGAAGTCGTGTTTTGTCAACAGCTGGGCAAGGGTCTGCGGCAGTTTCGGATCGCGCAGGTTCCAGGCGGACAGATTGACGGCAATCCCCAACCGCTGACCAGGCCCGGAAAAGTGCGCGTTCTGCGCCAAGGCCGTATCGATGACCCATAGCGTGAGATCGTCGATGCGACCGGTGTGTTCGGCCATGTTCACAATACGCTCCGGGGGGATCGAGCCAAGCTGCGGGTGCGGCCAGCGCAACAGCGCCTCGACCGCAACCACCTCGTCGGTGCGCAGGTCAATCTGGGGCTGGTAATACAGTTGCAGATTGCAGCTGCAATCAAGCTCGGTGTGCAGATCGTCTACCAGCGCGAGCCGGTCGGCGCTGTGTTCGCTGCGGGACAGATCGAAAAGTTCGAAACCCATATTGTTGTGTTTCGCCTGGTACATGGCAACGTCGGCCCTGCGCACGAGGGTCGCGCCATCCTGGCCGTGTTGCGGATAGACAGCTATCCCGATGCTGACACCCACGTGCAGGTTGAGTCGGTCGATGCGGAACACCTCTTTGAACAAATCCGCGATCTTGGCGGCGAACTGCCGCGCCTGCTCGGCATCGGTATCGGGCGCGACAATGGCAAATTCGTCGCCGCCCAGGCGCGCCACCGTATCGGATTCGCGCAAGACGCGTCCCAGGCGCTGTCCGACCTGCTGCAGCAGTTGATCCCCCACCGGATGACCGAGTGCGTCATTGACATCCTTGAATCGGTCCAGGTCGAGCAATAACAGCGCCATGGGCCGCCTGTCGCGTTTCGTCATCTGGATCGCGTGCTCCAACCGGTCCTGTAGCAGCATACGGTTGGGCAGACCGGTGAGCGTGTCGTGCAGGGCCTGATGTTCCAGGGCGATCTGTCGCTGGTGGATCTGCTTGCGCATGGTATTGAAGGCCTCCACCAGGCGGTGGATTTCGCGACTGCTGCGCTCGTCCAGGCGGTGACCGGTGTCGTCCCCGTCGCTGGACAGTGCGTTGGCGATGCGTGCAATAGGGCGCAGCACCGAACGATCAATCATGACATAGACCAGCACAACAAAAGCCAGTGCAACCGCGGCAAGACCCCATAACGCTGCGCTGATCTGGCTGGCCACACGGCGCACGGTCGCCACATTTTCAGCCGACCAGCTGGTAATGCCGTTTTCGATGGTTGTCAGCGCCGCGAACACCTGCTCCTGTTGCGGTCGAATGACAGTTTCCATGTAGTGCAGGTCCTGGCGCCAGACGCTGGCCGAACGCAGCTCCCTGGCCGCTTTCCAGTTGGTCTGCCAGCGCGTCGAGGCCTCTTGCATGGTGGCGAGGGCGTCTTCAGCGCCCAAATCCAGTTTGCCTTCCTCCTTCAGCACCCGCAGGTCTGCAAGTTGTGCTTCGATCTCCTGGTTGAGCTTGTCGATGTTCGCTTCCTGGGGGGTCAGTTCGATATTGTTCAGCCCCGCAAAGCGGATGATCACTGCCCGGAAATTGAGAATCTTCAGACGCCACAAGTCGCGTATCCGGTCAAAGCGGCCATAGAGATCGGAGGCGTAGGGGCGTCCGTCGTTCTCGGCGATTTCGCGTAACGCCAGTGCCGCCGCCGTTTCGAAAGCAGTGTTGGGATTGAGCAGTTTCTCGGTGATGTAAGGCAACAACGGGTAAACCCAGTTGGGGTCTTCACGCTGGGCCGTCAGGTAGTGTACTTTTTCTGTCAACACCGCAAGCGCGTCGCGCAGCCGCTGCACCTGTTCGGACAGTCCGGCGATATCGATTGCGGGGTTTTCCGACAGGCTGTGAAGTTCCTGGCGGGCGGAATTCAGGCTGGTTACCATATCTCGTTCGTACTGCGCGCCGGGCGAGATAAGGGTGGCGTTGAGGGCAATATCGGCCTTCCAGACCAGGTTGCGGATTCTGCCAATGGCTTCGCTTGCCCGGTCGCGTAATTGCAGGGCTTCCGAATTGGTGTGAGAGACCTCGCTGGTGTAACGGTTGGCAAACATGGCGCAGGCAAGGAGAAAGATGCACACGCCGGTCGCGACCGACAGATAGCGGGTCCTCAGACTGCTCCGCGACTTGGCGGAGGATGGGGTGGAGGCCTTTAGCATATTGTTATGATGCGCCCCTGCGGCACTGCCCTGCGTTTTTGATCTAATACGTTGTATTATCGGCAATAATGGCAAAGCGTTTAGCGCTTTCCGGAATCGGCAAACTCACTACAGGTCGCTGGCTGGCAACACAAAATGTTTATTAACAATCAGTTAGCCGGGCGCGCGCGGGGAGGGTTCGGCCTTATGCGGTGCGGTAGCGACGGCGTTTTTTTTTGAACCAGGCGTTTGGCCCGAACCGGTTTGCGTAACCTGCTTCTCACCATCTGTTTTCTGCTGTTCGCCTGTCAGGGTCGCGGCGGCGACGCCATCCGCTTCGGACTCGCCTCGGCGCCGACCACGCTCGATCCGCGTTTTGCCACGGATGCCAGCTCGGAACGCATCGACCGCCTGTTGTATGCGCGGCTGGTGGATTACGACGCGCAGTCGCAACCGGTAGCATCACTGGCGAGCTGGCAGGTACTGAGTCCGACCCACTACCGTTTCCGGCTGGGTGGGACCGGGCGGGTCTTCCACAATGGAGAACGCCTCGGGGCCGCGGATGTGGCTGCGACCTACCGCTCCATACTCGATCCCGCAACGGCTTCCCCGCACCGCGGCACCCTGTCGATGATCGAACGCATCGAGGTGATCGACGAGGATACGCTGGATTTTTTCCTCAATCGCGCCGACCGGCTGTTTCCGGGCTATTTGTCCATTGGCATCCTGCCTGCCCGCGCAATCGCACAGCACCATCCCTTTAATCGTCAACCACTCGGGAGTGGTCCATTCCGCCTGCTGAACTGGGAGGATGCGGACCGGCTCAGGTTGCAGCGGCTGCGTGACCGACAGTCGTTTGTATTCGAACAGGTGAAGGATCCGACCATGCGGGTATTGAAGCTGCTGCGCGGCGAAATCGATCTCCTGCAGAATGATCTGCCGCCCGAACTGCTGCCGTATCTCGAACGTCGCAAGGGTATTCGCGTCCAGCGTGCGCCCGGGAGCACATTCGCCTACCTCGGCTTTCAGTTGCAGGACCCGGACAGCGGACGCTATGCGGTGCGCCGGGCGGTGGCACTTGCCATCGATCGCCAGGCCATCATCGAGCATGTTTTTCACGGCGCGGCGCGACCGGCCTCGGCACTTTTGCCACCCGAGCACTGGGCGGGGGACAAAGCCCTGCCCGTCATCACGCCCGACCCGGCGCAGGCGAAAGCGTTGCTGGCGCAAGCCGGGTACGGCCCCGGGCATCCCCTGCGCCTGGTTTACAAGACCTCCAGTGATCCTTTCCGGGTGCGCATCGCGACCATTGTGCAACAGCAGCTGGCACGCGTCGGCATTGCCGTAGATGTGCGCAGTTACGATTGGGGAACGTTTTACGGTGACATCAAGGCCGGTCGCTTCCAGATGTACAGCCTCGCCTGGGTCGGGATCAGGTCACCGGATATTTTCCGATACGCGTTTCACAGCGAGGCGCTGCCACCGGCCGGGGCCAACCGCGGCCGTCTCGACGACGCGGGGGTCGACCGGCTTATTGAACAGGCACAACAGGCGCAAACGCGCGGGGCACAGGCCGCGGACTACCGGGCGCTGCAGCGCCGCCTGCTGCAACTGCTGCCGTACGTGCCCCTGTGGTACGAGGACCAGTACGCAGCCAGCAGCGAGCGCATTCGCGGCTATACGCTTGCGGCCGATGGCGCTTATGATGCACTGGTCGATACTGTCATCGTTCACTGAATGCCTATGCAAGACGACTATCTGCAAATAGACCTGGACGCACAGCGCCTGCGCCTGTGGCGCGAAGGTGTGGTCTGCGCCGAGTATCCGGTGTCAACCGCGCGCAAAGGTGCCGGCGAACGCATGGGGAGCGAACAGACACCGCGCGGCTGGCACCGGGTACGGGCAAAAATCGGTGCCGGCTGCGCCCCCGGCAGCGTCTTTGTCGGGCGCCGGCCGACCGGCGAGATCTACACACCGGAACTCGGGTGTGCCCACCCGGAGCGCGACTGGATTCTGACCCGCATACTGTGGCTGTGCGGCAGTGAGCCCGGCAAAAACCGTTTTGGTGATGTTGACAGTATGCGCCGCTATATCTATATCCACGGGTGCCCCGACAGTGAACCGCTGGGACAGCCGGGCTCCCACGGGTGCGTGAGGATGAGCAACGCCGACATCCTCGCGCTGTACGATCAGGTCAGGATCGGTTTGCCGGTGTTGATAGCGTAATAACATAAAGCCATTTGCCTGATGTGGTATCATATCGGCAACCGAGGAGCTCCAGTTTAAACCCGATAACAATGTTGTCCTGACATACATGACAAGAATCATTACGCTCACCGGCGCCAGGGACGGTGTCGGCAAGACCAGTCTGAGTGTTGACCTTGGCGCACGGCTGGCGGCTTACGGACAGCGTGTGTGCCTTCTGGAACTCGTCACCGATGCCACTGCCGCCAGTATCAGACTCGGTGTCCGTGCCAATGCCACCCTGAGCGACAAGCTGTCCGGCAGGAACAGGGGCGAAAGCCTGCCCGTTCGCGTGCCACTGGGCTTTGATCTGGTGGTCGGCGGTGACCGAAGCTGGTTGTGGCATCTGACACACGAACAGCTGGCAGAAGTCAGCGACCTCCTGCAGACGCTCGGCACCTATGATTTCCTGCTGATCGACGCCGGCAGCGGTACAGCCCAGAACCAGTTCGCATTCTCGCTGGCCAGCCCGGAGCTGTTGGTTGTCATCACGCCCGCAGCGGAGCTGCTGTCCGATACCTATGCGTTGCTCAAGCTGCTGTATGCCGAGCAGTACGACGGACTGGTGAGCGTGGTGGTAAATAAAGCCAAAAATCACGCAATTGGGCGAAGCAGCTACGACAAGTTCAGAGAAGTCGCCGGGTTCTACCTGGATATGCCACTGCCGTTGGCCGGACTGCTGCTGGATACAC
>JAJDOI010000130.1 GCA_022340245.1 Thiogranum sp.
TCGCCTTGCTGATCGTAGCGGGCGGTGGCCCGGATCACCGGTGTGCCGGCCTGACTGTACCAGAGGCGGAACTGGCCAAGGTCGATGCCATTGGCATCCTCCATGGCCTTGACGAAATCGTCGGTGGTGACGGCCTGGCCGTCGTGGCGATCGAAGTACAGGTCGCAGCCCTTGCGGAAACCTTCGCTACCGCACAGATTGCGTATCATGCGGACCACTTCCGCGCCCTTGTTGTAGACAGTGACGGTGTAGAAGTTGCTGATCTCCATGTACGCGTCCGGGCGCACCGGATGGGCCATCGGGCTGGCGTCCTGAGAGAACTGGTGGCCGCGCAGCACGTTGACATCGGCGATGCGTTTCACCGGCCGGGAGTTGAGGTCCGCGCTGAACTCCTGGTCGCGGAACACGGTGAAACCTTCTTTCAGGCTCAACTGGAACCAGTCACGGCAGGTGACGCGATTGCCCGACCAGTTGTGGAAATATTCGTGGCCGATGATGCTCTGGATATTGTAGTAATCGGCATCGGTTGCGGTTTCGGGGCTGGCCAGCACGCAGGAAGAGTTGAAGATGTTAAGGCCCTTGTTTTCCATGGCGCCCATGTTGAAGTCGTTTACGGCGACGATCATGAAAATGTCCAGGTCGTACTCGCGCCCGTAGGTGTCCTCGTCCCAGCGCATGGCCTGCTTGAGTGAGTGCAGGGCGTGGTCGCATTTGCCGCTGTTCTCCGGTTCGACAAAAATCTTCAGCGTCACCTCTCGTCCGGAGCGCGTGGTGAAGCGGTCCTGCTGGCAATAGAGGTTGCCTGCCACCAGGGCGAACAGGTAGCTGGGCTTGGGAAACGGATCCCGCCAGGTGACCCAGTGTCGGCCGTCGGCCAGTTCGCCCTGTTCAACGGGATTGCCATTGGACAGCAGCACCGGGTAGCGGTGTTTGTCGGCCACCAGCGTGGTGGTGTATCGCGCCATCACGTCCGGGCGGTCGGGGAAAAAGGTGATGCGCCGGAACCCTTCGGCCTCGCACTGGGTGCAGAACATGCCGCTCGACACGTATAGACCTTCGAGCGCGGTGTTCCTGTCCGGGGCGATCCGGGTCCGGATCTCGAGCACCGTGTGATCGGCGAGCGGGTCCAGCACGAGCTGTTCGCTGTCCAGCCGGTACTGGTGATCCCCCAGCAACACGCCGTTGACCGTCACCGACAACAGCTCCAGGTCCTGACCATTGAGCAGCAGGGGTTGTCCCGGGCGGACGCCGTCCGGATTGTGTCTGACCAGTAACCGGCTCGAGACCAGGGTGCGCGCCGGATCGAGCTCGAAGCGCAGCTGGACGTCTTCGATCAGGTAGGCGGGTGGCTCATAGTCTTTCAGGTAAACGGTGCGCGGTGAGGGCGCCGTTGAGTCTTTGGCAAGGTCAACCATGTCTCGGGGCCTGCTGGTCAGAATCGATGCTGTTTATTGTAACAGGCCCTGCGCAATCCGGCCTAAATTGCCCGGAGCGCAGCGACAATGGCCTCCGGTTCCATGCGTTTTGTGTAGTCCTTGTCCACGTAGGCGGCGCGTATTTCCCCCGCGCTGTCGATGACATAGGTTGCGGGCACGGGTAGCTCGTAGCTCGTGTCGCCATTGGCGGCGGGCAGGTCGATGCCCCATTGCAGGTACAGTGGACGCAGCGACTCGTATACGGTCATGATCAGCCCGTAGTCCCGGGCCGTACGGTTGCCGATGTCGGCAAGGATGTCGAATTCGAGGTTGAGCTTCTCGGCGTGACTCAACGAGGCGTCCGGTTTTTCCGGGGACACGGCAATCAGGCGCGCGCCTGCGGTGCGGATGTCCGGGAGTCGCGCCTGCAGGGCATTGAGCTCCAGGTTGCAGAACGGGCACCAGGAGCCGCGGTAAAAACTCAGTACCACCGGGCCTTCTTCCAGGGTTGCGGCTAACGATAGTCTCCCGCCGCGCACGTTGGGCAGCTCAAAATCGGCGGCACGATCACCGATGTTGCTGGCGCCCGCGGCCACCGACGAGGCCATGAGCTCGGCGAAGGCGCCGCCGACGGTGTTTCGCTGGTCTTCCGGAAGCGCCGAGATAAAAGCAGCACGGGTTTGTTCCGTTTGTTCCGAGAGGCTTGCCGGCATATCAGGGTCTCCATTAAGTAATAAAACTAACTAATTCGAGGGCCCATAAAAGAACCGCTCACAGTGCCTCGATCCACTGCCGGGTCCGTTCAACCATGCGAGTCACCACGCTTGGGTCCCCCAGGGTATTGGCGACCAGGCTCATGCCCTGCAGGTTACTGACAAACTGCAGGCCCAGGGTGGATGCGTCCGGCTTGCCCATCTGCCGGAATTGTTCAGTACTCCAATCGAGTATCTCCCTGATCAGCTGTTGTGAAGCATCGCGTAGCACACTGTCGGCGCGCGACAGCTCGTAGGCCAGTGTGCCAAGCGGACAGCCGTTGTTGGTCAGCGTGTCCTCAATGCTGAGGGGATATTCGAGCAGGGCGAAGAACCGCGCCTTTGGCGACGCCAGCTCGGCGGCGTTTGCGAGCAGCTGACGCAGGATCTGCAGGCGGACCTCGATAATCGTCCGGCCGATGTCTTCCTTACTCTTGAAGTAGTAATACACATTACCCAGGGGAACCCCGGAGTCTTCGGCAATATCCGCGAGCGTGGTTTGTTTGAAACCCTGACGCAGAATCAGCGTATCGGCCGAGTCCACCAGACGTTCGCGTTTGTCACTGGTTCTGGGCATGCTTTTATACGACACTAAGTTGACGGGCTAACTTAGTGTAGCAGTTGCGACGCCGCCGTCAAGTGAGGGGCAATACATTCCGCGGCGGCGGGCGCGCAGCCTGGCCATGCGGCAGGGCGGTGCGGGTGGTTCGAGTGGCCGGTCCGGCCTCGTTGTCGCAAAGTGGGGCACGAAAACCCGCTTCAGGCTGATAGTATAACGTGCGTATATTCCCTTTTCCTCAGGGGGTACATATACTTTCGTTCACAAGCTGTCTGTTCGGACCAATAGTCTTAATAACCGACAAAATGCCGGATCGGGGGGGAAAGTGGATGGATTCCACGAACTGTCTAGAGCTGATTGACGCGGTTTCCAAAGCCGAAAGCGTCGATAGTCTGCACGCGATCTGCGCGGGCGTCTGCCAGGACCACGGGTTTGACCGGTTTATCTACGGCGCGCGCGTTCCC
>JAJDOI010000141.1 GCA_022340245.1 Thiogranum sp.
ATCAGGGCGCACCAGGAAAACGGCTTCCGGCGCAACAAGGGCAATCTGTATGCGGAGCTCGGCAGTGTGTGGCGCTATCACATGAGCAAGCCGGACGAGGCCGCGCACCTGCTCGGCAAGCTGCTGAGGTATTTCGGCGCGGAGCGCATCTGCTGGGGCACCGATTCACTGTGGTACGGCAGCCCGCAGGACCAGATCCAGGCCCTGCGCGGGTTTCAGATCAGTGCGGAGTTTCAGGAGCGCTACAGCTATCCGACGATCTCGTACGAGGCCCGGAACAGTATTTTCGGGCTGAACGCGGCGGCGGTCTATGGGCTGGATGTCGAGGGTATCCGCCGGCAGGCGCATACCGATCCCATCGCCAGGATCAAACAGGCGTACCTTACCCGGCCAAATCCGGGCTTTCGCACCTACGGGCCGAAGACACGGCGCGAGTTTCTGCGCCTGGCGGAGCGCGGCGACGGGCCGGCCGGGCTAGTCGGTGTCAGAAGCCCGGCCGGTGTGCTGCGTGCAGGACAGTAACCCTATAACTATGCAAGACGTGATTCGACCTGTCGATTGCCCCTTGATCGGCCCCGATGAACCGGGAGCGGTCCGTATTCTGAACGAACACGGCAAGGCCAGGGTTCTGCTGGTCGGTGATCATGTCAGTAACCGCATCCCCGGGGCCCTGAACGAACTCGGATTGGACGACCGGGTGCTCAAGCGGCATGTCGCCTACGATATCGGCACACGCAAACTGATCACGCACCTGAGCGAGCACCTGGATGCGCCGGCCGTACTGGCGGGTTACTCGCGACTGGTGGTCGACCTGAATCGAAGCCTGGAGGATCCATCGGTCATTCCGGCCATCAGCGACAATATTCCGATTCCGGGAAACCGGGATCTGTCGCAGGAGCAACGCGCGCTGCGGGTGCATTGTTTTTATACGCCCTACCGGGTGGCGATCGAGCGGATGCTGCATCGCTTTCGCGAGCGCGGCATTGTGCCGGCGTTTATTGCCATACACAGTTTCACACCACAGCTCACAGACAGTGAACACCGTCCCTGGAACATCGGGCTGATGTGGGACAAGGATCCGCGTATTCCGGTGCCGCTGCTGGAGAGCCTGCGTGCCCATAACCACGGTATCAACGTTGGCGACAACGAGCCCTATTCGGGCAAGCACGCGGCTGACTACACCATCGATCACCATGCCGAGGCGGCCGGCCTGCCGCATGTCTCGATAGAGACACGCCAGGATCTCATTAATACCGAACAGGGCGCGGAGTACTGGGCCAATATTCTGCACGAGTCGCTGCGGGACATTCTGGCTGATCCCGATCTCTACCGGCTTTGGCAGGGCTGACAGTGGACGCTCGGGCTTGTTGCCTTGTAGAGACGAAAACCCCCAGGCAGGAAGGTGGCGAATGTTGATCAAATATCATGACCTGCAACTGAGCACCGGCGATGGCATCGGCGTACACGATGTCACCCCGCAGATCGCGTCGTACGTGGCCGACAGCGGCATCAGCAATGGCTTTGGAAGTAAGTGGGGTCGGAGCAAAAAACTCCCGAGTTTTTCAATTCCTAAGGAGGAAGGGGGCTGACACCTTTTTCGGTCTCGAACGGGCGCCCGAGGGGATTGCAGTTTTTGATGGTCACCCGCCCCTGCAGCAGGCTGCCCCGGGAGTATTCGGAAAACACACAGGTGTTGGTTTTGGGGTCGTAGTTTTCGATCCAGAGGTTGTCGTCTTTCCAGGTAGTTGTGACGTGGTACTGCCCCTGCGGCACGCTGATGGTCATGACGCCGCCCCAGCGTTTTACGAAGATCTGCTGGAAGTAGAAGTAGTAGGCGCCCCAGCCTGCGAACAGCACGAGGGCCGCACCGGCCAGCGCGGCTTTCAAATTGTCCATCCTGACGCCGACTCCCACGACGACGGCAATCGCCAGGCCTATGACCAGGGCCCAATACAGGTAGGTAACCATCTCAAAGCTTCTCTCATATTCGGGGGATAATCCGCGTTATTCTACAGGTGATGACACACAAACGCGCGGGCCTGGAAATCACCGAATCGTAATTGGGGTCAGAGTAAAAACTTCGGGGTTATTTCTTTGGCGCTAAATCACTGAAACCGCCCCGCCCCGATCACCCTGGTCTTCCAGTACGGATCGCTGAGCGAGGCGTAAGCGACGCGCTTTCCACTGGAAGGCGCATGAATAAATTGCCCGCCGCCGGCGTAGATACCCACGTGAGATGGTTTGCGCCGGGAGATTCTGAAGAAGATGAGGTCGCCGGGTTGCAGGTTGGCCAGCGCCAGGTGTTCACTTTGGCGGTATTGTTCGGTCGTTGTGCGCGGAACGTCGATACCGGCTCTGCGGTAGCTGTAGTACACCAGGCCGCTGCAGTCGAAGCCCCTCGGGCTGGCACCGCCATAGCGGTAAGGCTTGCCGATCATGTCGAGCGCGACGGCCAGCCCGGACTGGGGATGCGCCTGTGCGCTGGTGCCCGTGGGTGGGATGGCCCCGGGTTCGGAGACCGATGGCCGCGGGGCGGTCGGGCCGGAGGCACACCCGGCCAGGCCGGCGAGCGACAGCAACGCAATCAGCAGGCATGCGATACGCTGGTGTTGCAGGATTGAACTCATTGTGTGCTCCCGGGGCCGGATCAGTTCAGCTCGTAACCGGTCCAACGGCGCGCGCGCAGGGAACTGGACGGCCGGACAGCGCGGGCGCCTCGTTGGGCGAATCAACTCGTGAAGTCCGTCACATTTCCGCAGCGCGGGTTACTGGCGGCTTTTTTCGTGTACCATTTACCCGTAGACCCTTCCCATTTAGGCCAAACAGCCCATGTTCGTCATTGACCAACTCGCCGGGCAGATCCAGGCGTTCGATCAGGAGGGTAATTGTGGGGAAGAAACGCACCAGGGGTGGCGGCGTTTTTGTGCGCGAAATTCTGGAATATGAAGGTAAGTGTCATGGCAAATTCGTTGGGTGATCAGTTTCTCAAGGCGGGCCTGGTGAGCAAGGACCAGCTCAAGAAGGCGAAGAAGTCGAAGAGCAAACAGCAGCATCAGAAGATCAAGCAGAAGACCGAGGTGGTCGATGAGGCGGCTGTTGCTGCCCGCCAGGCGGCGGCAGAGAAGGCGGCGCGCGATCGGGAACTCAATCGCCTGCAAAGGGAAGATGTCGAGCGCAAGGCGGTTCAGGCGCAGGTGCGTCAACTGATCGAAGCGAATCGCTTGCCGCAAGACGATGGCGAGGTGGGGTATAACTTTCAGGATGGCGCCGTGATCAGGAAAATCTTTGTCTCGGCAGAGGTGCGCGACAAGCTGGCACGCGGCCTGCTCGCCATCGCCAGACTGGATGGCCGCTACGAGGTGATTCCGTCGGATGTGGCCGGGAAAATCCTGCTTCGCGACGAAACCTGCATTGTCGGCAGTGCGGCGTCTCAACCGGAGAACGGGCAGGACGATGCCTACGCCGATTACCAGGTTCCCGATGATTTGATGTGGTAGCCACGCCTGGCCGAAGCAGGGCATTCCCATGCATGCAACCGGTCCAGGCCGCCCCTGAGCGGCCCGGAATCAGTGCATGGCATCGGGTGATGCGGCGGTGAGTTTGTCCAGCTTGTGTGTGTTGCGTTCCACCAGGCTTTCGATCAGGCCGTCAATACCGTGATTACGAATCTCCAGCGCAAAGGTGCTGCGGTAGTTAATCGCCAGGCTCACGCCTTCAATCCGTACGTCATAGATCTTCCAGGTGTTGCCGACGTGTACCAGGCTGTAGTCAATGGCGAGCGGTGCCCGGCCGTTTTCGACGATCCGGGTACGGACCGTGCCCCGGCGGTTGTCGGCCGATACACTCGAGGACAGGATTTCGACCTGCTGATTGGCGTACTCGGCCAACGCCGTCGAGTAGGTCTTGGTCAGGAGCGTGCCGAATTCCCGTGCAAACACGGAACGTTGTTCCGGTGTAGCCTGCCGCCAGTTTTTGCCGAGTGTCAGACGCGACATGGTGACAAAATCCACGTGGGGAACAATGTGCTCCTGGACGACACGATTGAGTTTTTCCGGGTCGCTGCCGATCCCGGGTGCTGCTTCCAGTTCGGCCAGCACGCGATCGGTCGCGCTTCGAATCACCTCGGCAGGTTGCTGGTCACCAGCCAGTACGAGTACCGGCCAGAGCAGCAACAGAAGCACGTAACGGGACATCGCTTTAACCGGGCTTCCTGCCATTGTCTGTGGTGATAAGAACTCAATGCCCATGACTACTCTCCTTTGCGTCGTCAGTTCAGTAACGGCTGACCGGATGTCCGGAACCATCAGTCCGCCGCCCTGGTGTTCATAGCGACAGTTATCTCTATTTCATTCATGTCTGAGTTGACCGGTCAGTTTAGATGGGAGCACAAAAAATCAGCCTTCGCTGACCGGAACAACCAGATTCAACATGGCTGGTCCAAGTGTTCTCACAACTTCCGGATCGTTGTGCGTCTTGGCCAGCAGGGTAAGTCCTTCGATATAGGCCACCATCGCGGCTGCGGTGGCCCGGGTATCGAGTTTCTCCAGATCGCCGGCCGTGACCGCTTCCGCGAGCACTGCCTCGATCGGCGCCTCCAGGTCCCTGAAGATACTTAAGACGCGCTCCCGGATCGCTTCGTCCTGGGTGCTCATTTCGCCGGCAAGGTTTCCGTAGGGGCAGCCGAGAACCTGGCCTGTCTGTTCTTTCACGGCCTTGTGGTGGCGGTATTGCATGTCCAGGAACCGCTCCAGCCTTTGCAGCGGCGGAATATCGCTGGCAAACACCGCCGGCAACTCCGTCTCGCGAAACTCTTTCCAGGAGGCATCGAGCATGTCGAGGGTGAGATCGCGCTTTGAAGGGAAAAAATGGTAGAAGCTGCCTTTTTTTACGTCCGCCTCCCGGCAGATTTCCTGGACACCGACGTCCTCATAGCTGCGGGCGTAAAACAGTTTCTGGGCGGTATCCAGCAGGCGCTGCTTTGTATCGTGTGCTTGGGTCATGCAGGAAACCTTAGTTGACCGGTCAGTCAAAGTCAACAGCCGGTGCGGCAATCAGGTTAATATCCTGTATTTACTAACTATTGTTTTAACGTGACGATTCTCGGAACGCCTTTCTGCCCTCAGCACGCCGAATCTGCAGCCAGGATTTGCAGCAAGGTTTGCCTCTCTTGAGCACGTCGCCGGGAGCTGCCCTTAGCCTGGCCACTGCAGTCGAAGACTGTTCGCTCATGGAGCAACATTCGCTCTGCGTTTCGAAAAAACCGCAAAGCGCCAAGCTTATCATGCGCGTCGGGTCGACCAGCCGGTTTGTTGCTGTCATTGCTCATCACTGAAATACTGTTCTGATGACGGGTGAAAATGATCTGAAGCTGTTACTGAAAGCATTGGCATTTG
>JAJDOI010000183.1 GCA_022340245.1 Thiogranum sp.
CCCATCCGCTATGTTATCGTGACGCACAATCATCCCGACCACGCCTACGGCGCAGGTGCGTTCCAGGAACTCGAGGGTGTAACCGTCATTGGCCATGCCGGGACCGGTGACTACACGCATTCAGCCGAGATGCAGCGCTCGGTCGCTTACCGGCGGGAGCTTCTGCCGCAGGACATGCAGGGATTCGAACCGCTGGAGCCTGATCGCTACATCGGGGGCGAGCGTTTCGGCAAAGCGCGCATACAGCTCGGCGATCAGCGCCTGGACATCTATAACTCGGGAAAGCATCATTCCTACGGTGATCTGGTCGTCCACCAGGTTGACGAGAAGATTCTCTGGGTCGCCGACCTGGCATTTAACCAGCGCACGACGTACATGGGCGACGGCGACAGCCTGCAGATTCTCGAGGCGCAGGACTGGATGATGCGGACGTTCCCGGATGTCGCTCTGATGGTGCCCGGCCACGGCAGCGTGCAATCGCCGCCATTTTCGATGGTGGCGCGAACCCACGACTATGTAGAACGCCTGCGCGAGGCCATGCGCAGGGCGGTGGATAACGGCGTTTCGCTTCTGGATGCAACCGAGCAGGTTGATTTCGACGACTGGAAACACGCGCGCCTGTATGAGTCCAATCAGCGTGCCAACGCGAACTTCGTCTATCGGGAGATGGAGCAGGCGTATTTCGGGGAGTAGCCCGCGACGGCTGCCGATTGCCCGTATTGATGCCGGATGCCCGGCTTTTTGCAGGAAGAGATCCATGTGCATGTGCAACAAGCTGGTCTCCTTGCTGGTCCTTGCGGTGCTCGTGCCGGCCTCAGCCGCGGCCGCCAAAGCGGTGCCGACGCCCTATGGCGCCGTGAGCCTGCCATTCGAGCTGCACCAGGTCCCCGACGCGCCGGTCTATTACGTCATCGGGCGCTCGGGTGTGCCGGATGCGGTAAATGAAGGGCACACCTCGAACGCGGGATTCGTGGTGACCGACGCGGGCGTGGTGGTGTTTGACGCGTTGGGGACGCCGGCCCTGGGTTACCGTCTGTTGCAGCGCATTCGTGAGGTCACCGACAAACCGGTGGAACGCATCGTGGTCAGCCATTACCACGCCGACCACATCTACGGCCTGCAGGCGTTCAAGGAACACGCCGGCGCACCGCCGGTCTGGGCGCAGCAACAGACGCTGGGTTACCTCGGGGGTAGCGCGGCCAGCCAGGGCGAGGATGCCGAGCGCCGGCTCGCCCAGCGACGCGAGGCGCTGTTTCCCTGGGTGGACGAGAAAACCTACATTGTGCCGCCCGATCATACCTTCGCTGACGGTGCCACGTTCGAAGTCGGCGGGGTGCACTTCGAGTTGAAGCACCTGGGGCCGGCGCACGCGCCGGGCGACAGCATTATGGTGGTGAAGGACTACGGCGTGCTGTTCAGCGGCGACGTCATCTACAAGGGCCGCGTGCCGTTCCTCGACAGTCCGCAGACCGACATTGCCCACTGGCTCGAAGGGCTGGATTATCTGTCGAATCTGCAGCCCCCGCCGCGCTACATCATCCCCGGGCACGGCACAGCCTCCGAGGATATGCACAAGGCAGTTGCGGTCACCCGCGATTACATCGAATACGTGCGCGCCGCAATGCGCAAGGCGGTCAGGAATTTCGTGCCCTTTGACGAGGCCTACGCAGCCACGGACTGGTCCAGGTACAAGGATCTGCCGGCGTTCGATGCGAGCAATCGCGGCAATGCCTATCGGATCTATCTGGAAATGGAAGCCGAGTCATTCGATTGAGGCGTGCAGCGTCGACGCGTTATTAGCCCGCGCAGCGGATTACAGCAGCTGCGACAGCAGCGTGGCCAGTCCCAGGAAACTGAAAAAGCCGACGACATCGGTGACAGTGGTAAGAATGATCGATGCCGACTGCGCCGGGTCCTGCCTGAGCCGCGTCAGAATCAGGGGAATGGCGGCGCCAGCGAGTCCGGCAAGTGCCATTGATATGACCATGGCAACAGCTATCACCAGGGCGAGACCCGCAGAGCGGCTCCAGACGAGCACGCCCAGACCGGTAACGATGGCGATTGCCGTGCCGTTCAGCACACCCGCCAGCACTTCCTTGACGATAACGCGCTGCCAGTGGCGTACGCGAATCTCGCGCAGGGCCAGCCCGCGCATGATAACGGCCAGCGCCTGCGCGCCGGTGTTGCCGGACTGTCCGGCAACCACCGGCAACAGCACCGCCAGCGCCGTGAACTGCGCGATCGTGTTTTCGAACAGTCCCACCACCGCCGCGGCGAGGAACGCGGTGACCAGGTTGATGTTCAGCCAGGGCAGCCGTTTGCGCATGGCGAATATGGGCGAGGACAAGGCGCGTTCGTCGCGGCTTGCGCCGACCATCGCCTGCATGTCTGCCGCGGCCTCTTCCTGCGCCGCCTGGATTACGCTTGACTGGTGTATCACACCCAGAAGCCGGTTATCCAGATCCACCACGGGCAGCACCTGCAGCCGGTAGCGGGAAAACAGGTCGATGATTTCCTCGCGCGTGGTCAGCGCATCGACGCGCACCGGCGCGGCCTGGACGATGTTTGCGAGCTGCGAGGCGGGGTCGGCGCGCACCACGTCGGCAAGGTTGGCAAGACCGACCAGTTTCCCGTCATCGTCGGTGACCACCAGCACGGCGGCATCGCGCGAGGTAAAGCGCCGCAGTTTTGCCAGTGCCTGTCGGGCGGTGCGGTGCGCGGGCATGCGGGGGGCGCGCGGCTGCATCAAACGTCCCGCGGTGCCCTCCGGATAGGACATGAGTTCGTCCAGTTCTCTGGCCAGTTGCGGCTCGAGTTTCGCCAGCATGGCGTCGCGCGTTTGTTGATCCAGACTCCGCAGCAGGAGCGCGGCACCGATCGGATCCATGGCGGCCAGGATCCGGCTTGCCTGGTCGGCTTTCAGCTGTTTCAGCACCGAGGTTGCCAGCGCGGTGGATATGCGCGCCAGAATATGCGCGCCCCGTTCCGCTGTTTGCATGCGCAGCAGCTGGGCGACTTCTTCCACCGGTGCGGCTTCAAGGACCTCGGTCGCCTGCTGCGGGAACTTGTCGATAAAGCTATCCGCCAGTGCCCGGGATACGGTGTGCAGATCAGTCATGGTCGTGTGGCCGTGCGCGCGGATTGCCTGCCGTTATCATGGCTTCCAGCAAGTGACCTGCCGACACCGAGAACAGTTCGCCGACCGCGACAAAGGCCGCGAGACTGCCACTCACCGCGTCCGTCTGCACCGCCTGTTCCTGAAAGCGGCGGATGCTCTTTTGGCGGATAACACCGAGCAGAACACGGTTCTCATCGGTGACGGGCAGGGCGTGATAGTCCTGCCAGTAAGGGCTGTTGACGACGCTCGGCAGCGGTTCCGCCGGCGACAGGCTCGCCACCCGGGTATGCATCACCTGGGCGACGCTGCTCGATGGCAGGGCGCTGATCAATTCGTGCAGCGTCAATACGCCCGTCAGTTGCCCCAGTTGGTTAGTGACATAAATATAGAATTTCACCCCCTGGCGCATACGTTTGATCCGCTTGACGGCGTGGCGCACGGCGAGTTCCTCGGGCACACGTGCCAGCGCCGCTTCCATGAGGGCGCCGGCAGTGCCTTCGGGGTAGGGCAACAGGCGGCGCAGCGCGGTGGCGAGCTCTGGCTGCAGGACGCTCAGCAACGCCTCGCGTTTGGCGTGATCGAGCTGACGCAGGACCATGATCTGAAAATCGGGCAGCAGTTGCGCGAATATACGCCCGGCCGCCGCGGGCTCGCAGCACAGCAGGCAGTTTGCGGCGAAGCCGGGCGAGAAATACTGTATGACCTTTTCGGCGGTCACGTGGCTGGCCGCCAGCAGAAACCGTGCGACGCTCTCGGCCGGAAAGTCCTCGAGTACGGCGGCAGCCGCGGCGGGTTGTTCCTTGAGGAAGGCTGCTCCCAGGCGCAAAAGCGGATTCACCCGGGGTCGCTCCGTGTGATGTGTACCGAGACTTCTTCATGGAAGCGGCGCGCGGGCACCAGGGTCTGTCCGGCCTCGGTTTCCAGGACCACGCCGGTTCGGTTGATGCGCAGTATCTTCCCCTCGACCTCGCCAATGCGGACGAAGTCCCCCGGGTTGTACGTCTGCGCGAGCGATTGCGCCGCCAGCAGGTTTTCAATGGTTGTTCTCGCCCCGAGGGAGAAGGCCAGGGCGATGGCGCCGAGTACCGCTGCAAACAGGGTGACGACCAGGGCGACAAGCAGGCTGTTGTCGATGCCTACCTGTCCTGCGGCAATGGAAAAGACAATCAGCAGCACCAGGACCTGGCCGACACGCCCGAGCATATCCGACTGCTCGATGCCGATCCTGGCGCTGGTGCGCTTGAGAACGGCGCGTGTCACCTCGGCAAACCACAAGCCGATGAACAGAATCAGCAGGCCGGCGATCAGCCCCGGCAGGTAAGCGGTCACCCCGGTAAGCAGACCGGAGATCACCTTCAGGTCCAGGACTTCGGCGGCGGCCAATACGAAAAACAGCAATACCACCCAGAACACGATCCGGCTGGCGATCTCGGGCGCTGCGCTGTAAGAGCGCGGCTGCTGAACGCGGGTGTCCATGGGGCGGGTGCGCGCCAGGCGGACAAGGGTACGCTGGGTGATTTGCGCGGTCGCATAGCGCAGCAGGCGGGCGACACCCCAGCCCGCCAGCAACAGCACAACGGCCCCCAGTACCGAGGGCAGATACTCCAGAATCTGCACCGCCACCCGACTTACCGACTCGGTCAGCGTTGCGGTCCATTGTTGCAGTTCCACGTCGGGGTCCTTTTGCCTGAGATGCCGCGCCTGCAATCATAGGAGCCCGACCGACAGGTTTGCAACAAGGCGCGTAGTATTTTACTGTTGCTGTCCACAGCTCTCCACCAGGCTGGTAATTTGAGATAAAGTTCCTGCCATGCGCATAGACTGGAAACAGTACGATCCGGGCGATTTTTACGACGAGGTGATCAGTTCACCGGGTCAGCCGCGCGCCGCCGCCCGCGGCCTGGCCAACTACCTCAAATCCCTCAGCGACCAGCAGCTCGCCCGGCGCCAGCGCGCCGCGGATCTGGCTATCGAGGAGATGGGCGTCACCTTCACGGTGTACAGCGAGGGCGAGAACATCGACCGGGCCTGGCCGTTCGACATCATTCCGCGGGTCATCGCCATCAAAGAATGGCAGCAGATCGAGGCCGGACTGAAGCAGCGCATCACAGCGCTCAACCTGTTTATCGAAGACATTTATAACGCCAAGCGCATTATCAAAGACAAGATTTTCCCGGAGGCCATGCTGGCAGGGTCGAAGAACTACCTGCCGCAATGCGAGGGCGTCAGCCCGCGTTTCGGTGTCTGGGCGCATATCTGTGGTTCCGACCTCGTGCGCGACCGTGACGGCACGGTTTACGTGCTGGAGGATAACCTGCGCGTACCGTCGGGTGTTTCCTACATGATCGAGAACCGCAGCGTCGCCAAGCGCGTGTTCCCGGAGCTGTTCCGGCGTCAGACCATTCTGCCGGTGGATGATTATCCCGCGGCGCTGTTCGATATGCTGGCCGCGCTGTCGCCGCGCCCCCTCGACTATCCCGAGATCGTGGTGCTAACGCCCGGTATTTATAATTCGGCCTATTTCGAGCATGCCTACCTGGCGCAGCAGATGGGGGCGGAACTCGTTGAGGGCAGTGACCTGGTGGTGTGTAACGACGACTGCGTCTACATGCGCACCATCGACGGGCTGCAGCGCGTGGATGTCATCTACCGGCGCGTGAATGATGAGTTCATCGACCCGGAGGCGTTTCGCGAAGATTCGGTGCTGGGTTGTCCGGGTCTGCTGCGTGCCTGGCGGGCGGGTAATGTGGCTCTGGCCAACGCCCCGGGCTGCGGCGTTGCCGACGACAAGGTGGTATACACTTACGTTCCTGATTTTATCCGTTACTACCTGGACGAGGAGCCCATTCTCGCCAATGTCCCTTCCTATCGCTGCGAGGACGCCGGCGCACGTGACTACGTGCTGGCGAATCTCAAGGACCTGGTGGTCAAGCCCGCCAATGAATCCGGTGGCTACGGCATGCTGGTCGGCCCGCAGTCCACGGCCAAGGAACGTGAGAAGTTCGCCGGCCTGATACAGCGCCGCCCGCGCAACTACATCGCGCAGCCCACGCTTGCGCTGTCCACGGCGCCGACGGTGGTCGGCCGGCATCTGGAGCCGCGGCATCTCGACCTGCGGCCGTTTATCCTCAGCGCCCAGGATGTCTATGTCACTGCGGGGGGTCTGACACGGGTGGCGTTGCGCAAGGGTTCGCTGGTGGTCAATTCCAGCCAGGGCGGTGGCAGCAAGGACACCTGGGTGCTGGACGGCGGGGGACGACGCTGATGCTTTCCCGGGTTGCCGAACGGCTATACTGGATGGCGCGCTATATCGAGCGCACCGAAAATACCGCGCGACTGCTCAATGCCTACAACCTGCTGATGCTGGATCTTCCCAAGGGTGTCGGTTTGTCATGGTCGCAGCTCGTGGATCTCAGCGGCGGTCATGACGATTTCGCAGCCCGTTACCGCAGTGCCAACGAGCGCAATACCCAGGGATTCATGCTCTCCGACAAGGAGAACTCCAGTTCGATTATCGCCAGCGTCAGCCTGGCGCGCGAGAACGTGCGCACCACGCGGGATATCGTCCCCAGCGAGGCTTTCGAGGGTGTCAATGAACTGCTGCTGTTCGTGCGGAGGCGGCTGGCGTCGCGCAGTTCACGCCAGCATGCCTACGACTTTCTCTCGCAGATCGTGCAGCGTTGTCAGGGTATCACCGGCATGCTCGCCGGCACCATGAGCCATGATGCGGCTTACCAGTTTGTGCGTATCGGCCGTAACCTGGAGCGGGCTGATATGACCACACGTATCCTCGACGTCGGTTCGGCAACCCTGATCGCCTCGGACGCCGAGCGCGAAAGGCTGGAGCATCGCTTGTGGACCTGGTTGCTGGGCGCACTCAGCGCCCACCAGATGTACCGCCAGACTGTGCGGCGGCAGGTTACCGCACCGGTCGCGGCCGGGTTCCTGTTGCACGACTCGCTGTTTCCGCGTGCCGTGCTGCACAGCCTCGGCCAGATTCGCGCCTGTCTGAAAAGCCTGCCACGCAACACCTCGGCGGTGCGAGCGCTCGGACGGGTCGAGCGGCGGGTGCGTGACACCGACATCCACGAAATATTCCCGGCCCGGTTCCACGCTTTTATCGACGAGGTCCAGGTGGATCTCGGCGGGATTCACGACAGCGTACAGCGAACCTGGTTCGAGCCCCGGGCGAGGGGTTAGCGGCGCCGCCGGCAGGCGGGAGGCCGCTCAACGGTTTCGCTTCGCGCCGACTGAGGGCGCGATGTCAGCCTGGCTGGCGTTCTGGTCGGCGGCTCGCGATTCGACCGGTTGCCAGCTGTAGCGGCGCAGTTCGGTAAAGGCTTCCTTCAGTTTCATATCCCAGGCCAGCTTCAGGTCCGTCAGGTAGGGGTCGTCGGCGGTGAACACAAAGTGGCGGTCCAGCCGCAACTGGTCGGTGGCGTATACCATCACTTCGATGGGCGGCCCGACGGTGGCGTTGGAACGCGTGGTGGAATCCATCGATACCAGTGCACACAGGGCGGCTTCTCCCAACGGCGTGTCCTGCCGGATGATGCGGTCCAGAATGGGCTTGCCGTATTTCACTTCACCGATCTGCAGGTAGGGCGTCTCGTCGGTGGCGCAAATGAAATTGCCTTCCGGGTACACCAGGCAGAGCAACGGCGGGCTGCCGGTGATCTGCCCGCCGAGAATGAAGCTGGCACTGGTGTCGATTTTGCCGGCGCTGTGCTTGGCCTGCTCTTCGCGGCTCAGTGCGCCGAGGTAATGGGCGGCGTCTTCTACTGTCTCGACGGTGTTCAGGTTCGGCTCCACGCCCTTCCTGATGTCACGTTGCAGGTGGCCGATTACCGCCTGGGTGGTTGCCAGGTTGCCCGCGGTCAGCACCGTGAATACACGTTGCCCCTCGGTGCCGAAGGTGAACATTTTGCTGAAGGTGCTCAGCTGATCGACACCGGCATTGGTGCGCGAGTCGGATGCGAACAGCAGCCCCTCTCGAACCTTTATGGCAAGACAGTATGTCATATTCGTACTACACGATTCCTGTGGTTATTGACCCGGCCATAAGGTCGGGCAGACCAAGTGTGGGTTAGATTCTGTTGTGCGTCAAATGCCGCAGTGTGGCGTCGGGGTGCGTGGGGGCTGCCCGGGCTGTCTTGCCAACACACGGAATATTAAGCCGTTATCGGCAGCAGCCGGGCTGTCTGCAGACGCGAAACAAGGGTGTTGGCGAGCCCCCGGCGGACACCGAATATCGACTAGCCGAACTCGTTTTCCTGGTAGGTGAACTGGATGCGCTCGACTTCCTCGCGCTGGTCAAGCAGCACCTGCACGCAATCCCGGTCGAGTTTCTCGCCGGCCATTTCCCGCAGCGTTGCAAAGGCTTTGTCGTTGGGCCAGGCTTGCTTGTAGGGGCGGCGGCTGGTGAGTGCGTCGAAGATGTCGGCCACAGCGACGATACGCGCCTCGATGGGTATCAGTCCCGCCTTCAGACCCTGTGGGTAGCCGGAGCCGTCCACGGCCTCGTGGTGGTACTGGGCGATATTGCGCAGCACATCGACATAGCCGACGCTGTCCAGCCCGAAGTTGCTGAGCAGACTGTCGACCATGCGTCGGCCGCGTTCGGCATGGGTCTTCATGACCTCGAACTCTTCCGGGGAGAGCTTGCCCGGTTTCAGCAGTATCTTGTCGGGAATGCTGATTTTACCGAGGTCATGCAGGGGTGAGAACAGGAAGATGTGTTCCACGAACTGGTCATCGAAGCTGTAACGGTCTGCGAGGCCGCGTGCGATCAGCTGGGCATAGCGTGCCATGCGCTGCAGGTGCGACCCGGTCTCCGGGTCGCGCTCGTGGCTCATCTCGACCGCCGACTTCACGGTTGCCGACAGGACGCTGATGCTGGCACGCTCGTTGTATACCATCAGCGTTATCAGGTGCGCCAGCATATCCAGCTCCGCGAGCAGACGCTCGTCGAATACGTTCTTGCCGCTCGAATTGAAAAAGATAAAGCCGAAAAACACGCTTTCACACACCATGGGAGTGGTGTAACTCGCCTGATATCCCTGTTGTGCAATAACCTGTGTGTGCTTTTGCCGTCCTTGTTCAAACAGCTCCAGGTCGTTGACTACCCGTGGGCGCCTGCGTCGGCGGATTTCGACCAGTGAGGGCGCATCGGCGAGCTTCGCCTGGTAGTGCGTGAGTCGGCTTTCGGTTTCGCTGCTGTAGAGGAACGTCTTGAGTTCATCGCGTTCCGCATCGTAGAGAGCCACCGCCAGGCGTTCGATAAAGGGGTGTCGCTCGGCGACCACCTTGCGCAATGCATCCAGCTTGTGCTGCAGATCCGCCCGCTCGTTGAGTGCGGCAAGGGGGTCGGCATGTCCGAACAGGTCCGAGACCATCGCTTCAATCCATCCACTTGAGTGTCGGGCTGATTGTAGCCTGTCTGTGCCGCGTCGGAAAATGACATAAGACATATCGAGCGGCGTGAATCAGTCGTATGGCGTCCCCGTCAGTTCGTCGATAAGCGTTCTGAATTCCGGACTGGTCCAGTCGCGCTCGCCCACGACCCGGCCGACAAAGCGGCCGTCCGGGCCGATCAGGTAGCTGGTAGGCAGGGCGTCGATTTCGTACTTTTTCCTGACCTCGCCCCCGGGATCCAGGGGCACTGTAAGCCGGATGGCGTGCTCCCGGACGAAATGCTCGACCGCCTGCGGATGGTCGCGGTCGACTGCGATTGCCAGTACGGCGAAGCCTTTTCCGGTGAACTCCCGGGAAAGCCGGTCGAGTGCCGGGAGTTCCTCGCGGCAGGGTTTGCAGAATGTCGCCCAGAAATGCAGCACCACCAGCTGGCCATGGTAATCCTGCAGGCGAATCGTTTTTCCATCCAGTGACGGTAAGGCGAAGGCGGGGGCGGGCAGGCGCTCGTGCGGGGCGTCTATGTGCAGGGCCTGCAGTTGCGCGGCAAGCGGCGCAGCCTCCGCTGCCGGCCCTGGAAAGCAGAGGGTCAGTGACAATGTAACCCCGACGAGGCGGAGCCTTTTGGTGAGCTGGGTGCTCACCGGCCGTTGGACTTCAGGTAGGAAAGAATCGCCACACGGTCCTGGTCGCTCAGCTCTCCCATGCCGCGCTCTTCCATGCGTTGCTCCATCACCGGCAACAGCAGTTCCCACTCGGCGTAGGAATGGCGTTTCGGATGCGGCGGTGCGTGGCAGATACTGCAACGCGACATGAACACTTGTGTCCGCAGCGTCTGTGCCGGTCCGACTGCGCCGCCCGTCGGCGGCGCGCTTGAGCATGCTACTGCGCCCAGGCTGAACAGCAGTACCAGTAGCCGGCCGGGCGCACCCGCTTCGCTGAGCGCGGCCATGCGCCTAGAACCCGAGTTGGCTGCCGGACCTGGCCTTGCCAATACCGTAACGGCGGCTCTTGCTGGTGGGAATTTCCATATACCAGGTGAGCATGACCCGGTAGTCGGTTTCCAGTTGCGGGCCGTTCAGATCGCGATACAGCGGCAGGCCGACATTGAGGTCGACAATGTGCAGTGGCGCCGGTTGCCACTGGAAGCCCAGGGTCGTGAACAGCTGCGTGCCACCGTAGTTGTCGGTGTCCCACAGTGGCGTGGTATAGGGGGAATCGGGGTCGCCCGGG
>JAJDOI010000189.1 GCA_022340245.1 Thiogranum sp.
ATGCCGGCAGTGAGCAACGCCAGTTCCGCAGCCAGCGCCTTGTCGCGCGGCTTGCCGATGTCCTGCAGCGTTTTGTAGGCCTTCTGGTAATGGCCGCGTTGATAGTTGATCTTGGTGAGGTAGTACCACACCCGGTCGTGCAGCTCGCTGTCGGTGTCCGTGTCGAGCAGGCGGTGGAATTGCGCTTCCGCCTGATCCAGCATACCGTATGACAGTTGCAGGCCGCCGAGCAACAGTTCGGATTCCTTGCCGTGATGCTGCAGCAGGTTCTCTTCTCGGGCCACCATAAGGTGGGTGATCGCGGTGAAATAGTCCTGCTGATAGAAATGAAACAACACTTCACCATAGTGAAGGTCGAGCACCTGTTGGGGCTTGTCCGATGCTGCGACGCTATTGCCGGGCGCGAATGCCAGCCATAGCAGCAACAGCAGCAGTCTGCGTGGCAGCATTACCACTCCTTGACGTCGAATTCGGGCTGGTAGTTGTTGGTCTGGTCGACAATCTTCAGTTCGACGTACTTGGGTCCGAGGCCTTTCTTGATCGTTGCCGTCGCACCACGCTTGTAGTCACGTCCGTGTGGCCCCTTGCCAGTGAAAAAGGCAACCAGCTCGTGATCACCGGTACGCAGATTGCCGACGTGAATCCGCTGCACGCCGCCTCGCACCAGCGCATCGACCTCGCGCGGGGTATACAGGTAGTCGGCTACTTCCTTGCCGTCGATTTTCAGCTGTACCGAGTCCAGTTTGAAGAATTCGCCGACGTCCATGGAGACAAACACCGACACCTGGGTGTTGGAGGGGAACAGCAGATCCTCTTCGAGCATGAACAGGTCGCGGTTCAGCTCCAGTACCTGTTGTTTGAGTGTCTGAACGTCTTCCTTGATACCGGTTTCATCGGCGGCGGGTTGGTCCGCCGATAGCACCAGCGGCCAGACCAGCAATCCGGCGAGCAATCCTGTGATTATCCTGCGCATACGCTCTCCTGCGGCGTTCCGGGCGGTTACACCTTGTCCTAGTATCAGCGGCAGGCAGGCAATGAATCCGGAATTGCGGTCACGCCACAAGCGTGAATCCGTTCACAAATCCCGTCATCCGGGGACTGCGGGCGCCAATTAACCGTATTTCTGCAGGAACCAAGGCAAGCTCTGTGCCATACATGGCCAATCAACGGGTTGGCCGTGGTTGAAGCACGATACGGCGGCGACGCTGCACCAGGTTGTCGTAAATCTGCGACAGATACGCGCTGTTACCGCGTGTCAGCCGCAGGCTGCGCTTCGGGGACAGCTAGGGCTGTGGGTGCGGCGCCGGTGGTTTGACGTTGTTGGCGGGATTTTTGGCGGGTAACAGGCCGTCGGAATAGTGTAGCTGTCCCTTTGCGTCGACCAGAATGGCGTCGATGTCGGGCAGGCGGTTGACCAGTGCGAGCCCCTGCTCGACCCCGAGCACGAAAACGCTGGTGGATAATGCATCCGTGGTAGTGGCGTCCGGGCCGATGATGGTCGCGCTGTGCATGCCGCGCGCCGAATCTCCCGACGTCGGATTGATGATGTGGTGGTAGCGGACGCCGTTTTCTTCGAAGTAGCGTTGGTAATCGCCTGAGGTCGAGACCGCAACATTTTCCAGCGGAATGACCGCCACCAGTTTCTTTTCATCGCGCGGGTCGCGCACACCGATGTTCCAGGGACGGCCGCCCCAACGGTCACCGATCATGCGGCTGTCGCCGCCCGCGGTCACCAGCGCCTGCTTGATGCCTATCGCCTGCAGCAGGGCGATGCAGCGGTCGACGGCGTGGCCCTTGGCGATGCCGCCAAGATCGATGCGCACGCCCGGCTTGCCATAGGCGATGCTGTGACTGTCTTCGTCCAGCAGCAGGTTGTGGTAGTTGATCAACTCGGTGGCCTGCTGCCGCTGCCGGTCGTCCGGGCGCACACCTTTGCGGTAGTCATAGAGGAAACCCACGCTGGCGAAGGTGATGTCGAAAGCGCCGTGGGTAAGATCGGAAAAGTGCAGGGAAGTCCGGATCAGCTTGAACAGCTCGTCACTCACGATGACCGGCCGGGTGGCGGCATCCCGGTTGAGCCGGGCCAGCTCGCTGGTCTCGATCCAGGGGCTCATGTCGCTGTCGATGCGCCGCATTTCCGCCATTACGGCGTCCACGCCCTGGCGGGCCACCGCGGTATCGTCGTGGAACAGTTCCACGGTGATGCGGGTGCCCATGATGTCCGCATCTTCGTGAAGCCAGCCCGCGCAGGCAGTGTGCGCGGCCAGCATCAGCGACAGAAACAGCTCAAGACCACGCAAAGTGACGCGCCCTGTCAGTACCAGATCGAGCCGAACAGCTGGAGAACGTCGGCGTCGAATTCGTACTCGGGTGCCTGCGGGGGAATGGCGCCACCCCTGACATCCGAGAAGTCGTTGTACCTGAACCAGATATGATCATAGTTGAAATTCAGCGTCGCCTTGTCAATGTAGCCCCAGCTGTGTTCGAGAAGGTTGTACGTCAACCCAAAGCCGACACTGTAGTCCTTGAACTCGCTCAACTCCTTGTCGCGCGCCATAAAATTCTGCTGATCCGGGCGATCAAACAGATCGGCGTAAAAGTCCGCGCGTGTCTGTTGATAGTAGCGGAAGCCGACGTCGAAGATCCAGCGGTCGCGCAGTGGATGGGTGTAACTGATGTCGGCCGTGTGGGCGCTGACATTCCAGTCGTCGTTATAGTACCGATAGCCGACTCTCAGCGAGGCGCGGTAGGGCAGGTAGTAGAGAAAGTTTGCCGAGACTGCGTTGCTGGTGTGGGTGTCGGGATATTTTTCCGGCGTTGTAAAGTTGGCCCCGGCCGACGGGTCGTTAGGGTCGTTGAGTACCAGGACGTGACGGTAGGGATTCTGCAGATAGCCTTCGTCGGTGATGCCGTCATAGTTCAGGCTGAGCAGCAGGTTTTTTGTCAACACCTGCGACAACGACACGTGATAGTTCTGGTGGTTGGCATTTTCCTTGAATGCCGGATTAAAATTGTCCAGTACGTCGTCATAGCCACGCGAATAGCCGAGCGTGACGGTGGTAAGGTCGCCGAACATGCTCTGGCTGATACTGAAGTTGTAGGTGTCGGCTTTGTAGTCGCTTTCGCTACTGTAGGTGTAGCCGGCGCTCATGGTGGTATCCGCATGCAGATAGTCCATGGTGCCGGACCATTGGGTACGCTGTTCGCTATACGGACTGCCCTGAGTGAGAACATCAATCGAGGCGCTGCTGATGCTGTCAACGTAGTAGTTGACTTCGCCGGAGATGCGCTTGTTGTCGCCCTTGCGTACCAGGTAGGAGGGGCCGGTCACTTCCACGCCGCCGCCATCGTAGGAGTGATACAGGGCGTCGGCGCGGTCTTCGGGCAGCACGCCGGCATCGAGTGCCGGCGTCACCAGTGCCGTTACCAGCAGCGCGGCAACGCCACGATTGACGCCGGCGCGCTTCAGTCGGGCGTTGATGGATTCCGGTCCCCGGCCAGGGTGGCGGGCGCGCGAAGATGAAGGCAATACGATCGAACGGTCAGTTACACCCACAGCCGCCTCCATGTCCGCCTTCCGCTCCGCGGGCGCCTTCCCTGACCTGGTAGACATGGCCGATAAAGGTATCGGAGACCGGATCCCGGCTGAAACTCATGATAGGATCAGCAAGGTGGGCCCGTTCATAGGGTTTCACCCAGGGTTCCACGCTGCTGCATCCGCTGAGCAGCAGCATCCCCAGTGACAGTAAAAGGCGTCCAGTGCGTATCACGTTCACTCCCTGATCAGCGCGCGTACCTGTTGCTGGTAGGTGTCTTCGAAGCCGGGTTTGTAGCCCTGGTGCAGGTAGCGGACCTTGCCGTCACGATCCACGAGTACCGTGCTGGGCATGGCGACGACGTTGTACAGTTTGCTCACTTCGCTCTGCTTGTCGAACAGCACCGGGAAGTTCACCGGACTGTCGTTCAGCATCTGTTTGGCCTGGGTGGGGTCTTGTTCGACATTGACGCCCAGTATCGTGAAGCCCAGCGGCTTGTACTGGCTGTAGAGTTCGTCCAGCAGGGGCATTTCCTGCCGGCAAGGACCGCACCAGGACGCCCAGAAGTTGATCATGACGACTTCGCCACGGAATTCGCTCAAGCGCAGGTTTTCGCCGCTGCTGCTCTTCAGCGTGAAATCCGGCGCCGGCCCATCGGCTATGTCGGCAGTTGCGGCCGCGCTGGCAAACAGCACCGCCAGCCCGATTGCCGCTACGCTCTTTTTAAATGTCATTGCTTTCACTAGTATTTCTCCTGTTTTCGCGTCAATGCGCCGGCACCGTTTCCGGCGCACCGCCTCCTGCGGTTTGTCGGCAGGTGAGGCCCGCCAAAACGTTAACCCGGTCGCATTTCAGAAAAAGATCGACACGCCGCCGGTTAACTCAAGGTTATGGTTGGTTTGTTTTTCGCCCAGCAGGTCAACGTCGAAGACATGATCTCTTGCGTCAACGCGCAGTGCCAACCAGTCATTGGCCAGCACCTTGTAACCGAAACCGAAATTCCAGGTGAAATTGTCCTCTCCGGCGAAGCTGGTACTGCCGACGCCGCCGACGAGGTAAAAGTCGGAGGTGAAGGCCCACCTGCCACCGACGAATGATTCGCCGGGCAGGACATTGAAGCCGAATGACAGATTGTAATAATCCAGTTTGCGATCGCTACTGTCGAGCAACTGGGCTGAGCCACTCAAGCGCTCGAAACTGGTTTCGCTGGTATCGGTGTGGCCGTAAGCGGCCTCGGCAAACACGTACTCGGTGACGTGGTAGGTCAGCCGGGCGCCGTAAACGGGGTTGGTGCCGAAGTCCTCGACGTTCATCGCACCGAAGAAAGCGCCGACTTCAAAATCCTCGGTATCGATATCGGCTTCGCTGATATCGCGGCGTTCTATCTCCGGGCGCACTACCTGTTCCGGCTGGTCGGCCGCCGTCGCGCGCAGCGGCACTGTGCCTGCGCACAGTGTCGCAAGCGCGCAGCACCTCAGAAAAATACCGCAAATCCTGCTTTCCATTCGTTGATCTCCTGATTGTCATCCGTGCTCTGAAATATGATGTAATTTTTGTATTGGGCGCGAAATACGAAGCGCCGTGCGAGGTATACGCGTATACCTATGCCGGCGTGTGCCAGCTGGTCGGTCCGGTCGGGCTCCTGCACCAGCGTGGTATCGGGGTTCGAGTGAACGAGGCCGGTACCCAGTGCGAAGAACGGCGAGATTCGCCATTCCGGGAACGGATGCACGTTGATGCTCACGTCAGCCATTTCACCACTGGAAAATTCAGGGAAGATCTTTGACGCGGACAATTCCAGGGAAAGCTTCGGTGTCAGGAAGACCCCGCCATATATCGTCAGGACGTCAGCGTTCTCGAACGTGCCGCCCATGGCGCCCATTTCCCAACGGTGGAAGGAAAATTCTTTCTTCGTGGCCTCGCTGATGGCCATCTGTGTGCCCGCGGGCGTCAGGGTGCGTTCAAGCTGCCCGCGTGCCACCCAGCCTTCTTTGCCCCTGCCGGTGCGCACCTTAAACCAGTCGGTTTTGCGCTTGAGAATCTCAATCCAGGCGCCGCGCTCCTCGACGTGGAACACAGGGTAGCCTTCACCCGCACCGGTATGCAGCTCGATGTACGGGTCAGCGACCTCCACGCTCACGGGCTCGTCGCTGCCGAACAGGCCGCCGAACACGTCTGCCTGCGCTGGCTGCGTGGCGTTCATGAGGCAGGTCAGCAGAAAGACCAGGGCATACTGGCAGCCGTGCTTGACTCTGTTCACGGTGGCGGGGCGTCCTTTTTTATCGAGTATAAAGTCCATTTCTTTGCCGGAACTTACGGTGGTACGTCGAACGGGTTGTTGTAGTACTGTCCGCCTATGTCAAGCCATTCCGCGAGCAGCTTGAGTTCCGCGGGGCTCAGGAAGCCGACGTGATTGGTGACTGCATTGCGTGGGTCGCCGGCGTTGCTGAACATGTCGAAGAACCTGCTGCTCGCCCGTGCGCCAGCGACACTCATGCTGGGGGTGACGGTAACCGGGACCATGACCGGGATGGGGTTGCCCATCGCATCGAGAATCAGGTCGCCGTTGGCATCGGTCTGAAACAGCGGGTTGCCGGCGCCGTCGGTGGCCTGAACCATTTTGTCGACGAGCAAGCCCGACGTCAGGTCGATAACCTGCTGGTTGTCGTTGAACAGCAGCTCGTGGTAGGACTTGAAGTGATCGGCGTTCTGGTCAGAGGCGCCGTCGGTCAGGTCCAGCTGCCCCTTTGGCTCCATGGGGTTCATCATGGCATCGGTGTCGGTATGGCAATTGGTGCAGGTGTCTGCGCCGGCCGTACCGCGCGGCAGATTCCACAGCGGGTGAATATGCGTCTCGTAGTTGATGACCGTGCGGCAGAGGTTGTTCCAGGTGCTCTGGCAATCGCTGCTTACCGGGGCTGTGAGCGCTGGGTCGAGGTCGGCATAGTTGTAATCAAAGGCCGCGTCTTTGGGGCGTCCGGCGGCTGTCTCGTTGGTCCACACGTCGCTATAGTGAATGTCGACACTCGGTTTCAGCACGGTGGGGTCGATGCGCGTGTGCGCCTCGGCCATGGTTTCGCCGGTGTCGGCAAAGAAGGTTTCGGTGTTTGGAAACACATAGCCGTCAAAGGGTGCGCCGCTGTAAATGCTGCTGAACGCATCCGCCCGGCCGTGTGAGGTACCGGTATTGGCCGCGTGGCAGCCGGAACAGTTCATGATCTCCCCGGGACGCAGTTGCAGCCAGTTCTGGTGGCGGCCGGTGATGCGCTTGCCGTCTTTGTCCAGTACGCTGATGGCAAAGGGAATATTGGCCGGCACCTTGACACGTACCGAGCCATCCGGCTCGATCGGTACGTAGCCGATGATTTCGCGCATCAGTTGTGCACTGCTGCGCCCGAAGGCGGAACCGTTCAGGTTTACCAGGTCCCTGTCCGGGATGCTCACCGCCTTGACGATGCGCAGGAATCGGGCCGGTCGTTCGTCTGCCTGTGTGGCCTGTGGGTCGGCGAGCGTGGCGATGTCCGGTTTGCTGCCGCCCAGCGCGTTATAGGCGCCGTCGAAGTCGTACACGTTGCGGATATTGAGAATGCCCACCTGTTCGCTGGTCAGCGCCGGGTCGAAATTAAAATCGGCAGTCACCGGGCCTTGCTGATCGAAGTGTATGGGAGGCAAGGCCGTGGGTTGAGCGGCCACGACGTCGCGATACAGCACGCCTTCCTGCGGGGTGAAGATGGGCGTCTGGGTCTGGCTGCCCGGATCGTACAGGTAAACACTGTACAGCGGAGGTCCTTCGACGGCATTGGGATCGGCCAGCAGCTGGCTGGTGCACGGGACAATGCGTCCGTTGTCCATAAGGCGGCACTGACTCCAGCTGATCAGGATCCGGCCGGTACCGTCCAGCAAGGGATAGTAGCTGTTAAATCGTCCGCCGGGAGATGGCAGGCCGTCGGTGCGCACCTGTCCGAAGGCATCCGATACTTGTGCAGGTCCTGTCAGGATGCCGGCGTTTACGGCCGTCGGCTGCTGGTTATCGACATAGTCAGTGGTGTCGATGGTGACAATATCGCCACCCTGGAAACTGCCGGTCGACTGCTTGATAAGCGCGATGATACGACCGTCCAGCGTTTCGCGTACCTCGGTGAAGTCGATGATGGCGCCGTTGGTGCCGGTGTCGTGGCTGTTGGCACCGTAGACCAGGCGAAGATCGGTACCGTCGGGATACATTTTGTACAGGTGTATGCCGTTGCGGTTACCCATGTTGTCCCAGCGGGAGAACATGACCTCGCCGTCGGAGAGCACCGTGGGGTCCAGGTCGTGACTCTGGTTGAACGACACCTGCTGGATATCGCTGGTCTGCACCGGACCGTTGCGTGCGTCCAGCACGTGCAGTACGAAGGCCGGGCCACGGCGGTCCTCGTCCTGGGCGGAGAACTGCGGCTTGCCTTCGTCGGTCAGCATGGCCTTGGCGGTACGCTGCCTGGTGGATGAAAAAATGATGCGCCCGTCCGGCAGGTAATGCGGTGCGATATCCTGGCCGTCCTCGGCGATAATGTCCGAGGCAATGACCCGATGGAGATCCCTGGTGGGGATGTCATACTCCCACAGGTTCCAGGTTGGCTGGTCTTCGGGGGCGGCCCCCTGGATTTCAGGTAAATGCAGTGAAAACAGTAGCTGGGTCCCATCGTACGAGACTTCGACATCGCGTACGTCGCCCATGCCGCCGGTAACGGCCGCGGTGATGTTGCGTTCACTGGCACTGGGTGAGGCGAGATCGCGGAAAATAAGGTCGCCGCCGGGGTGAAAGGCCATGGGATCGCGTAAATCCTCGTCGTCCGTGTCCGGGACCGGCTGCCTGACGTAGGCGATGCCAAAATCCTCCACCAGCGGATCCAGTCCGCCGCTGCCGCTACCGCCGCCGATGCTGGCGCTGCCGCCCCCGCAGGCGCCAAGTAACAGACAGCACAGGCCGGTCACCAGGGCCTGCAGCGCAGTCCGGGTTCCCGTCCATTCACCAGTCACTGGAAGTAAACTATTGATTATTGGCATCATTGTTTAGGCGCGACCATTTCAGTGTTTTGTCCTCCTTCAGAACAAACGCACAAGCAAAGATCGGGCCTGCTTGGCATTTGTCGCCTGGGATTGCGAAAGACTCCTTATATATGGATCCGCCCCCGCCTTCCTGTCGCCAACAGAAGACAGAATTACTGGCAGCGACGGTAAACCGGCAACCCGGAGGGTACGACTATAGAGGGGGGATGACGGGGAATCTGCGATCCCGGTCACAGAAATCGCCTGTGCCGGGGTTAACCTGGCTAAGGATGGCTATTCAAAAACATAGCGTCCTGCCGCTAGATTGTGGACTGGTTCACGGAATTGATCCCCACGGTGTTTTAAGGTCCGCCCTAAGTCGGGCCGGATAGCGGCTGGACCGGTTTTTGCAGATGGCCGGAACCGTGAAGAAAATAAATCATGAGGCGTCCAAATGATTCAGACGTGCACGCAGCAAGACGGGGCTTGGGGTAATCTGGTTCAAACGGGGGTTCGGATCTGCCTGGCCGGCATCCTGACGTCGGCAGTCGCGGCCAGTGCTTTGGCCGGTGACGCCGAGCGGCAACAGGCCAAGCGTATCCACGACCGGTTGACCGGCGTAGCGCCCACCGAGGCGGTGCTGGACGCTATGGAGCAGTCCATTATAGACAACAGTGGCAGCGGCGTGGCGGCAGCGGAACTGGCCATGGATCCGGCACAAAATCCGCTGGCGTTGAATTTCTATAACGTGACGCTGAAGAATTTCGCTTCCCCCTGGACCAACGAGGACCAGTCGGTTTTCGTGCCGCTGAATGACTACAGCGCCACCGTCATTGGCATGATCCGCGACGACAAGCGATTCGATCAGGTGCTGTCCGGGGATATTCTCTACAAGGGCGCTCCCGGTCTCGCGGGGGTGGCGCCATATTCGCCGGCGAACAACGATCACTACCAGGACCTGGAAGACCTGCACTATGACCTGAGCGATCCGACTGTCCTGCAGGAGAACGTGCAGTCCAGCCTGAACGGTATCCCGGCCAACGCCACCGCCGGCGTCATTACATCGCGCGCTGCCGCCGAGGCTTTCTTCGTTGCCGGGACCAACCGGGCGATGTTCCGTTTCACGCTCATTAATCATCTGTGCACGGATCTTGAGCCGCTCAAGGATATCACCCGGCCGCCGGACCGCATTCGTCAGGATGTCAGTCGCAGCCCGGGTGGCGACAGCCGGATATTTCTCAACAGCTGTGTCGGCTGCCACAGCGGCATGGATCCCATGGTGCAGGCGTTTGCTTATTACAACTATGACGAAACCAGCGGCCGGCTGGTGTACACGCCCGGATCAGTTCAGCCCAAGTACCTGATCAATTCGGACAACTTCAAATACGGCTACGTGACGCCCGACGATCACTGGGATAACTACTGGCGCAGCGGCCAGAATGCCAATCTGGGCTGGGGGCCGGAAATCCCGGCCGCGCAAAGAGTCGGCGCCAAGACGCTGGGCCAGGAGCTGGCAGGCAGTGAAGCATTTGCGCGCTGCCAGGGTATCAAGGTCTATCGTACCGTGTGTTTGTCGGATCCTTCAGAGACTGACCTGACCAGTCTGCTCAGCGCCAGCGGGTTCGAAACCAATTACAACATGAAAGATCTGTTTGCCAATGCGGCTGCGGCCTGCATGAGCAACTGAGAAAGGAACCTGGGGGATTCAGTTATGACTACAGCTCGCGTTCGTTTCCTGTTCTCGCGTTGCTCGACGGCCACACACAGGCTGCCGCGCGCATTGTTGCTGATGCTGTCGATCGGGCTACTGCATGGGTGCGGCGGCGGTGCCTCGACGCAGACCAATCCGCTGACCACCAATAGCGGCACCGTGAATTCATCCAGCTATACCGGCCCCAGCGCGCAGACCGAGGACGTGCGTGCCTTCCAGATCAACGTCTGGGAGCACCTGCGCGACTCCAACCGCTGTGGCGCCTGCCACGTCGAAGGCGGCCAGTCGCCGGAGTTCGTTCGCCAGGACGATGTTAACCTGGCTTACACTGTCGCCAACCCGCTCATCGACCTGGATAACCCCGGCAACTCGCGGCTGGTCACCAAGATTGCTGGCGGGCACAATTGCTGGCTGCCCAGTGACGCTGCCTGCGCAACCGCGATAACCTCCTATATCGAGAGCTGGGCGGCGGGCGCCTCGAGCGGGGGCCGGCAGATCCAGCTGGTGGCGCCGATTGCCAAGACGCCCGGGTCCACTAAGACTTTCCCGGCTGACGTCAATACCACGACATTT
>JAJDOI010000076.1 GCA_022340245.1 Thiogranum sp.
GGGCAGAGGGACTAAAGTTTAATCCCTTCGTTACCTTTATTCCTTCGTCCCGAGCAGCTCCACCAGCTCAAGCCCCAGCGCCTTTCCCTTCAATTAGATTCAACCAACCATAGCGTTTCAGCTTGCCCATGTGTTGCAATATCCAGCGCTGTCGCTCGCGGACATGTTCGGAGGGCTGGTTAACATGAAAGCGGTTCGGGTTTGGCAAGACCGCAGCGAGTAGCGCAGCATCCGCATCGGTGAGTTGGCGCGGGGTCTTTCCAAAGTAAATTCTGCTTGCTTCAGGAATGCCATAGATTCCAGGTCCGAATTCGGCGATGTTCAGATACATTTCAAGAATCCGCTTCTTAGACCAGGTTAATTCAATGATGACTGAAAAATAGGCTTCTATACCTTTTCGTAGAAAACTCTGGTCTGGCCACAGAAACAGGTTCTTGGCGACTTGTTGCGTAATTGTGGATGCTCCACGCAAGCTTTTTCCGTCGAGTCGATCGAGTACAGCATCCTGTATGGCGACGACATCGAATCCATAATGCTCCGGAAACTTTTGATCTTCGGCAGCGATTACCGCAAGCGCGGCTGATGAACCCAGCTCAGGCCAGTCTGCCCAGCGGTAACGAAAAGTACTGCGATCGGATTCCTGGGTCTGCAGCAACATGAAAGCGGTGGCTGGGGGTTCAAACCAGCGCAACAGTACCACCGGCAACCAGGTGACCAGAAGAAAACCCATCAAGGTAAGGCTCAACCATCGTTTTATTCGCTTCGGTGCAGCGCGTTTTATCTTTCGACGGGACATGACAACCAGTCTATTGATTAACTCAATGACCGAAAGGAGGGCGGAGAACGATACAGGGGAGTGACCTAATGCCTTGCAATAAAAAACCCGCCCCACCATCGGTGAGCCGGGTTTTAGTGGTTTCTGCTTTTGGCTGACTCCCTGTCCGCATAGCAATTATTCCTTATGCTGTTTTCCTTTCCTGATCCGGATCATACCCCAGATTCGGTGCCAGCCACCGCTCCGCTTCCTCGACAGTCATCCCTTTCCGCCGGGCATAGTCTTCCACCTGATCCCGGTTGATCTTGCCCACACCAAAATATCTCGCGTCCGGATGGCTGAAATACCAGCCGGAAACCGCCGCGGCGGGCATCATGGCGAAGCTCTCGGTCAGCTCGATGTTTGCGTTCGTGACCGGGTCAATGAGCTTCCACAGTAATGCCTTCTCCGTGTGCTCGGGGCACGCGGGGTAGCCGGGGGCAGGGCGGATGCCTTTGTATTCCTCTTTGATGAGGCCTTTGTTGTCGAGCGCTTCGTCGCTGGCGTAGCCCCAGTCTTCCTTGCGCACTTTCTCGTGCAGCCGTTCGGCGAAGGCTTCAGCCAGGCGGTCGGCGAGTGCTTTCAGCATGATGGCCTGGTAGTCGTCGTGGTCGGCCTCGAAGCGTTTCACGCGTTCGTCGATGCCGAGGCCCGCGGTGACGGCAAAGGCGCCGATGTAGTCTTTCAGGCCGGTGTCTTTGGGGGCGACGTAATCCGCGAGGCACTGGTTGGGACGGCCCGGGGGTTTCTGGTTCTGCTGGCGCAGGTGGTGCAGCGTGGTGAGCACCTCGGTGCGCGATTCGTCGGTGTACACCTCGATGTCGTCGTCGTTGACCTGGTTCGCCGGGAACAGGGCGAACACGGCACTGGCGCGCAGCCATTTCTCGTCGATGATTTGCTGCAACATTGTTTTCGCGTCGTCGAACAGGTTGCGGGCGTGTTCGCCCACCACCTCGTCGTCGAGGATCTTCGGGTAGCTGCCGGCCAGTTCCCAGGTCTTGAAGAACGGCGTCCAGTCGATGTATTTGCCAAGTTCTTCCAGCGAATAGTCCTCGAGCACGGTGATGCCCCAGGTTCTCGGCACGGGCGGTGTGTAGCCTTCCCAGTTGATAGGGATCTTGTTGGCGCGCGCGTGTTCCAGCGTCAGCCACTCGGTTTTGCGCTGTTTGCCGGCGTGCATTTCACGGACTTTTTCGTATTCGGCCTTGATCCCGGCGACATAGGCGGCCATGTTGCCTTCGCTGACCAGGTTCTGGGCCACGCCGACGGCGCGCGAGGCGTCTTTCACGTAGACGGTGGGGCCGTTGTGATAGCCGGGTTCGATTTTTACGGCGGTGTGCACGCGCGAGGTGGTGGCGCCGCCGATCAGCAGCGGGATGTCGAAGCCTTCGCGCTGCATTTCCTTCGCGAGGTGGGCCATCTCGTCCAGGCTGGGGGTGATCAGGCCCGACAGGCCAATGATGTCGACCTTTTCCGCCCTGGCGGTGTCGAGGATCTTTTGTGCGGGCACCATCACGCCCAGGTCAACCACGTCGAAGTTGTTGCACTGCAGCACCACGCCGACGATGTTCTTGCCGATGTCGTGCACGTCGCCCTTGACGGTGGCCATGAGGATCTTGCCCTTGGGGCGGGAGTTTTCGTCTTTTTCGGCTTCGATGAACGGCAGCAGGTAGGCCACGGCCTTTTTCATGACGCGCGCGCTTTTCACCACCTGCGGCAGGAACATCTTGCCTGCGCCGAACAGGTCGCCGACCACGTTCATGCCGTCCATCAGCGGGCCTTCGATCACCTGGATGGGGCGATCGAAGTTCTGCCGCGCGGCTTCGGTGTCTTCTTCGACGTAGGCGTCGATGCCTTTCACCAGCGCGTGTTCCAGACGTTTGCTCACTTCCCACTCGCGCCAGGCGAGGTCTTCCTTGCGCTCGGCGGTGCTGCCATCGCCCTTGTACTTGTCGGCGATCTCCAGCAGGCGCTCGGTGGCGTCGTCGCGGCGGTTGAGGATCACGTCTTCGACGCGTTCGCGCAGTTCGCCGGGCAGTTCGTCGTAGATGGCCAGCTGCCCGGCATTCACAATGCCCATGTCCATGCCGGCCTTGATGGCGTGGTACAGGAACACGGCGTGGATGGCCTCGCGCACCGGGTTGTTACCGCGGAAGGAGAACGACACGTTGCTCACGCCGCCGCTGATCCTGGCGTGGGGCAGGGTGTTCTTGATTTCGCGGGTGGCTTCGATGAAGTCCACACCGTAGTTGTTGTGTTCCTCGATGCCGGTGGCGACGGCGAAGATGTTCGGGTCGAAGATGATATCTTCCGGCGGGAAGCCCACCTGCTGGGTAAGAATCTTGTAGGCGCGGGCGCAGATCCCGACCTTGCGTTCCCTGGTGTCGGCCTGGCCGGTCTCGTCGAAGGCCATGACGATAATCGCCGCGCCATATTTGCGGCACAGTCTTGCGTGTTCGATGAAGGCGGCTTCGCCTTCCTTCATGCTGATGGAGTTGACGATGCCCTTGCCCTGGATGCGCTTCAGGCCGGCCTCGATGATCGGCCACTTCGAAGAATCGATCATGATGGGCACGCGCGAGATGTCAGGCTCGCTGGCGATCAGGTTGAGGAAAGTCACCATGGCGTGCTCGCCGTCGAGCATGCCTTCGTCCATGTTCACGTCAATCACCTGGGCGCCGTTTTCCACCTGGTCCCGGGCCACGCCCAGCGCTTCGTCGTACTGCTCTTCGAGGATCAGTTGCTTGAATTTTGCCGATCCCGTGACATTGGTGCGCTCGCCCACGTTGACGAACAGCGCGTCGTCGCGGATGTTGCAGGGCTCCAGGCCCGACAGGCGCAGCACGAAGTTGTTGTCGACCTTCTTGCGCGGCGGATATTTGGATACCGCTTCGGCAATTGCCTTGATGTGTGCAGGCGTGGTGCCGCAGCAGCCGCCGATGATGTTGAGGAAGCCGGCCTCGGCCCATTCGCCCAGTTCCTGTGCCATGGCTTCGGGCGATTCGTCGTATTCGCCGAACTCGTTGGGCAGCCCGGCGTTGGGGTGGGCGTTCACATAGCAGTCGGCGGTGCCGGCCAGTTCCTCGACGTACTGGCGCAACTGTTTCGCGCCCAGCGCGCAGTTGAAGCCCAGCGATATCGGGTTGACGTGGCGCAGCGAGTTGAAGAAGGCTTCGGCGGTCTGGCCGGACAGGGTACGGCCCGAGGCATCGGTAATGGTGCCGGAGATCATCACCGGGCGGTGGTTGCCGCTGTCTTCGAAATAGGTCTGTACGGCGAAAGCCGCGGCCTTGGCGTTCAGCGTGTCGAAAATGGTCTCGATCAGGATGATGTCGGCGCCGCCTTCGATCAGCGCCCTGGTCGCCTCGTAGTAGGTGTCGCGCAGCTCATCGAAGGTCACATTGCGGAAGCCCGGATTGTTCACATCGGGCGACAGCGAGGCGGTACGATTGGTGGGGCCGAGCACACCGGCGACAAAGCGTGGTTTGTCGTCTGTGCTGAACTCGTCGGCCGCAGCGCGCGCGAGTTTTGCCGATGCGTCGTTCAGTTCGTAGACCATCTCCTGTTGCTGGTAGTCGGCCAGCGAGATGGCCGTCGAGTTGAAGGTGTTGGTCTCGATAATGTCCGCGCCGGCTTCGAGGTATGCCTTGTGGATATCGCGGATGATCTGCGGCTGGCTCAGTGACAGCAGGTCGTTGTTGCCTTTGAGATCGCACGGCCAGTCCTTGAAGCGCTCGCCACGGTAGCCGTCTTCGTCCAGTTTGTAGCGCTGGATCATGGTACCCATGGCGCCGTCGAGGATAAGAATGCGTTCTGCTAAAAGTTGTTCCAGTGTTTTCATAGACTTGGGTTGCGAATAGAGTCCGGGCATTGTAACAGACTCGGCTGCACTCTGCCCGGAGGGCCGGGTCGCGCGCGGCTGGCGGTCGCGCTGTCTGCTAGGTAGGATGCGCGTTATGACAGTGTTTAAAGGGATTTCCCTCCGATATGCATGGCTGTCGCTGGCCGGCGTGATCACCGTGGCGCCGGCGTTTGCCGATGGTCCGGGCAGTGCTGGGCCACCCGCGATGCCGGTGCAGCAACCGCCGAGCCCGCGTTACGAGGACGCGCAGGTGAAGGTGCGCGTGGTCATGCGCACTCCCGACCAGCTCACGGCGTTTTACCTGGGACGGGGGTTCAACCGGGCGGCGATCGACAAAATTCTGGAAACCTGCTTCATCACACCCATCATCCACAACAAGGCCCTGGACGTGCTGTGGCTGGAGCTTGACGAGTGGCAGTTCAGCCAGGGCGACAAAGTGATTACGCGCATCGGGCGTGATTATTGGCCGGAGAAGTGGCGTGAGGCCGGCCTGTCGCAGGCCCACCAGTCCACGTTCGGCTGGACGCTGATGCCGGAGGTGCGCGACCTGCGGGTGGACGAGGGTGTGGGCGGCAGCGTGGTCATCCCGAGACAGACCGGCCCCTTCAGATTGGTGATGAAATTCCATACCGGCGCGGACAAGCGCGGCCCGGTCAAGACTGTTGTGTTCGAGGATCTCAAATGCGTAAGCGACCTGCCCTGATGCGTTTCCTGGCTTGCTTGTCCCTGGCGCTGCTGTCCTGGACAGCGACAGCGGCGGAGCTGCCCAAGGGGATACTGACGCTGGATGGCCGGGAAGCGCCGCCGCTGGTGCTGAAGAACATGGATGGTGAAACCTGGGACATCAGTAACGCCCGCGGCCACTGGGTGTTCGTACACTTCTGGGCCACCTGGTGCGGTCCGTGCCGACGGGAAATGCCGACCATCCAGGCGATATTTCCGCAGTTCGATCCGCAGCAACTGGAGATCGTACTGATCAACGTGGCCGAAACTGAAGACACCGTGTTCAGTTTCCTGGCCGCGGTCGCGCCGGATATCGAACCGCTGATGGATAACGACGGCCTGGCGGCCGAACGCTGGCAGCCGCGCGGCCTGCCGGCGAGCTTTTTTGTCGACCCCGAGGGCAGACTGCGCTACCTCGCGCTGGGTGGCCGGCCCTGGGATACGCCGGCGTATCTGGATTTCATCAAGAGCCTGATCGGTGACTGAGCGGGCGGCAGGCGGGTTGCGCGCGGTCGCGCTCGGCCTGCTGCTTGGTCTGTTATCGGGTTGCGTCATGTTGCCCGGCCAGCCGGTGGCGCCACAGCGCCCGGTTGATGTCATCGAGCTGACCATCGGCGGTGCGCAGCAGGCGATACGCGAACGGCGCACCAGCTGCGAACAACTTACACGCCGTTATATCCAGCGTATCGAGGCCTACGACCAGCCCACGCATCTGAATGCCATCATCTACATCAATCCGAACGCCCTGAAGCGCGCCCGCAGCCTGGATAAAGCCTACGCCATTACCGGCCGTATGCAGCGCCTGCACTGCATACCGGTTATTCTCAAAGACAACTTCGACACCGCCGACATGCCCACCGAGGCGGGTTCCATCGCCATGCGCGGTGCCAATCCGCCGGACGATGCCTTTATGGTGCAGCGCCTGCGCGCGCAGGGTGCCATTGTGATCGCCAAATCGAACATGGCCGAGTGGGCGTTCAGTCCGTATGAGACGATCAGTTCTACGCACGGTGAGACGCGCAATGCCTATGACCTGACGCGCGTGCCGGCCGGGTCCAGCGGCGGGACGGCCTCGGCGATCGCCGCCAACTTCGGCATCATTGGCATGGGCACCGATACCGGTAATTCGATCCGCGGTCCGGCCTCCCACCTGGACCTGGTGGGGCTGCGGTCTACCATCGGCGCCACCAGCCGTGACGGCATCGTTCCACTGCTGGCCAACCGCGACGTCGGCGGGCCGCTGATGCGCACGGTGACCGATACGGCCATTGTGTTTTCGGTGATCGCCGGTCCCGATCCCGCCGACCCCGCGACGGCCGCGGCCGCGGGGCAGGTGACGGACGACTACACGGCCTATCTCAAGAAGGAGGGCCTGCAGGGCGCGCGCCTGGGTGTCTTGCGCGCGCTGGTGGATACCGGCGATGCCGATATCGAAGTCATGGCAACCATGGAGCGCGCCATCGGCGAACTGAAGGCTGCGGGCGCGGTGATTGTCGATCCGTTCGACATCCCGGACTTCGATCGCCTGCGCAAGGCCACCGGTTTCTGCAGCCGTTTCCGTTACGACCTGAAAAACTACCTGGCGAGCCGCGGCCCGGCGGCGCCGATTCACTCGCTGGACGAAGTCGTGGCAAGCAAGCGCTACTTGCCGATGAATGAAGAGGCTATGCAGTGGGCGATGAGCGTGGACGGTCCGCCCGAGGCGCAGGAGCCGCCCTGCGTGGACGTTGAGGGCGACCCGCGGCGCAAGCAGTTCCTCGAGGCGGTCGTCGCGGCCATGGACAAGGCGCATGTCGATGCCATCATCTATCCAAGCTGGACCAACCCGCCGCGCAGGCTGGGCGATCTCGCCAGCCCCCACGGCAACAACAGCCCGGTGATAGCCCCGCACACCGGCCAGCCCGCCATTACTCTGCCCATGGGCTTCACGCGCAACGGCCTGCCGTTGGGCCTGCAGCTGCTGGCCCGGCCCTTCGACGAGGGAAAGCTGATCCAGTTTGCCTATGCCTACGAGCAGGCAACCCACTACCGCAGGCCGCCGGCGCAGTTCGGCCCTTTACCCGGCGGGGCGTACGCCGCGGGTCAGTGAGCGGATGCCGTGCGCCAGCTGTTGAAGGCGTCTGAGCGGGAAAATTCCTCGTAGCCTTCGAGCGTCGCCATCTGGCGGGTGTCGAAGCGATAGTCGAAGCCCTGTTCCAGGATGTTCAGCACCAGTACCGCATCGGCGTAGTTGCGGGAATAGACCAGGGCATCCAGCAACACCCAGTAATTGTCCTCGTAGGTGGCATCGCGCTGGATGCCGTCCCGCGCATAGGCGATGGCGCGCTGGTAGGCGTGATCCTGCAGGGCGATGCCCGCGTGCAGGCTGTCCAGCCCGGCGTCCTGGCCGATGCTTTCCGCCACCATATCGAGCGCCTGTTGGGCCTTGTCGTAGTCTTCGTTGAACAGGTAGTAGTCGACCAGCATGAGCGCGTAGTCGTGTTTTTCGCGGTACAGGGGCGCAAGCTCGGCCAAGGCGTCGTGGTACGCGTCCTGCGAGACTTTCATGGCTGTCTGCGCGTGGGCGAACATCAACAGCGAGTTCCTTTTAAGCTGAGCGGGCAGCTGCTCGTAGGCGTCCAGCTGCTTGCGGGGGTCTTTGCTCCGCGCTGCCGCGAGATAGGTCTTGATGGCGCCCGCACCCGGGTAATCAGGCTTTACGGCGGCAAGACCCGCCTGCAGGACGAAGCTGCCCAGCGAACGGCTGGCCAGGTCGCCCAGGCTGTAACTGAACCAGTCGACGATGCCGACCCGGCCGTTGACGCGGTGCAGGTAGATCTTCCAGTAGTTGATGCCACCGTCTTCGGGACGAATGCGAACCAGGCTGACCGCCTCGTCGGGATCGCTGGTCTCGCCCGGCATCAGCCGAATAAAACGGGCCGATTTAACCTGCGCGAAATTGTCTTTGTAACGTCCTTTGAGCGCCTTGTCCAGAACGTCGGCATAGGTATTGACCGTTGAGGTTTTTACCGCCTTCAGACCGAGCGATGCCAGTGAGCGCCTGGCGAACTCGCGGCTATCCACGTGTTCGGCAAACAGCGAGCTGTCTTTTTCATTCAGGGACTGCTCCAGGGCCTGGCTGAAACCCTCGAAACTGCTGAGGTCGGTGTCAGACCTGGTGTTGGCGTTCGCCGTATCGGCAGGGGTACCGGTTCGGGGTGGCTGGCCCGCACAGCCGGCGAGCAGTGATACAAGCAACATCAGAAACAGGGCGGAGGCGCGCATGGCGTTCTACCTTGGACAGAGACACGTATGTGGCTTTGACGGCAACCTGTTTACTTACTTGAGAGGGTATTCAGCCGATTGAGAAGTGTGTCAACCATCGCGTTCACATTGGTTTTTGCGGGTGCATCCGCAAGCAGCGTGCTGTATTGCAGGGTGTTGCTTATCTTGTTCAGATCGCTGAAATAATCATCCAGCTGGGCGGGCATGACGGCGTCTTTCCGGGTGCTGTAGTCGTACGTCACCGTCAGTTTGCGGTGGGCGTAGCTGACGGCGCGGCGGTAGCTGACAAAGCGGTCCTGGACGCGAACCTCCGGTTCTTCGATGTGGTAATGGACGTCTTCGGGGTAGACGACGCTGGCACGGTGCCGCACCGAGAGGGGATAGGTAACGGCCAGCGGCGAGGCACGGCGGATGGAGTCCGGTTTCCTGATATAGGGCGCAATGCTGGAGCCGATCAGCAGGGCGTGCATGCCAGCTTCATCGGTTTCCCAGAAGCCGTCCAGCCGGTAACTTTCCTGTGTGGTGAAGTGGTTATCGCCCGGGTCGTTGCTCGTGGCGACCGGCTTGATCGCCGTGATCGAGGGGTAGATCTTTGCGTAGTAGTTCATGTACGAACGGGTGATGGCGTCGGGCGTATTGGTGGCGAAATATTCGCGCATCGTTTCTGCCAGTGCGCCGCTGTAGGTGGTTTTGACAGCAAGCGTGACCGCGCCCTTGTAGTCGCTGACCAGGAATTCTTCCTCGGTATCGATGCCCGAGATGCTGCTGTCGCCGATGACAATCGGGGTCAGGCGGTCTTCGCCTTTGCGCACGATCAGCGCGCGTTCGAAATCCGGTACGCTCAGCGTATCCAGGCTGCCTTGCTGGTAGTTGCGGGTGCCGTCCAGCCAGTAGCGTTTGCCGTCGAGTTCTGTGGTCACAATGACATGGTCGAACAGGCCCGGGGTGGGCAGCCAGTCGTCGATCTCGCGCTGGTGATCGGTCGATACCAGCGCCGGGTAGGCCGTAATGCCCAGTTGATCCAGCACTGCCACCAGCAGTGTGGCCTTGTCCTTGCAGTCGCCGTAGCGGCGTGTATAGACCTCGGCGGGCAGGCTGGGGCGGTGCGAGTTCTGACCCAGTTCGATACCGAAATAGCGGACTTCGTCCTGCACCAGTTTAAGGGCGCGGACCACGAGGCGTTTCTTGTCCGTTTCTTCCTTGCGCCATTGTCGCAGGGTCTGGCGCAACGCTGGCGGCAGTTCACTACTGTGGGGATACAGGCCATCAGCCCAGCCTGATACATCACGCCAGCGGCGGTATTCGCTGATCTGGACGGCGGGATAGGGCTGGTGCCAGACCGGCGCATCGTCGTCCTCGACCACCGCGGGGGTATCTCTCAACGACCACTGGTATTGGCTGCGGCCGTTGTTGCGGTGCACGACCGGTTCCAATTGGGCGTTGAACGAGCGGGTATACAGCTTGCGGTGGGCCGGTGCCGACACCCGCAGTCGGGCAAGATCGATCGATACTGACCATCCCATCGCGAAGGCCGAAAAGTATTTGTCGCCGAATACCGGGTTGCGGCCTTTGATCGAGTAGGCCAGGTCGACCGAGTCCTTGAGGCGGACATCATCGACTATGATGGTCGCCGTGATGACGCCGTCGTACAGATTGTTGTCGAAGTCCTCTTCCCGCTGGATCAGGTGAACCTGTTCCGGGCGCAGTTTGTCGATGGTTTGACCGTCGCGCAACAGGCTCAGCTTATGGATCGCCAGCTCCTGGAAGGCGGGGTTGAAGTTGATTTCGATGACCGCGGCCTGGCGCAGACCGGCTTCGGTGAGCGGCTGGGTGACCAATCGACTGAATTGGGTGTCGCCGCTTCGGGTGATATTGACCTGGCGGTCGACCAGGCGGTAGGCCACGGCCTGGCCCGGTCGCTGGTCGGATCTCTGCGGCAGCGCCGCCCAGTCCACCCAGTCGGGAAGCGGGGTGACGCTAAAGGAGTGGCCGTTGGTCTGATATTGCTCTGCCAGCAGCGGTGCTGCAAACACGGTAATCGTGACGCATGCTATGAGCCTGAAAAACAGCCTGGAAGAAAGGGTAAGCGGCATCCGGTATCCGGTCCGAAGGTGTCATTCCGACCAGATCGGCAGACGGGCGCAATGTCTTGAGCGCGGTACTCAGGTCTTGCAGCGGACCTTCAGGATGGTGCCGTCGACCCCGGTGACCTCGACCTGGCTGCCGACGGGGCAGTCTTCGCCGCGTATCTTCCAGGTCGAATCGTCCACGCGGATTTTACCCAGGCCGTCGACGATGGGTTCGTTCAGGGTGAACAGGCGACCGATGTATTGTTCGCCGCGACGATTGAGGTTGGGCTGGTCGGTGTCCGAGGGTTGCGCGCGGAAGAACTTGCGCCAGACGATGATGCTGATAACCGACAGCAGCGAAAATGCCAGCACCTGGTATTCCCAGCCGAGCGAAGGCATCAGATAGGCCAGGGCGCCGACCACGCCGGCGGCGATGCCCAGCCACAGGAAGAAGGCGCCGGGGGCGAACACTTCCAGGATCACCAGCGCCACGGCGAGTATCCACCAGTGCCAGTGACCAGGTTGTTCGGGTGTCATGCGTGGCCGCCTTTCTGCTGCGACAGGGCTTCCTTGGCGAGTTCGGAAATGCCGCCCAGGGCGCCGATGACGCTGGAGGCCTCCAGCGGCATCAACACCAGTTTTTCGTTCGGCGACATGGCGATGGCCTTCAGGGAGTCAATGTACCTGGTGGCAACGAAATAATTGATGGCGTTGAGGTCGCCCTTGGCGATGGCCTGCGACACCATGTGTGTGGCCTTGGCCTCGGCTTCCGCGAGACGTTCGCGGGCCTCCGCTTCCAGAAAGGCCGCCTGCCGTTTGCCTTCGGCGTCGAGGATGGCACCCTGCTTTTCGCCTTCGGCCTTGAGGATTTCCGCCTGCCGGAAGCCCTCCGCTTCGAGAATATTGGCGCGCTTTTCGCGCTCGGCCTTCATCTGCCTAGCCATGGCGTCGACCAGGTCGCGCGGCGGGGTGATGTCCTTGATTTCGATACGGGTGACCTTGATGCCCCAGGGCGTGGTGGCATCGTCGACCACGTGCAGCAGCTGGGCGTTGATCTTATCGCGCTGCGACAGCAGTTCGTCGAGGTCCATGGAACCCATCACGGTACGCACATTGGTGATGGTCAGGTTGAGCACGGCGAGCTCCAGCCGGCTGACCTCGTAGGCGGCCTTGGCCGCGTCGAGTACCTGGAAAAACACCACGCCGTCGACCGTGACCATGGCATTGTCCCGGGTGATGACCTCCTGCGAGGGCACGTCCATGACGCGTTCCATCATGTTCAGCTTGGCGCCGATGCGGTCAATGATCGGTGTGATGAGATTCAGGCCGGGACGCAGTGTTCTGGTGTAGCGGCCGAAGCGCTCGACGGTGTATTCCATGCCCTGCGGCACCGACTTCACACCCATGGCGACCAGCGCCACCGCGAGTACCAGTATGAAGATAACAAATTCCTGAAAGCCGAACATACGGGAGTTCTCCTTGTTGCTGTTTATTGTTGTCAGCTGTTTGTGTCAGGCTTATTGTGCCAGGTCCGCCTTGATCCAGATGCTTTCATTGTTGCGGCTCTGTGTCGAGCCGTAACTGCCGATGCCGCTGCGTGATTGCTGCGTTTGTTGTGTGACGCCACCAATCGGCAGCCATTCGCCGAGCGGCCCGGTGATAGTGGTGTGCGCGCTCTGGGTGTTGATGTCGCCACCGCGCTTGTTGCTCAGGGACTGTTTGAAGGGACTCACCTGCAGGGTGACCTGGTCGCTGTGCACGCGCGGCAGCACGTAGAAACCGGTGGTGACATCCTTATAGTCGACACCGCCGACCACCGTGCCGGGCGCAACCCAGCGGGCACCGGAGAAGTAGGGAATCGCCTGGCCCGTCTCGATATACCCCTCGCTGCCTTCGCTGACGCGCAGTTGGTGTATGGGGTTGTCCTGTAACCGTCCGCGTGTGCTGATGACGTTTACACCGCCGCTGACGTTGTCGCTGCTGATGTGGACGTCCGCGCCGCGCCCGCGGCCGCCGGATGTGCCGATACTCACGTCACCGTCGCCGCCCGAGGCCAGGAAGCCGCCTTCGACACGCAGTGCCCGCAGGTCGCGGTCGCTGCCCTGAAACACCGAGATCAGCAGCATCTTCGGCGCCACGTCGAGTGCGCCGATCATCTGTCTTACCTGCGCCTGGGTGTCGGGCGGGGCGCGCAGAAAGACCTGGAAGCCCTGGCCGGTGATGGCATCGCCGGGGCCGAGCATCGGCTTGACCAGGGGTATGATTTCGTCGGCAGGCCGGTTGTGCAGCTCAATGGTGGCAATGGAGTCGGCCTGGACGGTCAGTGCTGCGAGACACAGGGCAAGCAACACGGCGACGAGCGCTTTCATCTAGATGTGCAGCCTTCTGAACTCCGGGTGCGCCTCGCTGCGTTCCCAGACTTCGGTAAAGAAATCCAGTTTGCGCTGCGCGTTGACCGGGTCATGGAAATTGGCGGTGCCCTCGTAACGGTCGGCCAGCGAACGGTAAATCAATCCGCAGCTGTCGGCAATCATGAAGGCTTCGTTGTGCTGACGGTAATCCGGGTGCGGCTGGCGCAGTTCGATGGAGCTGCTCAGCCGACGGCTCAGTTCTATCAGCCGGTGTCCGCGTTTTACTGCGGGCGTCGGGTCCTGAACCAAAAAACGGACCCGCGCCTTGCGGTTGCCGAGGCACAGGGCGCTGAGTGTATCCAGGAACGGCTGATGGTCGTAGAGCGGGGGATCCAGGTCACGGCTGAATACCTCCAGGGTCGACAGGCACTCGCGCAGCATCAGTTCGGTGGCGTGGCGGGTTTCACTGCGCGTGAGCAGTTCGATTTCGATGTCCGAAATCCCCAGCCGCAGCTCGGTGAACTGGCGAAAATTTTCTTCGTTGTCCATGGGTAAAGAGTACTTCGAGGCCTCGCAGCTGTACAGTTGCGGTTAGATTATCCCGCCGGCGGCCGCTATCCCGGGCAGCACTTGTCGAGTGGTTCCAAGGATATAGTACAAGTGCTCGTAGTATAAGGAAAATCAGGTCTGCCGGGGTGTTTTCCCCGGGCGTTTCTCGGGTTACCTCCCACGCCGGACAGTGTCGGGCCTTCTTGGCGCCATCAGCGCTCGGACGCCAGCCGTCAGCTGGAACGTGTTCGGTGTCAGTGGCCGGTCAAGGATGCCAAATGAATGGACTGAGCAGCGCGGCCTGTCTGCCGCGCAGGTTAACAACAAGACGCAGAATAGCGCTGACGGTTAAACCGCTGCTGTCGTGCAGCAGCGTGGCCTTGCTGGCCTCGGCGCTGATGTGCCTTGCGACCCAGAGGCACTGGTCGCCGGAGGAACAGTACGCGCTCGCCGTGCTGCTTGTGGCCGTGCCGTTCGGTTGTGCGGCACTCTGGCTGCGGTGCCGTATCGAGCGGATCCACACGGCCGTCGATCGCTACGCGCAGCGTACCGGTATCCATCTGCCGCAACCCGGCAGTGGCGACGCGCTGCACCGCCTGGAAACCCGCGTGCAGCGTTTCAGCGAAGAGCCGATCGCCGAAGCCTCGGCCCTCCAACACCAGGCCCTGCGCGACAACCTCACCAACCTGCCGAACCGCGCGTTGCTACTGGAACGGCTGGAGTCCGCCTTGCCGCACGCCCGCGACCATGCCGAGCCGCTGGCGCTGTTCATCATGGATCAGGATCATTTCAAGGGAGTCAACGATACCCTCGGACACCAGGTGGGCGACCGGCTGTTGCAGCGGGTCGCCCGCCGCCTGGTTTCGGTACTGCGCCGCACCGACACGGTTGCAAGGCTGGGTGGCGACGAATTTGCGGTGCTGCTGCCGGGTGCCGGGGCGCTGCGCAGCCAGGTGGTGTGCCGCAGGATTCTCGCGGTGATGGACCAGCCCGCGAAGATCGATGACCTGCGCCTGAGGGCCGGGATCAGTATTGGTGTGGCCCAGTGTCCGAACCACGGCAGCGACGCGATGCTGCTGATGCGCTATGCCGATACCGCCATGTATGAGGCCAAGCGCAAGCACAAGGGCTTCGCATTTTACACCCCGGTTGACGACGAGCAGGCGATCAACCGCCTGCGCCTGTCGGCGGAGCTTGGCTAAGCCATTGTGCAAAACGAGCTGGTACTGGAATATCAACCCATGGTCGACGTCAAAACCGGGCACATCTTCTGTGCCGAGGCGCTGGTGCGCTGGCGCCATCCCGTCCACGGCCTGATACCGCCCGAAGAGTTTATTCCTTCTGCGGAACAAACCGGTGCGATACGTCCGCTGACGCTGTGGGTGATTGATCAGGCGCTGGCGCAGGTCAAGCGGTGGTCGCTTGCGGGTGTCGAAATGCGCATCAGCATCAATCTGTCGGTACGCAGTCTGCAGGACCGCAGGCTGCCGACCCAGGTGCAGAAACTGGTCGACCGGCACTGCGTCGACCCGCGCCACGTTATCCTGGAAATCACCGAGAGCGCGATCATGTCAGACCCCGTAACGGCGAGACGCGTGATGCGACGGCTGTCGAACATGGGTTTCCAGTTGTCGATCGACGACTTCGGCACGGGTTACTCGTCGTTGGCGTACCTGAAACAGTTGCCAGTGGACGAAATCAAGATCGACAGGTCCTTTGTCTCGGAGATGGACCGGGATGAGAACGACGCGGTGATCGTGCGTGCGACCATCGACCTGGCACACAAGCTGGGCATGAAGGTGGTCGCCGAGGGCGTCGAGAGCACCGATGTCTGGGACCTGCTGGAAATGCTCGGTTGCGATACAGCGCAGGGCTACTATATCCGGCCGCCGCTGGCGGCGGAGGCCTTCGATGACTGGCTTCGCTCCAGGGAGTGGGAGCGGCAGCGCGGGAGCGCGCCACTGCAGTTGCTGAGCTGACAGCGCCTAAATGGTCCTGGCCTGTTCGGCGGCGTTGCCGATGTAGGTGGCCGGTGTCAGCCTTGCGAGTTCCTGCCGGGCGTTTTCCGGTATGTCCAGGCCGTCGATAAAGGTCTTCAGCGAGGCGGCGCTGATGCCTTTGCCGCGGGTCAGTTCCTTGAGCTTCTCGTAGGGCTGCTCCACGCCATAGCGGCGCATCACCGTTTGTACGGCTTCCGCGAGCACTTCCCAGGTGGCGTCCAGGTCTTCCAGCAGGCGCTGCGGATTGGCTTCGAGTTTACCGATGCCCCGCAGCAACGAGTCGTAGGCGATCACCGAATGGGCCACACCGACGCCCAGGTTACGCAGTACCGTGGAATCCGTAAGGTCGCGCTGCCAGCGCGAGACGGGCAGTTTCATCGCCAGGTGATCGAAAATCGCGTTGGCCAGGCCAAGGTTGCCCTCGGCGTTTTCGAAATCGATGGGGTTGACCTTGTGCGGCATGGTCGAGGATCCGACTTCGCCGGCAACGGTCCTTTGCTTGAAGTAGGCGAGCGAAATATAACTCCACAGGTCACGCGCGAAATCGATCAGCACCACGTTGTGACGGGCAATGGCGTCGAACAGTTCGGCGATGTAGTCGTGCGGTTCGATCTGGATGGTATAGCTGTTCCAGTCCAGCCCCAGGTCGGTGACAAACTGCCTGGCAAACGCCGGCCAGTCGATTTCCGGGTAGGCGATCATGTGGGCGTTGTAGTTGCCCACTGCGCCATTGATCTTGCCCATCAGCTTCACGGCGGCGACCTGCTCGCGCTGATGACGCAGACGGTGGACGACGTTGGCCATCTCCTTGCCCAGCGTGGTCGGCGAGGCCGGCTGGCCGTGGGTGCGCGACAGCATGGGCATGTCCGCAGTCTGGTGGGCCAGCGCGGTGACCGACCGGATGACTTCATCCATCTGCGGCAGCAGCAACTGACCGCGCGCCTCGCGCAGCATCAACGCGTAGGCGAGGTTGTTGATGTCCTCGGATGTGCAGGCGAAGTGGAAGAACTCGCTGATGGCTTCCAGTTCATCGTTGCCGGCAACTTTTTCCTTGAGGAAATATTCCACCGCCTTGACGTCGTGGTTGGTCGTGCGCTCTATGTTCTTCACCCGCTGCGCGTCTTCCTCGCTGAAATTCTCGACGACGCCGTTGAGGATGCTGTTGGCGTGGTCGCTGAGCGCGCTGACCTCGGCGATGTCGGCGTGCGCGGCGAGCGCCTGCAGCCAGCGCACCTCTACCAGTACGCGGTGACGTATCAGTCCGAACTCGCTGAAGATGGGACGCAGGTTCTCGGTCTTGCGGCCATAGCGGCCATCGACAGGTGATACAGCAGTCAGAGATGTCAGATCCATTGTTGGTTACCTGTTCTTTTAGCCACGGCGGCGCACAGAGGGAAGTAAAATTCATTTGCCGCAAATCTCACCGGGCCGTAGGTTGGGCTGAGCTTGCGAAGCCCAACATGCTTGGCGAACCGCTGATGCCATTGTTGGGCTTCACCTTGTTCAGCCCAACCTACGACCTACGACCCGCCGCGACCGGGCTGGTAGACGGCTTATTCAATGTCTTCCTCTGTGCGCCTCAGTGGTCATACAATGCCAATCAAGCCGCCAGCTGGCGCAGCACATACTGCAGGATGCCGCCGTGGCGGTAGTATTCCACTTCCTGTGGGGTATCGATGCGCACCCGCGCCTGGAAGGTCTTTTCGCTGCCGTCTTCGGCAACCGCGTTAACCGTGACCTGTTTGGACGAGCCGTCCCCCAGGCCTTCGATGTTGAAGACCTCGCGGCCGCTGAGCCCCAGCGACTCGGCAGTGTCGCCGTCGTTATACTGCAGCGGCAGGATACCCATGCAAACCAGGTTGGTGCGATGGATGCGCTCGTAGCTTTCGGCGATGACAGCGCGCACGCCCAGCAGGCGCGGCCCCTTGGCTGCCCAGTCGCGCGACGAGCCGGAACCGTATTCCTTGCCGGCGAGTACCACCAGCGGCACGTGTTCCTGTTTGTAACGCATGGCGGCCTCGAAGATGCTCAGCTGTTCATCGCTCGGCAGGTGACGGGTCACACCGCCCTCGGTGCCGGGCGCGAGCTGGTTACGCAGACGGATGTTGGCAAAGGTGCCGCGCATCATGACTTCGTGGTTGCCGCGGCGCGAGCCCAGCGAGTTGAAATCGGCCGGTTGTACGCCGTGTTCGAGCAGGTATTTGCCGGCCGGGCTGTCCGGCTTGATAGCGCCGGCGGGTGATATGTGGTCGGTGGTCACCGAGTCGCCCAGCTTCGCCAGTACGCGTGCTCCGCGGATGTCGGTCACCTCGCCAGGCACAAGTTTCATGCCCTCGAAGTAGGGCGGGTTCTGGATATAGGTGGAGTCGTCGCGCCAGTCGAACAGCTGCTGGGCGGGCGCGTCGAGTGCGCGCCAGCGCTCGGCACCGGTAAACACGTTGCGATAGACTCCCGTGAATTCCTCGCGGGTGACGCTGGCGCTGACAGCATCGCTGACTTCCTTCAGGGTGGGCCAGATGTCTTTCAGGAAGACATCGTTGCCGTCGCTGTCCCGGCCGAGGGGCTCCCGGTACAGGTCAATGTTCATTGTGCCCGCAATCGCGTATGCCACCACCAGCGGCGGCGACGCCAGGTAGTTCATGCGCACTTCGGCGTGCACGCGGCCCTCGAAATTGCGGTTGCCGGACAGCACCGCGCAGACCGACAGGTCACCCTCGGCGATCGCTTTGGATACCGGTTCCGGCAGCGGCCCGGAGTTGCCGATGCAGGTTGCGCAGCCGTAACCGACGGTATGGAAGCCAAGCTGCTCGAGGTCACCCATGAGTCCCGCGGCGTTCAGGTATTCGGTGACGACCTGCGAGCCCGGCGCCAGCGACGTCTTCACCCAGGGCTTTACCGTAAGACCCTTCTCCACGGCCTTTTTGGCCACCAGTCCCGCGCCCAGCATCACCGAAGGATTCGAGGTGTTGGTGCAGGAGGTGATCGAGGCGATCACCACGGCACCGTCGTTCAGTTCGAAATCCCGGCCGTTGATGCTGCCTCCGACTGCGTGGCTGCTGAGTTTTCGTTCCTGTTTGAGTGCGTCCAGCGCGCCCTGGAATGCCGGTTTGGCATCGGACAGGCGAACCCGGTCCTGCGGCCGCTTGGGCCCTGCGAGACTCGGTACAACCGTGGTGATGTCCAGTTCCACGACGCTGCTGTAGTCGGCATCGGGCTGGCCCGCGCTGCGGAACATGTTCTGTGCGCGGGCATAGGCTTCCACCAGCGCGATCTGCTGCTCGTCACGCCCGGACAGGCGCAGGTAACGCAGCGTTTCAGCGTCGATGGGAAAAATGCCGCAGGTGGCGCCGTATTCCGGCGCCATATTGGCGATGGTGGCGCGGTCGGCGAGCGACAGGTGGTCGAGGCCGTCGCCGAAAAACTCGACGAACTTGCCGACCACGCCGTGCTTGCGCAGCATTTCCACCACCAGCAGCACCAGGTCGGTGGCGGTCGCGCCTTCGGGCAGCTCGCCTGTGAGCTTGAACCCCACCACCTGCGGAATGAGCATGGACACCGGCTGGCCGAGCATGGCGGCCTCGGCCTCGATGCCGCCGACGCCCCAGCCGAGCACGCCCAGGCCGTTGATCATGGTGGTGTGCGAATCGGTGCCCACCAGGGTGTCCGGGTAGGCCTGCAGGACACCGTTGTTTTTCTGCGCGAACACCACGCGGCCCAGGTACTCCAGGTTCACCTGGTGGACGATGCCGGTATCCGGCGGTACCACCTTGAAGTTGGAGAACGCATTCTGGCCCCACTTGAGAAAGCCGTAGCGCTCCTGGTTGCGCTGGTATTCGATTTTGGCGTTGAGGTCGATCGAGTCTTTGTTGCCGAAACTGTCGATCTGCACCGAGTGGTCGATGACCAGTTCGGCGGGCTGCAGCGGGTTGATTTTTTCCGGGTCGCCGCCGAGCGCCTTCATGGCGTCGCGCATGGCCGCGAGGTCGACGATAGCAGGTACGCCGGTGAAGTCCTGCATCAGCACGCGCGCGGGGCGATAGGCGATTTCCTGGCTGGGTTCGGCGCCGGGATCCCAATTGACAAGGGCTTCGATATCGCTGCGGCTGACGGTTTTGTCATCTTCGAAGCGCAACAGGTTTTCTAGCAACACCTTCAGGGAATAGGGCAGCCGGGAAACATCTTGTTCCAGCGCGGGCAGGCGGTAGATTTCGTAACTTTCGCCGCCGACGTCCAGGGTGCCACGGGTTGAAAAACTGTTGCTCATTCACAAAGCTCCTGCGAAGCAAGTCAAAACCGAGCGCGCCATTATGGTCTATTTGAAATTAACTGGATAGAGGGCAGGCGGCGCCGCGAAAGCCCTTTCCCCGGCAATTGCTATAAGATAAAAACAATTACATATCAATAATAAATATATACTATTTAATGTAAAGTATAGTCTATCTGCAGGAGCGATTCAGCGCTGTCGATGAGTTTGCGGCGTCCCAGCAAAAGACCCGGACGGGTCCCGCCGCACTGCCGCCAGAGGACCGCCGAGCGCATTGCCGCCAGCAGCAGGGCGCGGATCTGGTTGGCCACGGCGGTGTCCTGCAAACGCGACGGCTCGCCGTTGACCATAATGCGGGGATTGAGTGTGCTGACGGTTTCCGCGTAGATACCGGCCAGCCCCGCGAGCACATTCGGGTGGGTGATCTCGAAGTGTTCGACCTGGCGCTGCACCTGTTCCATGCCGGTGCGCAGGCGTTCCAGGAGATCGGCGCGCTTGCTGAGCTTGCGCTCCAGGTGCAGCAGCACGACCAGGTAGCGGCTCAGTTCGGCGTCCGGCCGCTGTTTGTCGCTGAGTAGCTGGCTCTTGACCAGCCGCAGCCCGCTGCGCACCGCGTCGACGCCGCCGTAGATCTCCTCCACCGAGAGCGAATCGAGCGCCAGTGTACTGCGCAGACTGGCCGACATGGCGCCGGGATCACAGCGCCTGCCGTGAGCCGTCTGCTGGACGAGTTGCAGCGCCTGCAGTATGCCGGCGAAGGCCAGCGTGCGGTTGCGATTGGTTTTAATGCTCATGTCTGAATCGTACCACCGCCCAGGCATTGCTCACCGCGATACAAAACCACCGCCTGTCCCGGTGTCACGGCACGCTGTGCGACGTCAAACGCAATCTCGGCGACATCCGCATCGAGGCTCAGCAGGGCGCAGGCCTGTACGCTCTGCCGGTAGCGGATGCGCGCGTCGCAGTACAACGGCGTGTTGGGCGCTTGTCCCGAAATCCAGTGCAGGTCTCCAGCCTGTAAACTGGTTTTGAACAGCGCCGGATGACTCCCACCCTGGGCGACAACCAGGCGATTGCCCGCCAGATCCTTGTCGACGACGTACCAGGGGTCGCCGCTGTTGTCGCGGATCCCGCCGATGCCAAGTCCCTGCCGCTGCCCGATGGTGTGGAACATCAGGCCGTGGTGGCGGCCGAGAAACTCGCCGTCGACGCTGACGATGTCGCCCGGTTGCCCGGGCAGGTAACGGGCGAGAAAATCCCGGAATTTGCGTTCGCCGATAAAACAGATCCCGGTGCTGTCCTTCTTGGAGAAATTGGGAAACCCTCGCTGTTCGGCGATTTCCCTGACGCGTGGTTTTTCCAGCTCGCCCAGCGGAAACAGGCTGTGGTTCAGCGCGCGCTGGTCGAGACGATAGAGGAAGTAGCTCTGGTCCTTGTTGGCATCCCTGCCTTTGAGCAGCCGGCGGCGGCCGGGCTCGCCGGCGACGCGCGCGTAGTGGCCGGTGGCGATGGTGTCGGCGCCGAGGCTCAGCGCATAGTCGAGGAAGGCCTTGAATTTGATTTCCTGGTTGCAGAGGATGTCCGGGTTGGGGGTGCGGCCGGCGCGGTACTCGGCAAGAAAACAGGCGAACACGCGATCCCAGTATTCGCTGGAAAAACTCACTGTGTGCAGCTTGATGCCCAGCAGTCCGGCAACCGCGCGCGCATCGGCAAGGTCCTGTTCGGCGGGACAGTGTCCGGGCTCATCGTCCTCATCCCAGTTCTTCATGAACAGCGCTTCCACACGGTAGCCCTGGTCGAGCAGCAGTGCCGCGGCCACCGCCGAGTCGACGCCACCGGACAAACCGACCATCACCGCGCGCGCGCTCAAGCGACACCCGCTCCCTCGATGTCGATCAACAGATCGAGCGGGTAGCGCTTGCCCTGCAGGTAGTTGTCCACCGACGCCAGAACCAGCGGGCTGCGCAACTGCGCTTCGCGCTGACGTATCTCCTCGATGGTCAGCCAGTGGGCGGCGACGATGCCGGTGTCCAGCGGTAGTTCGGCCCGGTAATTTGTGCACCTGCCTGCGAAGGTTACACGCAGGTAGGTGTCGCCGAGCCCGGCGTTGCGCCAGCGGTAGATACCCACCAGCGCCTGCGGCTCGAACTGCCAGGCGGTTTCTTCCAGGCATTCGCGGACGGCTGCGTCCACCAGGCTCTCGTCGTCTTCGAGATGTCCGGCCGGCTGATTGAAGCGGATCTGGCCGTCGATGTTTTCCTCGACCATCAGGTAACGGCCGTTCTGTTCTGCAACGATGGCCACTGTCACCCTGGGTTTCCACACCATATTGTCACCTTGCCCCATTATTTAGTGATTTAAAGTATAAACAATTAGTTATTTATTGTAATTCGCGTGATTACCTAAAAAAATGCCCGAGTCAGGCGTCATAGACTTGACATTGTCCCAAGGTCAAATAAAGTAAGCGCCATGACCTGCACCGCTTTGCGCGGGTTCGCCTCCGGCTTTCCAGGCAAGTTGTTGTTCTGGCCGGGAGAGCCGGCAGAGTGCCAAGGCCATAATAATAACGCTGGAATTGCCCCGCGCAGATTCTGGACACACCAAATATCACGACTAAACGTGAGGAGGAGTCATCATGCACAAAGTCGTTACGCAAATGTTTATCTCGGGTGCCTTACTGGCGCTGTCGATCGGCAATGCCTTTGCCGACGAGGTCCTGAAACCGTTCGTGCTTGCCTATGAAACCACCGGCGACATTCAGGCGGTTGCCAATGAAGTCAAGGACAAGGTCAAGGCCGCCGGGTTCGATGTTGTCGGTACGTACTCGCCCTACGACGGGGCGGTGGTTATCGCCATCACCAATGACGGTTTGAAGAAGGCCGCTGCCAGTTCCGAGTTCGGTGGCTATGAAGCCGGCCAGCGTGTCTCGGTGACCAAGGTGGGCGATACCATCCAGGTCAGCTACACCAACCCGGTCTACCTCGCCAACGCCTACCGTATCGAAGATACCACCGATGCAGCGGCGGCGCTGGCCAGTCTCAAGACCGCGCTGGGCGATAAAGAGGACTACGGTAGCGGCGACAAGCAGTTGACCGCGAACGACCTGCGCAAGTATCACTACATGTTCGGTATGGAGTATTTCGACGATCCAAGTGAGCTTGCCTCGTATGACAGCCACGATGATGCCGTCGCTGCGGTTGAAAAAGGTCTGTCCGAGGGCCGTGGCGGTGCGACCAAGGTCTATCGCATCGATATTCCCGGCAAGGACGAGACTGTTTTCGGTGTTGCCCTGAACGACAGCGGTTGCAGCGGTGACGAATACATCATGAGCCGCGTCGACAAGGCCGATATCCGTTCCACGGCTCACCTGCCTTATGAAATCCTGGTATCGGACGGCGACGTGTATGCCCTGTATGCGCGTTTCCGCATTGCCATCAGCTACCCCCATCTGCCGATGATCCAGAGCGAAACCGGTGCGACGTTCTTCAACATCATGTGTGCACCGAACGCCATCGAAGAGTCGCTGATCAAGGCGGCCGGCGGCGAAATCTAAAAACAAATAGAGCAGTCTGTGACAGACAAGCCCCGCACCACACAGGTGCGGGGTTTTTTTTGCCCTTGAATTTTCCCGTCCACGGTCTACGGCGGACCCTGGTGCTCGTTCAAAAATCCGAATAACGGCAAGGAGATTATCGTCAAGGACGTTATTGCCGACGCCTTTCTGCAGCAGATTCTGTTACGCTCCGCGGAGTACAGTGTGATCGCCACCCTCAACCTGAACGGCAGCTACATCTCCGACGCCCCCGCCGCACAGGTCGGCGGTATCGGCATGGCGCCGGGGGCGAACCTGTCGGACAAGGTTGCCCTGTTCGAGGCGACGCACGGCACGGCGCCGAAGTACGCCGGCAAGGACCAGGTAAACCCCGCCTGGTTGATCCGGTGCGCGGAAATGATGTTGCGCCATCTGCACTGGAATGCCGCTGCCGATCTGATCGTCAAGGGCTTGTCGGGTGCAATCACCAGGAAGACCGTGACTTATGACCTGGAACGACTCATGGAAGGGGCTACCAAACTGAGCTGTTCGCAGTTTGGGCAGGCAATCGTCGAGCAAATGTAAGACGCGCAGCAGCCTGACGCCCGCCCCAACCGTCGGGCATCAGGCTGCTGCGGTTTCCGACCGCTGGCGGACGATCTCTAGCTGGAACTGGCTGGAGAATCCGCGAAACAGATTTTGCTGGCCTGCAATCCTTTCGGGCCGGTAGCGACGTCGAACTCTACGCGCTGACCTTCCTTGAGACTTTTGTAGCCGTCCATTTCTATCGAGGAAAAATGGGCGAAAATATCGTCGCCGCCCTCATCCGGAGAAATGAATCCGTAACCTTTGGCATTACTGAACCATTTTACAATTCCTGTCGCCATGACTATCACATCCTCACTGCGTTATTCGGCGAGTACTGCGCCTGCATTTTTTATCAATGCGCCGCTTCACGCTCTGTGGCATGAGAACGACCCCTCCTTCGGCTTGTTGGGCCATCCTCTATTCTTAGTCTGGCGACCAAATTAGTCAAGTATTCGGCCTGTAGGAAAAGTGCTTCAGATCACCGGTTTAGGCATAGCACTTGCTTGTTTTGCAAGCACGTGTATGCTGTTCTTCGGGCGTTGGAATTCTGCGTCCGGGCTCGGTAGATTCAGTTAGAATTGCACTATGGGGAAGGAAACACGACGTTCGGGTGAACACGAGCTCTCGGTCCTGGAAGCCAGGCCGAAGGTGAAGCGGCCACCCCTGTATAAGGTGGTGTTGCACAATGACGATTACACCCCTATGGAGTTTGTCGTGCTTCTGCTGGAACAGTTTTTTTCCATGCCGAGAGAGAAAGCGACACAGGTTATGTTGCACGTGCACACCAGGGGGAAGGGTGTTTGCGGGGTCTTCACCAAGGATATTGCGGAAACAAAAGTCGCGCAGGTCAATGAGTATGCGCGCCAGAACCAACATCCGCTACTGTGCGCCATGGAGGAGGCCTAGTAGGGTCATGAGGTAGTCAAAATGCTAAGCAAAGAGTTGGAGTTTACCCTCAATTTGGCTTTCAAAGAGGCCAGGGAAAAACGACACGAATTTATGACGGTAGAGCACCTGTTGCTCGCTTTGCTCGACAACCCCACTGCGGCCGACGTTCTCAAATCGTGCGGTGCGGATCTCGATAGACTGAAGAAAGAACTGACCGGCTTTCTCGACGAAACCACCCCGCTGCTGCCCCCCAACGATAACCGCGAAACACAACCGACACTGGGATTTCAGCGGGTGTTGCAGCGCGCCGTGTTCCACGTGCAGTCCTCGGGCAAGAAGGAGGTCACCGGCGCCAACGTGCTGGTGGCGATCTTCAGCGAGCAGGAATCGCAGGCCGCCTATTTCCTCAATAAGCAGGACATCACCCGGCTGGACGTGGTCAATTTTATTTCCCACGGCATTTCCAAGGTAGCCGGCGACCAGGGCGAAGAGGATGCGACCACCGAAGCCGAAGGCGCGGCGGCGACAGACAATGCACCGAAGAAACCGCTGGAGAGTTTCGCCACAAATCTGAATGAAATGGCGATGAAGGGCAAGATCGATCCGCTGATTGGCCGGCGGGCCGAAGTCGAGCGCACCATTCAGATTCTCTGCCGGCGGCGCAAGAACAATCCCCTGTATGTCGGTGAAGCCGGGGTCGGCAAGACGGCGCTGGCGGAAGGACTGGCCAAGCTGATTGTCGACGGCGATGTGCCCGAGGTGTTGTTGAACAGCACCATCTATTCGCTGGATCTGGGCGCGCTGGTTGCCGGTACCAAGTATCGCGGCGATTTCGAGAAGCGTCTGAAGGGCGTGTTGTCGCAGTTGGGCAAGGAGCCGGGCGCAATTCTGTTCATCGACGAGATCCACACCATTATCGGTGCCGGTGCGGCTTCCGGCGGTGTCATGGATGCTTCCAATCTGATCAAGCCCATGCTGGCCTCGGGTGAGCTGAAATGCATCGGGTCGACGACCTATCACGAATACCGCGGTATCTTCGAGAAGGATCGGGCGCTGGCGCGGCGTTTCCAGAAAATCGATGTGGTCGAGCCGACGGTCGACGAGGCTTACAGTATCCTCAAGGGCCTGAAGTCGCGTTTCGAGGAGCATCACGAAGTCAAGTACTCGGCCAAGGCCTTGCGCGCTGCGGTCGAGCTTTCGTCGCGTTATATCAATGACCGCTTCCTGCCCGACAAGGCCATTGACGTGATCGACGAGGCAGGCGCCAACCAGCGCCTGCTGCCGCCGTCACGACGCAAGAAGACTATCGGGGTCGCTGACATCGAAAATATTGTGGCCAAGATCGCGCGTATCCCGCCGAAGACGGTGTCGGCTTCGGACAAGGATTCGCTGCGCACGCTCGAGCGTGATCTGAAAATGGTGGTTTACGGCCAGGACGAGGCGATCGAAACCATGGCCAGTGCCATCAAAATGTCGCGTTCCGGTCTGGGTGCCGACCAGAAGCCGATAGGTTCCTTCCTGTTTGCGGGGCCGACGGGTGTGGGCAAGACCGAGATTACCCGTCAGCTGGCATTGATCATGGGGATCGAACTGATCCGCTTCGACATGTCCGAATACATGGAACGCCACACGGTGTCGCGCCTTATCGGTGCGCCACCCGGTTATGTGGGCTTCGACCAGGGCGGACTGCTGACCGAAGCCGTGACCAAGAATCCCCACGCCGTGCTGTTGCTCGATGAAATCGAGAAGGCGCACCCGGATGTGTTCAATCTGCTACTGCAGGTCATGGATCACGGCACGCTGACCGACAACAATGGCCGCAAGGCCGATTTCCGCAGCGTCGTGATTGTGATGACGACCAATGCCGGTGCCTCGGAAATGAGTCGGCCGTCCATCGGCTTTACCCACCAGGATCACTCCAGTGACGGGATGGAGGCCATCAAGAAGCTGTTCGCCCCGGAATTCCGCAATCGGCTCGATGCCATTATCCAGTTCAAGCCACTGGATCCGGCGGTCATCACCCGCGTGGTCGACAAATTCATCTACGAACTCGAGGCGCAATTGCAGGAGCGGGGTGTTACCGTGGATGTCGCGGATTCGGCGCGCGAATGGCTGGCCGAACACGGATTCGACGCCAAGATGGGCGCCCGTCCCATGGCCCGCATTATCCAGGAAAACATCAAGAAGCCCCTGGCCGAGGAATTGTTGTTCGGACGCCTGGCCAATGGTGGGCACCTGGTCATCCGTGCCGAGGATGGCCAGTTGGTACACGATGTAAAAGAAGAGGAAAAAGTGCTCTGACGGCCGGTCTGCGCCGGCCGGGGGAAGCCCTTAACGGGCGCGGTAGGTGATGCGCCCTTTGCTCAGGTCGTACGGCGTCAGCTGTACGGTGACCTTGTCGCCGGTCAGTATGCGGATATAGTGCTTGCGCATCTTTCCGGATATGTGGGCGGTCACCACGTGACCGTTTTCCAGTTCAACACGAAACATTGTGTTCGGCAGGGTCTCGACGACCGTGCCTTCCATCTCGATATGATCTTCCTTCGCCATTATTTCTCTTGGTCCGATCAATGCCAGCGGCGGAGTATAACCGATTCTTCACGAAAAATGGCACTTTCCCATTGTGGGTAGGTGTTGACGGCGGCTGGAAACTACACCTCTGTCCAATGACCTTGCCGGTAGCCCTGCAGGGGGCGGAAGCGGCTTTTGTAACGCATTTTGTCGCTGCCGGCGATCCAGTAACCGAGGTATAACCACTCGTGCCCGAGCTGTCTGGCCAGCTCGATCTGGCGCAGGATGGCGAGCGTGCCCAGACTGCGCCTGGCCAGGGTGGTGTCAAAAAAGGTATAGACCGCCGACAGCGCATTGTGCAGCTGGTCGGTGACGGCCGCCACCACGGCGCGTTCACCGAGTCTGCCAACGAGAAAGAAACTGTTGCACCATTCGCTGGTCAGGAAGCGTCGAAAGTCCTCCTCGGCGGGATCGTCCATTCCGCCACCCGGGTGCCGTTGTTGCAGGTACTCCCGGTAAAGCGGGAACAGCGGGCCTGCCGCGGCCGGCTCCAGGGTTTCCCACGTCAGGTCGGCGTTGTTGCGCCACACCTTGTGTTGATTGCGGCTGCGCTTGAATTCCTCCACCGGCACCCGCACCGGGACGCACTCCGAGCAGCCGGGGCAGGCGGGAACATACAGGTCATTGCCGCTGCGCCGGAAGCCGTATTCGGCCAGCTTGTCGTACAACGGCATCGACAACTGTGCGTCGGGATCGGCGAACACCGAAATGGCCGAGCGCCCCGGCAGGTAGGAGCAGGGGCGGGGCGCGGTGGCGAAAAAGCGCAGTTCCTGTTCGTTCTGCGGGGGGTCTGTTTTATCCATCATGACCAGGGCTCGAGCTGGAGATTTTCATCGAAACGCCAGGGGATATCCTGGCCGTGCTCGCAGAGAATGTCCAGGTGGCGGACGAAACGGCTGCGTGGAATTTCTTCGGCGCCGAGGCTGGCGAGATGCGCGGAGTAGACCTGGCAATCGATGAGCCCGAAGTCCCAGGCTTTGAGCTGGCGTACCAGGTGACAGAAGGCAACCTTGGAGGCGTCGGACTCACGGCTGAACATGGATTCGCCAAAGAATACCCGGCCAATGGCGACGCCGTACAGGCCACCCGCCAGACGGTTGTCCAGCCAGCACTCGACCGAATGCGCGAAGCCGCGTGCGTGCAGCTTGCTGTACGCGCTGGCCATATCGCCCGTGATCCAGGTGCCGGAATTCCGGGCGCGCGGTCCGGCACAGGCCGCCACGACCGCTTCGAATGACTGGTCGAGCGTGACTGTGAAACGTTGCCGGTTGAGCGTTTTGCGCAGGCTGCGCGACACCTTCAGCGCTGCGGGGAACAATACGGTGCGCGGGTCGGGGGACCACCAGAGAATCGGTTGCTCCTCGCTGTACCAGGGAAAAATCCCGCGCCGATAGGCCGACAGGATGCGGCCCGGACTCAGGTCGCCGCCCACGGCCAGCAGGCCGTCGGGTTCCCGCAGGGCGAGACTGACATCGGGGAACGTTTCCCCGGGGTCTGCGGGGTCGATCCAGCAGGGACGCTGGCGAATCACGCCGCCTCCCCCCGGCGGAACGGCGAGCGTTCCGAGAGGTCCTGAATATAGTCGAGCATGGCATCGGTTTCCTGGTTGAGAAAACGGCCGATGACACCGCTGAATCCCTGGTGCGCGATCCAGTGCGCTGACCACGTTGGTGTCGGCAGGAAACCGCGGCTGATTTTGTGCTCGCCCTGGGCGCCGGGCTCGAAAGACTTGAGACCGTGGCGAATGCAGTAGTCGATGCCCTGATAGTAGCAGGCCTCGAAGTGCAGACTGTGATAGTCCTCCAGGCAGCCCCAGTGGCGCCCGTACAGCGTATCGCCGCTGCGCAGGCAGATGGCGCCGGCGACGATCCGTTGATCCTTGCTGGCAATCATGAACACGAGTTGATCGCCCATGGTCGTGGCGATGTCGCGAAAAAAGCCCAGGTTCAAGGTGGCGTGGCCCCATTTCTTGTCGAAGGTGGAACGATAGAGCGTGTGCATCACCTCGAGTTCCGCCTCGCTGGCCTCGTGGCCGTGTACCACGCGAATGTCGATACCGGCCTCCTCGACGTAACGGCGTTCGCGGCGCACCTTCTTGCGTTTGCGCGAGTTGAAACAATCAAGGTAGTCGCCGAAGTCACGGTACCCCTGGTTCTGCCAGTGGAACTGGCAGCCCAGTCGCAGATAGAAGCCCTGGGCCTCGAGTCGCCGGGTATCGTCGGGTTCGGTGAACAGCCAGTGCAGGGATGACAGATTCTCGCTTTGCGACCACTGGCGCGCCAGGGCTATCAAGCGGGTGGCCACCGCGTCGCGATCGGCGCTCGCCGCGGTGAGGATTCGCGGGCCGGTCACTGGCGTGTAGGGAACGGCGACCACGGCTTTCGGGTAGTAGGCGAGGCCGGCGCGTTCATAGGCCTCGGCCCATGACCAGTCGAAGACGAACTCGCCGTAGGAGTTGTCCTTGACGTAAAGCGGTACGACACCCACCAGCCGCTGTTCCTCGAACGCCGCGAGGTGCCGCGGCAGCCAGCCGAAGCGCTGGTCTACGCAGCGGTTTTTCTCCAGGGCTGCCAGGAATTCGTGGCGCAGAAACGGGTTGTCAGTGCCGGACACGGCGTTCCACGCGTCGCGGCTGACTTCATCGATGGAAGTGAGTACTTCAAGCTGCATGGCGGTAGTTTACCCAAACTCGGCCGTCAACAGATATTTGTATTGGAATCAAGGTGTTTTGCTTTACAATGTGGCGCATGGACTATTCTGACCTGAAGATGCAGGTAGGGGAAACGTTGCAGCTGCAGCCGCGCGACGGCGAAGACTCGCGGCGGTTGCAGGTGCGTTTGATCGGCTATCTGCCCGGTGCCAGCCTGCTGGTGACCACGCCCAAGGTCGGCGACAAGGTCATGATTGTCCGCGAAGGTCAGCCCTATGTGGTGCGCATGATGATCGGTAACCGCATTGTGGGTTTCGCCACGACTGTGCTACGCAGTTGTGCGCGGCCGTTCCCGTATCTGCACCTGTCCTACCCGGGCGAGGTGGAACAGATAACGGTACGCAAGGCGCAGCGCGTGCGGGTCAGGTTGTTTGCCTCGCTGAAGAACAGCAACCCCGCGTTCGAGGTCGAAAAGCCGCGCACGGGGACGATTGTCGATATGAGCACCGCGGGGGCACTGATGGTGGCGGCCGAGCCGTTGGGCGAAATCGGCGACGAAGTCAGCATCAGCTGCGTGTTCAAAATCAGCGGCGCGGAAAAACTGCTGTCACTGCCGGCCTTCATCCGCAACGTGCATGTCGGTCAAAGCGAGGTGCACGGGGAGGGCAGCTACTATCACGGCCTGGAATTTAATCTCACAGACCAGCAGGATACCTTTATTCTGCACGGTTTCGTCTACGAGCAGATCGTCAAGGCGCACTCGGAATAGGGCATCCGCGAGCGCTCCGCTCCCCGGAGCCTGCGCGCTTAACCTTTCTCGGCCAGGTTATCGAGGTATTTCTCGGCATCCAGTGCGGCCATGCAGCCGGAACCCGCGGACGTGACTGCCTGGCGGTAGACGTGGTCGGCGACATCGCCGGCGGCAAACACGCCCTCGACGCTACAGGCAGTGGCGTCGCCCTCGACACCGCTTTTCACTTTGATATAGCCGCCTTTGTGCATCTCCAGCTGGCCTTCGAACAGCGCGGTGTTGGGCTTGTGACCGATGGCGATGAACACGCCGTCCAGCTCGATGTCCTGTGTGGCATCATCCTTGACGTTCCTGATGCGCATGCCGGTGACACCCGTAGCGTCACCAAGAACTTCGTCCAGAACGTGATCCCAGGCGATAGTCACTTTGCTTTCCTTCTCTCGGGCGAACAACCGGTCCTGCAGAATCTTCTCCGCGCGCAGGGCGTCACGCCGGTGAACCAGCGTGACGTGCGAGGCAATATTGGCCAGGTACAGCGCTTCTTCAACCGCGGTGTTGCCGCCGCCGATAACGGCGACCGGCTTTTGCCGGTAGAAGAAGCCGTCGCAGGTAGCGCAGGCCGAGACGCCCTTGCCCTTGAACGCGTCCTCGGACGGCATGCCCAGGTACTGTGCCGAGGCCCCGGTACAGATGATCAGCGCGTCACAGGTGTAGGTGCCCGAGTCGCCCTGCAGCCACAAGGGGCGCTGGTTCAGATCGACTTTGTTGATGTGATCGAAAATGATTTCGGTGTTGAAGCGCTCGGCATGCTGGCGCATATCCTCCATCAGCGCGGGACCCTGCAGACCCTCGGCACCGGCCGGCCAGTTTTCGACGTCGGTCGTGGTCGTCAGCTGGCCACCCTGTTCCAGACCGGTGACCAGCACCGGATCGAGATTGGCGCGAGCCGCGTAGATAGCCGCGGTATACCCGGCCGGGCCCGACCCCAGAATGAGGAGACGGCAGTGCTTGTTTTCGCTCATACAGTTATGACTCCGGAAGATCCACGTTATCGCTACGCCGGCTGGAATGCAGGGCTGCGGCGATTCGCAACGGCTGGCTTAATCTGGGTGGCAATGGTACGGAATGTGCCGGTAGGGGTAAAGAAGACGGTGGACGCCTGCGGGCGGATGCCGGGCTGAGTTTCCCCGGCGCAGTTTGTGCCACCGGGAGGGTATTTCCTGTTACCATTAACGTTTCGCGGACTGGCGGGCGGCGGCGGGCTCCGGAGTGGCACGAACCCGCCGGCCAGGAGACTTGCTCATTCGCTCCTTCGGCTTTAAAATTCTCCAAGATTTAATATCTTAACGTAGATACTTACCGATACTTCTTACCTTGGCTCAGGCGCGGCGCAAAAAGGCGGAAACGCAAAAAATTCACCCTCAGGTGAGCAAAGGCCTGCGCGAGGTCACTTTGTTCGTGCTGTCGGCGCTGGCCGCTTACCTGTTGTTGTCGCTGATGAGCTATAACGCGCAGGACCCTGGCTGGTCGCACCGTGGGCCGACGCACGCCATCCATAACTTTGGCGGAGTGGTGGGTGCCTGGTTCGCGGATGTCTTCCTGTACCTGTTCGGTTTCCTCGCTTACCTGTTTCCGCTGATGGTCGCATTCAGCGGCTGGCTGGTGTTTCGCGGCCGTACACCGACCGGTGGCATCGACGTGCACGTCCTGGTGGTGCGCTGGGCCGGTTTT
>JAJDOI010000170.1 GCA_022340245.1 Thiogranum sp.
GCAGTTCGCTGGCGCCGGAAAACAGCAGGTTGACGTCGTCCAGCACCTGGTCATTGAAATAGTCTTCGGCATGTATGCCCAGCACCGTGGCCTTGATGCGCAGGTTGATATCCTTGGATACCAGCGTCACGGTCAGATCGCGGTGCTCGGTCTGCAGCGCCAGGGCGGTGGCGAGAATATTGTTATCGGGTTTGCTGCCCGGAAGCGCATCCGGCAATGCGCTGTTCAGCGCATGAGTCTGAAAAAACAGTCGGCCGCAGTCCTGGTCGCTGAGGCCCTCGACCAGACCGCGGGGATTCAGCGGGATGCCGTGCTCGATGTCGTCACTGTCGAGCGCCTGCATGATTTCGTCGAGAAACCGGCTCACCTGGCGGACATTGCGGGCGACTTCGGAAACGCCTTTCTTGCCGGCGTCCATTTCCTCGAGCACCACCATGGGCAGATAGACGTCGTGTTCCTTGAAGCGGAACAGCGCCGTGGGATCATGCATCAGCACGTTGGTGTCGAGAATGAAAAGTCGTTTCGAGCCGGTTTCGATGTTTGACATGGGGTCGTGGTCTTCTTCCCTCAGGGGCGAGGGCGTGCGTTTGTCAGTGGGAGCCGCGATTCAGTTCACGGATTGCTTCGAGCACTTCGTCGACGTGTCCGTCGACCTTTACCTTGCGCCATTCGCGGTGCAGTTTGCCGGCGGCGTCTATCAGGAAGGTGCTGCGTTCGATGCCCAGGACTTTCCTGCCATACATGTTCTTTTCCCTGATGACATCGAACAGACGGCACAGGGTTTCGTCCGCGTCCGACAGCAGTTCGAAAGGAAAATCCTGCTTTGCCTTGAACTTTTCGTGCGACGCGATGCTGTCACGCGACACGCCGACCACCAGGGTCTTGTTGCGCCTGAACTTGCTGTAATTGTCACGGAAGTCCTGGCCTTCGCGGGTGCAGCCGGGCGTGCTGTCCTTGGGGTAGAAATAAATCACCAGGTTGGCGCCCCTGGTGTCGGCGGATTTGAAGGTTCCGCCGCCGGTCATCGCGGCCTGGAAGGCGGGCACTTTTTTGTTCAGTTGTGCGCTGCTCACCGGTCTATCCCTTCACCGGCTCGATCACGGCGTCGAGGTTGAGGCGGTCACAGAAGTCGAGGAATTCCTCGCGCAATCCGGCAATGTGCGTGTCGGCGGGCACGTCCAGCGTCATGTGGACGGAAAACATCGGCGTGCCGGTGTGCGCCGCGCAGTAACAGGCGGTCGCCAGATCCTGGATATTGATGTTGCGCTGCGAAAAGAAGCTGGCCAGGTTGTGCACAATGCCCGGGTGGTCGAGCGCCACGACATCGACGGCATAGGGCAGGAAAGCGCCGCCCGGCGACCTCGGCTCGGTGCGCTTGATGGTGATGCTCATGTCCAGCGTGGCCTGCATCTGCTCCAGCTGGTCCTCCAGCTTCGCCAGGTTGTTCCACTTGCCGTCGGCCAGCAGCAGCACGGCGAATTCGCCGCCCAGTACGGTCATGCGGCTGTCGGCGATATTGCAGCCACTGTCCAGGATCCAGCTGGACAGGGCGTCTACCAGCCCCGGCCGGTCTTTGCCGACGGCGGCGATAACTAATTGATTACTCATAACCCCGGTTGGTCACCTGTTGGATTGGGAAATGGGGCGCAAAGCCTACCACTAATCCAGTTCGACGGCACGCAGCTGTGCGGCCGCGTCCTCCGGGCTGATGGTGCTGACGAACAGGCCCGAGCCCAGCTCAAAACCGGTCGGTATGCTGGTCCGGGGGCAGATTTCCAGGTGCCAGTGATAGCTGGCGACGCTGTCGGCGTATGCCTTGCTGTGGGGCAGCGAGTGCAGGAAGAAATTGTACTGGGCACCGCCGATAACGGCGTCAAGGCGTGCCATGGCGCGTTTCAGGACCCGCGCCAGGTCACGGCGCTGCTCGTCGCCGACGTCGATGAAGTCGCTCTGGTGCTCCAGCGGCAGGATATGGATCTCCCACTCGTAGCGGCTGGCAAACGGCTTGATGGCGACGAAGTGCCTGCCGCGTTCGATGACGTACTGGCCGACGCTGATCTGGCGGCGTACCGAGCCCGATTCGCGGTCGTAGATGGTGGCCTCGAAGGTGAGCGCCTCGTCGATCAGCGAGCAGAAAATGCACTGGCGGTGTTTCTCGTAGTACTGGCGGCTGTGCAGGACCTCGTTGTAGACGTTCTCCGGCACCACCGGCATGGCGATCACCTGGCTGTGGGTGTGCGGAATGCTGGCGCCCGCGGCGGGACCGAAGTTCTTGAACACCAGCACATACTGGATGCGCTCGTCGGCGGCATACAGGGCGCGGATGCGGTCGCGGTACATGCCGGTCAGGCAGAACAGGTGCTCTTCGGACATCTCCTGCAGGGCGATGCCGTGTTCCGGGTGATCGACAATCACTTCGTGGCGGCCGTAGCCGTCGATGGCCTGTTGCAGACCGAAAACCAGGTTGCCGGAAGGGCTGTTGTCAGCGAGCACCGGGTAGAGATTCTCCACCACGCGCACCTGCCAGTGCTCGTCGCCGGGCCAGCTGGCTACCGTCGGCGGGGTCATGTGCTCGTTGCCGCTGCAGAAGGGACAGCGGTCGACGTGCTTGCGGGTGTCGCGCGGGGCCGGCGCCTCCTCCTTGCGCGGGCGCATGCCGCGTGCGGTGGACACCAGCACCGACTCGCTGGGTACGATGGGGTTGATCCGGATTTCGCGGACGACGCTGTCGGTGTTGCTCATGACCTGCACCTGAATGTTTGACCCCGGCGAAACTATCGCCACACGGCGGCAAAGGACAGACAGGACTATTAACGCAGGTATTAAGAGGTTTAATCATTGCCGGCGGTGCGCCGCCAGCACGCCCGGCCGCCGCGGGCGTCTGCTTGTCACCGGGGGGGCGGAACCGTACCATGCGCTATTAATTTGCGGATTCGGAGATTTTCATGTTTCACGGCAGTATGGTGGCGCTGGTTACGCCGATGCGTGAAGATGGCGCCGTCGACGAAGACAGCCTGGAGGCACTCATCGAGTTCCATATTGCCGAGGGCAGCGATGCCATCGTCGCCATCGGCACCACGGGTGAATCCGCCACCATCGACGAAACCGAGCACTGCCACCTGCTGCGGCGTTTTGTGGAGATCGCCGCCGGGCGCATTCCGATTATCGCCGGCACCGGCGCCAATTCCACCTCGGAGGCCATCGATCTCACCCGCTGCGGGATGCAGGCCGGTGCCGACGCCTGCCTGCTGGTGACACCTTACTATAACAAGCCCACCCAGGAGGGCCTGTACCAGCACTTCAAGACCATCGCCGAAGCCGTGCCCGTTGCGCAGATTCTGTACAACGTGCCGAGCCGCACGGCCTGCGACATGCTGCCGGAGACGGTGCAGCGGCTGGCACCGATATCCAATATCGTGGGCATCAAGGAGGCCACCGGCGATCTGGAGCGCGGTCGACGGATTCTGGAAACTTGCGGGGATCAGCTGGATCTATACAGTGGCGACGACGCCACGGCGATGGAATTGATCCTGCTTGGCGCCAAGGGCGACATCTCGGTCACCGCCAACGTGGCCCCGCGCGCTATGCACCAGATGTGCAAGGCGGCGCTGGCCGGCGACCGCGAGCTCGCTGAATCGCTCGACCGGCCATTGCGCGCCCTGCACCGGGACCTGTTCGTCCAGTCGAACCCCATTCCGGTAAAGTGGGCGTTGCACGAAATGGGCATGATTCCTCCGGGCATGCGGCTGCCGCTGACGCCGCTGGAAGCGCCGTACCACGACCGGGTCCGCGATGCCCTGAAGCAGGCCGGTGTGCCCGCCAGGGTCGATGTCTGACATTAATATAGAGTTAACTGGATTTCTTTTTATGCTTCGAACCAAAGCGCTTAGCCGTCTCGGCCTCTGCCTGATCCTGTTACACGGGGTCGCGGCCTGCACCTGGCTGGACAAGACCTTTCCGGACAAGGCGCAGGACTACAAGCGCGCCAAACCGGCCCAGCCGCTGGACGTGCCACCCGACCTGACAACCACCCCGACCAGCGACGCGCTGGTGGTGCCTTCCGATTCCACCACCTTGTCCGGCTATACCAGTGCCAAACAGTCGCTGGGCAGGCAGGGCGAGACGGTGCTGCCCAAACAGGATGACGTGAAGTTCGAGCATGACCCGGATCGCGCCTGGCTGGTGGTTCAGGGAGACCCGGCTTCCGTCTGGCCGGTAGCGCGCGAATTCTGGGTGGAGAACGGTTTTTTCATTGTCAATGAGAACCCGGAACTGGGAACGCTGCAGACCGACTGGGTGGAAAACCGCGCCGCAATTCCGAAGGGGCCTATCCGTAGCCTGATCAGTCGCATATACGCACAGGCGTACAGCTCGGCTTACCGCGACCGCTACCGCATGCGCCTGGAACGCGGTGAGAAACCTGGAACCACCGAACTGTACATTACCCAGCAGGGCGTTGAGGAAATTGTCGTCTCCGGCGGAGAAGAGGGCACCACCAAGTGGGGACCGCGACCCTCCGACCCGGGCCTGGAATCGGAAATGCTCAAACGCATGATGATCTATCTGGGCGTGAAACCGGCCCGGGCGGACGAAGTGGTAACCAAAACGGCACCGCGGCCCCCCCGCGCCGAGCTGGTTCAGCAGGGAACCGGTCAGGCGACGCTGGTATTGCACGACGAGTTCGAGAAAGCCTGGCGCAACGTCGGTATCGTGCTGGACCGTGTCGGTTTCGCCGTCGAGGACCGTGACCGCCTGCAAGGGCTGTACTACGTGCGCTACAGCGATCCGCTGAAGAGCCAGAACCAGGGCGGATTCCTCTCCAAGCTCGCGTTCTGGTCCGACAAGGAGCAGAAGGCCGAGCACTACCAGATCAAGCTCAGCGACGACGGTGCAGACACCCGTGTGGTGGTGCTGGATAAGGACGGCAAACCCGAAAAATCGGTGACGGCCGTGCATATACTCAACGTGCTGTACGACGAACTCAAATAGCACGCACCCCGGTCTGCGCATGCGCTTTGCATCACTGGGTAGCGGAAGCAAGGGTAATGCCACGCTGGTGGAATCCGGCGATACCCGCGTACTGGTCGATTGCGGATTCTCCTGTGCCGAAACGGAAAAGCGTCTCGCCAGGCTGTCCCTGCAGCCTGGCGACCTGGACGCCATCCTGGTCACCCACGAACACAGCGACCATATCGCCGGGGTCGCGCGCCTGTCGCGGCGCTACCAGCTCCCGGTGTGGATGACCGCCGGCACGCACGCGGCGCACAAAGGCGGCGAGCTCGCCGAATACCACTGCATCAACAGCCACCGCGCGTTGCGTATCGGCGACCTCCAGGTGCAGCCGTTTCCGGTGCCGCACGATGCCCGCGAGCCCTGCCAGTTTGTGTTTTCCGACGGTCGGCGCCGACTGGGGTTGCTGACCGATGTCGGCAGCATCACCGCCCACCTGCTGCAGGCCCTCGATCACCTCGATGCTCTCATTCTGGAGTGCAATCACGACCCCGGCATGCTCGCCGACGGTCCCTATCCGCCCGCGCTCAAGCAGCGCGTGGGCGGTCCCTACGGCCACCTCAGTAATCAGCAAGCTGCGAATATTCTTGATAAAATCAACACAGACCGGCTGCAGCACCTGGTTGCCGCCCATATCAGCGAAAAAAACAACGACCCGCAGCTGGCGCTGGGTTGTCTCGCCGCGGTTGTCGGGGAAAGCAGCTTCGGCATTCTGGCCGCCGACCAGCCCGGCGGTATGCCCTGGCTGGGCGTCAATTAGCCCCCCGGGGCGGTCGCGCGCCTCTCTAAAGAACTCTCGTCGCCTGCCACTACAACCAGTACGCCACTAAGGCAAGGCGGTCCACCGATTGTAGCCGGTCGGCCCCCGTCGTATGACTGGACAAATAGGGAACTGAGCTGTGGGACGTTTACGGATTCTTGCAAATCTTTCGGTGCGCCAGAAAGTCTGGGGTGGTTTTGGAATTCTGCTGGCGCTCATGCTGCTGTTATCTGCGGTTTCCTACCGCAGCCTTTTCCAGGTCGAGGACAAGCTCAGTCTGGTGGTGGAAAAACTGCAGCCCACCATGCTTGCCTCCCAGGACCTGTCACAAGCGCTCACCCATGCCACGGCAGCCCTGGGGCTTTATCTGCTGGCCCAGGACAACGGCGCCAAGGTCGAGTATCAGCAGGCGCTGGGGCGGATCGACACCGCGCTTGCACAGCTCAAAGAGCGGCTGGAGGCCAATCACGATGAGGCGTCGAGCGACACACTGAAGTCGCTTGAGGACCTGGTCGGCCGATTCAAGAGCTATGAGCCGAGAATGGTCAAGCTCGTCGATGATCCCATGAGCAACGTCGCCGGGTTGAGCTTCGCCGCCGAGCGGATCAACCCCACCAGCCAGCAGATGCTGCAGCTGACCGGTGAAATGTTGATGAGCGAGTTCGAGGAAGACGCCAACCGCACACGCCGCGAACTGCTCAACCAGATTCACGAGCTGCGCTATAACTGGGCCAATGTCATGAACGGCGTGCGCGCCTATATCGCTTTCCGCGGTCAGCGCTCGCTGGACGAGATCAATCTCTATCTTGGTGCTGTCAAGGAAACTGCTGACAAGCTCGCAGCGCGCGAGGATGAGCTGACTTTCGAACAGGCCGAGGGTCTCAAGCAGTTTGTCAAACGGAAGGAGCAGTTCGAGGGCGAGTTCGCGGAGTTGCGCAAGATCGAGGCGACCGGCAAGTGGCGCACCGACATTCACCTGATCCGCACCGAAGTCCGGCCGCTGCTCGCCGACATCGACAAGCTGCTGCACGCACTGGTGGAAACCCAGCGCGCGCAGGCGGTTGATACCAGTGGCGCGCTGCTGTCCGACCTGCATAGCGATGCGCGTACCATGGGTGTACTGCTGGTGATCGGTCTGATTGTGGGCCTGCTGGTGGCGTGGCTCGCGGGCAACCAGATCGCCACACCGATCCTGCGGCTCAAGGAAATTCTCGAGGGCATGGCCAGGGGCGAGGGCGACCTGACCCAGCGTGTGCAGCTGGCCACGGGTGATGAACTGGGGCAGGCCTCGGATTACTTCAACCAGATGATGGCCGGCCTGCAGGAAATGGTGGTGGATATCGCCGACGTTTCCCAACAGCTGGCGCAGGGCACCGAACAGACCAGCGACCGCGTCGCCGCGGTGCGCGCCAACGTTGCCGAGGGTGCCGAACGCACCCGCGAAACCGCTGCGGCCACCGAGGAGATGTCGGCCACCAGCGCCGAGATAGCCAACAACGCCGAAACGGCTGCGGGCGAGGCGGTACAGGCGCGCTCACAGGCCGACGCGGGCAATGGCGCCATGCGCGCCATGGCCGAAAAGACCCGCACCATGGTGCAGCAGATCGGACAGCTGCAGCAGAATGTCGACGCCATCGAGGAGAAAGGACGCTCCATGCACCAGATGATCGGTGCCATCAACGAGATTGCCGAGCAGACCAACCTGCTGGCGCTGAACGCGGCCATCGAGGCGGCGCGCGCAGGCGAGGCGGGCAGGGGCTTTGCGGTGGTTGCCGACGAGGTGCGTCAGCTGGCCTCGAAGACGCAGCAGTCCACGGCCCAGATTCGCAGCCTGCTGGAGAGCAACCAGCGTTCCAACCAGGAACTGGTCGGCTCCATGGCGCAGGTGGCGGACGCCAGCGGGTCCATGCTCGACACGGTCGGTGAAACTGAGCAGGTGATTCAGCACATGACCGGCAGCGTCAACCTCATGAACGACATGGTCGAGCAGATTTCCGAGGCTGCCCGCCAGCAGTCCGCGGCGAGCCACGAAATCGCCCAGCACGTCGAGTCCCTGTCGGGCAAGGGCAGCGAGAACGCCGACTGGATGGACGCCTGCAGCCAGGACCTCGAATCCCTGACGCAGACCGCGGCGCGCCTCAACGCCGTGGTTGGTCGTTTCAAGATCTAGACGCGCCGTCCCGGCGCGCCACAGCCTGCGGGCCGGGCGGCTCGCAGGCTGTACCCCTCAGCAGCCATCCAGTATCATTGCGACCTTCCTCAACGGGGCCTTGCGACAGTCTGTGCCCCTGCCCAGTAGAGACTGTTGTCCATGCTCCAATTGCCCGGTGCGCCCGCTTTTTCCGTCTTCCGCCTCGACAAACTGCGCGCGCGCCTGCGACAGGCCGTCGGCGATGTCGCCGGGGTCGCCGCGCACTATGTTCACTTCGTTGAACTGGAGCAGGCGCTCGACGAGCGGGGGCTTGCCACGCTGAGCCAGCTGCTGGGCGATGCCGAGCCGGTCGAAACCGGTGCCGGCTATCACTGCTGGGTGGTGCCGCGGATCGGCACGATTTCACCCTGGTCGAGCAAAGCCACCGATATCGCGCACAACTGCGGCCTGCTGAATGTACGGCGCATCGAGCGCGGCATCCGTTTCGCCATCGAACTGGCGCCGGGTGCGCGCCTCGACAGCACCGCCCTGTTGGCTATCCACGCCCTGGTGCACGATCGCATGACCGAATCGGTGCTGGAAAATGCCGGCGACGCCCAGCGCCTGTTCAGCCAGGCCGAGCCCGCGGCGCTGCTCAGTGTCGATATTCTGCACGGCGGGCGCGATGCCCTGGTGCGCGCCAACCGCGACATGGGCCTGGCGCTGTCCGATGACGAAGTCGATTACCTGGTCGAGTGCTTTACCGGACTGGGACGCAATCCCACCGACGTCGAACTGATGATGTTCGCCCAGGCCAACTCCGAGCACTGCCGCCACAAGATTTTCAACGCCAGCTGGATCATCGACGGCGCGGAGCAGGACACCACGCTGTTCAATATGATCCGCGCCAGCTACAAGGCCAGCCCCGACGGCATCCTGTCGGCCTACAAGGATAATGCCGCGGTGATCCGCGGGCAGCGCGCCCAGCGCTTCTTTGCCGCTGCGCCCGGCGGCGAGTACGCCGCCCACGATGAAGAAGCCCACATCCAGATCAAGGTGGAGACGCACAACCACCCCACGGCGATATCACCGTTTCCCGGTGCGGCCACCGGCTCGGGCGGCGAAATCCGCGACGAG
>JAJDOI010000180.1 GCA_022340245.1 Thiogranum sp.
GAGATGGTGATGCCGGGCGACAACGTGAAGATTGTTGTGAGCCTGATTGCACCGATCGCGATGGAAGAAGGTTTACGTTTTGCGATTCGCGAAGGTGGCCGTACCGTCGGCGCCGGCGTGGTGGCGAAAATCATCGAGTAATCATGGAAATTATGGGGACGGATCGCATGCCGTCCCCGTTCTTTAGAGGTTGACATGGCAAATCAAAGAATTCGCATCCGCTTGAAGGCGTTCGATCATCGCCTGATCGACCAGTCCGCACGCGAAATTGTCGAAACCGCCCGCCGCACCGGCGCGCAGGTCCGTGGACCCATTCCGCTGCCGACGAAGAAAGAACGATTCACGATACTGATTTCGCCGCACGTCAACAAGGACGCACGCGACCAGTACGAGATCCGTACCCACAAGCGTCTCATGGACATTGTGGATCCCACTGATAAAACCGTTGACGCGCTTATGAAGCTGGACCTTGCGGCAGGCGTCGACGTGCAGATCAAGTTGAACTGAGGCCTGAGTCGCAGGCGTTAGCTTTGCCGGGGAAATGAAAATGGCGATCGGATTAATAGGCAGAAAGGCAGGCATGACCCGCATCTTCACCGAGGACGGTGAGTCGGTGCCTGTAACCGTGGTTGAAGTCGACCCGAACCGGGTGACTCAGGTGCGCAGCGCAGAAGTGGACGGCTACCGGGCGTTTCAGGTGACCGCCGGCAAGCGTCGCGCCAGCCGTGTCAACAAGGCAATGGCCGGGCATTTTGCCAAGGCCGGGACCGAGGCCGGGACCGGCATTTGGGAATTCCGCCTCGCGGACGGTGAAGGCGACGATATCCAGATGGGCGGCCAGATCGGCGTGGATATTTTCGAGCCGGGTCAGAAAGTGGATGTTGCCGGTACCACCATCGGTAAAGGTTTTGCGGGCGGTGTCAAGCGCCACAATTTCCGTACCCAGGACGCCACCCACGGTAACTCGCTGTCGCATCGCGCGCCGGGTTCTATCGGTCAGTGTCAGACGCCCGGGCGCGTGTTCAAGGGCAAGCGCATGGCGGGCCATATGGGTAACGTGCGCCGCACGATCCAGAACCTGGAAGTGGTGCGCGTCGACGCCGAACGCAACCTGCTGTTGATCAAGGGTGCGGTGCCGGGTGCGCGCGGCGGCGACGTGATTGTGACACCCGCAGTCAAGGCTTAAGGGGTAGCGGACATGAACATAAATATGCATGGTGGATCGAGCATGGATGTCGCCGATGCCGTATTTGGCCAGGATTTCAACGAAAGCCTGGTGCACCAGGTGGTCGTGGCGTACATGGCCGCCGGCCGCTCCGGCACCCACGCACAGAAAAGTCGTTCGGCCGTCCGTGGTGGCGGAAGCAAGCCCTGGCGCCAGAAGGGGACAGGACGCGCGCGCGCTGGTACAATACGCAGCCCACTTTGGCGAGGCGGCGGTACCACGTTTGCGGCAACCACCCGCGACTACTCGCAAAAGGTCAACAAGAAGGCCTATCGCGCAGCGGTTCGCTCCATCCTTTCGGAACTGGTTCGCCAGGACCGCCTGGTCGTGGTAGAGAGCTTTGCGGTTGACGCGCCCAAAACCCGCGACCTGGCGGCCAAGCTTGGCGTCATCGGTCTGGACCGGGTGCTGATCGTGCACGACGAGCCGGACGAAAACCTGTACCTGGCGGCACGCAACCTGCCTCACGTGGATGTCGTTGACACGGCTATTGCCGATCCGGTCAGCCTGGTGGGTTTCGACAAGGTGCTGATGACGGTTGCTGCGCTGCGGCAGTTCGAGGAGAGGCTGGCATGAATAACGAGCGCATGAGCAGGATCCTGATCGCCCCGGTGGTGTCTGAAAAGAGCACCCGTGCGGCTGACCAGGGCCGGCAGATGGTCTTCAAGGTGTTGCCGGATGCCAGCAAGCCGGAAATCCGCAAGGCCGTGGAAAAGATGTTTGACGTGACTGTCACCGCCATACAGGTGTCCAACGTCAAGGGTAAGGTAAAACGTTTCGGTCAGACCCTGGGTCGTCGCTCCGATTGGAAGAAGGCGTACGTCACCCTGGCCGAAGGTTCCGATATAGATTTCATGGGTGCAGAGTAATGGCTATAGTCAAATCAAGACCGACTTCACCCGGACAGCGTTTCGTTGTCAAGGTTACCGAAGCCGAGCTGCACAAGGGTGCGCCCTACGGACCGCTGGTCGAGAAAAAGACCAAGAACGGCGGGCGAAACAACAAGGGGCGTATCACCACCCGTCATATCGGCGGTGGACACCGCCAGCGTTACCGCGTCATTGATTTCAAGCGTGACAAGGACGGTATACCCGGGCGCGTCGAGCGTCTTGAATATGACCCGAACCGCAGTGCGCACATTGCGCTGGTGCTGTATGCCGACGGCGAACGCCGTTACATCATCGCGCCGCGCGGCGTCTATGCCGGCGCCGAAATCCACAGCGGCAGCGAAGCGCCGATCAAGCCGGGCAGCGCCATTCCGTTGCGTAACATCCCGCTGGGTAGCGTCGTGCACAACGTGGAAATGAAGCCCGGGAAGGGCGGTCAGATTGCCCGTAGCGCCGGCGCGAGTGTGCAGCTGGTGGCGCGCGAAGGTGATCACGCCACCCTGCGTCTGCGCTCCGGTGAAATGCGCAAGGTGCCGGTGGATTGCCGGGCGACGATCGGCGAAGTCGGTAACTCCGAACACAATCTGCGTTCGCTGGGCAAGGCCGGTGCAACCCGCTGGCGCGGTGTGCGTCCGACGGTTCGCGGTGTGGCCATGAACCCCGTCGACCACCCGCATGGTGGTGGTGAAGGCCGGACATCGGGTGGCCGTCATCCGGTATCGCCGTGGGGTACGCCGACCAAGGGCTACAAAACCCGGAGCAACAAACGTACCGACAACATGATTGTGCGTCGTCGCAATCAGAAGTAATGGATAGAGGTTAGAGACCGTGCCACGTTCAGTTAAAAAAGGCCCTTTTGTTGATCTTCATCTGATGAAGAAGGTCGATGAAGCGGTGAGCACCAACAGCCGCAAGCCCATCAAGACCTGGTCGCGCCGTTCCATGGTGTTGCCCGATATGGTGGGTCTCACCATCGCTGTCCACAACGGCCGTCAGCATGTGCCGATTCTGGTTAACGAGAATATGGTGGGTCACAAGCTGGGTGAATTTGCCATGACGCGTACCTTCAAGGGGCACGCGGCGGACCGGAAATCGAAGTAAGGGTATCGACGAATGCAAGCGACAGCGAAATTGAGTCATGCGCGCATTTCTGCACAGAAGTGCCGCCTGGTCGCCGACCAGGTGCGCGGTCTGCCGGTTGAACGCGCGCTGGAAGTGCTGACCTTCAGTCAGAAGAAGGCCGCCCAAATTGTTCGCAAGGTGCTGGAATCCGCGATTGCCAATGCCGAGCACAACGAGGGCGCCGACGTCGATGAACTGAAGATTTCCGCGATTTGTGTCAACGAGGGGCCAACCCTCAAGCGCTGGAGGGCGCGGGCCAAGGGCCGTGCCAACCAGATTCTGAAGCGCACAAGTCACATACAGATTACTGTCGCAGAGCAGTAATCGAGCGAAACATAAAGAGAGTACGGCATGGGCCAGAAAGTACATCCAATTGGTATTCGCCTTGGCATCGTCAAGGACTGGACATCGACGTGGTATGCGGATTCGAGTAACTATGCAGATTACCTGAATCTGGATCTGAAGATACGTGATTTCATCAAGCGCAAACTCAAGCATGCCTCGGTGAGTCGCATCCAGATCCAGCGTCCGGCCAACAACGCCGCGATTACGATCCATACCGCGCGTCCGGGCATCGTTATCGGCAAGAAGGGCGAGGATATCGAAAAGCTGCGTGCCGAAGTGGCTCGCGAAATGGGTGTGCCCGTGCATATCAATATAGAAGAGGTGCGCAAGCCTGAAATCGAGGCGCAGCTGGTGGCGGAAAGTGTCGCCCAGCAGCTGGAACGACGCATCATGTTCCGCCGTGCCATGAAGCGCGCCGTCGGTAATGCCATGCGCCTGGGCGCCCAGGGCATCAAGATCATGGTCGCCGGACGTCTGAATGGTGCTGAAATCGCGCGTACCGAGTGGTATCGGGAAGGCCGTGTGCCGCTGCATACCCTGCGTGCGGACATTGATTACGGGTTCACTGAAGCCCATACCACCTATGGTGTGATCGGTGTAAAGGTCTGGGTGTTCAAAGGTGAGATCCTGGACCGCGACGAGCAGAGCGCTGAGCCTGAGGCCGGCAAGAAAGCCGCCGGCAGCAATTAAGGGAGTCTAGAGGCATGTTACAGCCCAAGAGAACGAAGTTCCGCAAGCAGCAGAAAGGCCGCAATCGTGGGCTCGCGACCAGCGGTAACAAGGTGAGTTTCGGCGAGTTCGCGCTCAAGTCGACGTCGCGTGGCCAGCTTACCGCGCGCCAGATCGAGGCGGCCCGCCGTACCATTACCCGCAAGGTCAAGCGCGGCGGAAAACTGTGGATTCGCGTGTTCCCGGACGTGCCGATCACCAAGAAGCCGATCGAGGTTCGCCAGGGCAAGGGCAAGGGTAACGTCGAGTACTGGGTCGCGAAGATCCAGCCCGGGCGCGTAATTTATGAAATCGAGGGCGTTTCGGAAGAGCTGGCGCGTGAAGCGTTCAAGCTGGCGGCTGCCAAGCTTCCCGTGCGTACCACGTTCGTCAACCGGACGGTGATGTGATGAATGCCAATGATCTTCGTCAGAAGTCAGCCGACGAGCTGAAACAGGAGCTGGACGGCCTGCTGCGCGAGCAGTTTAACCTGCGCATGCAGAAAGGTACCGGACAACTGAGTCGTCCCGATCAGGTGAAGAAAGTGCGCCGCAATATCGCGCGCATCAAGACTGTAATGAACGAGAAAGCGAGTGCAGGTGAGTCCGCATGAGTGAAGAAGCCAATCTGGTCCGCACCCTGATCGGTCGTGTCGTCAGCGACAAGATGGACAAGAGCGCGGTGGTGCTGGTGGAGCGTCAGGTGCGTCACCCGTTATACGGTAAATACATCCGCCGTTCGACCAAAGTGCATATTCATGATGAGAATAATGAGTGCAAGGAAGGCGATACGGTGACCATTAAACAGACCCGTCCGGTTTCCAAGACTAAGTCGTGGGCGCTGGTTGAAATCGTCGAACGGGCGGTGGTCTGAAATAGACCCAAGCATTGCGTGAGTGGGAATTAAGTCATGATTCAGATGCAATCCAGTTTAGATGTTGCTGACAACAGCGGAGCGCGCCGTCTGCAGTGTATCAAGGTGCTCGGTGGTTCACATCGCCGTTATGCCAACATCGGCGACATCATCAAGGTTAGCGTGAAAGAGGCTATTCCCCGCGGCAAGGTGAAGAAGGGCGAAGTCTACAACGCGGTGGTGGTGCGTACGGCCAAGGGCGTGCGTCGCCCGGACGGCTCCCTGATCCGTTTTGACGGTAACGCGGCCGTGTTGCTGAACACCAAGCTGGAGCCGATCGGTACGCGTATCTTTGGCCCGGTGACGCGTGAGCTGCGCAGCGAGCGGTTTATGAAAATTATTTCGCTGGCGCCGGAAGTGCTGTAGGCAGGAGTCGGGATTATGAACAAGATTCGTAAAGGCGATGACGTCGTCGTGAAAGTCGGTAAGGACAGCGGCAAGCGCGGTACCGTCCTGCGTGTATTGCCGGAGGCGGACAAGCTGGTCGTCGAGAACGTCAATATCGTCAAAAAGCACACCAAGCCGAATCCCCAGGCGGGTGTGCCCGGCGGTATCGTGGAAAAGGAAATGCCTATCCACGTGTCCAACGTCATGTTGTACAACCCGCAGACGAAGAAGGGCGACCGCGTGGGTATCAAGGTCCTGGAAGACGGTCGCAAGGTGCGTGTATTCAAGTCCACCAATGAAGCTGTGGACGCGTGAGAGTGAGTCGCTGAGATGGCCAGATTACAAGATCAGTATCGCGATGAGATTGCCAAGAAGCTGTTGGAACAGTTTGGCTACGAGAACGTGATGGAAGTGCCGCGTATCACCAAGATTACCCTGAACATGGGTGTTGGTGAGGCGATCGGCGATCGCAAGGTGATGGAAAATGCCGTAAGCGATATGGAAAAAATCGCCGGGCAGAAGGCAATTGTCCGCAACGCGCGCAAATCGGTCGCCGGTTTCAAGGTGCGCGAGGGCTGGCCCATCGGCTGCAAGGTAACCCTGCGTCGAGAACGCATGTATGAATTTCTCGATCGCCTGGTGAATATCGCCATTCCGCGTATCCGCGACTTTCGCGGCATGAGCCCCAAAGGCTTTGATGGTCGCGGCAATTACAACATGGGTGTGCGGGAACAGATTATTTTCCCGGAGATCGACTACGACAAGATCGATGCGCTGCGTGGTTTGGATATCAACATCACCACCACGGCAAAAACCGACGAAGAGGGGCGCGCGCTGCTGGCGGCGTTCAACTTCCCGTTCAAGAACTGAGGACCGGATACATGGCAAAGCAATCCATGCTCCAGCGCGAAATCAAGCGCGCCAAGCTGGTTAAGAAATATGCGGTAAAACGTGCTGCGCTCAAGGCGATTATCTCCGACATCAACAAGTCGGATGAAGAACGCTACGACGCGCAGCTCAAACTGCGGGCGCTGCCGCGTAACGCCAGCCCCTGCAGGGCACGCAATCGCTGCCGTCTTACCGGGCGCCCGCACGGGTACTACCGCAAGTTCGGCCTGGCCCGGAACAAGCTGCGCGAACATGCCATGGCCGGAGACATCCCCGGTCTTGTCAAGGCCAGCTGGTAACAGCTTAAGGATTAAGAGGTACGCAGATTATGATGACTGATCCTATCGCCGATATGCTGACTCGCATACGCAACGGCCAGCGCGCCGGCAAGGTATCGGTATCGATGCCTTCTTCGAAGTTGAAGATGTCCATCGCGCAGGTGCTCAAAGACGAAGGCTATATCCAGGACTTCAAGCTCGAGGATGAAGCCGCCAAGGGAGTCATGAGTGTTGACCTGAAGTATTACCAGGGTCAGCCCGTGATTGAGACACTGAAACGCATCAGTCGCCCGGGGCTGCGTATCTACAAGGCGAACGGTGAGTTGCCCAAGGTTCAGGGCGGCATGGGCGTGGCGATCGTGTCCACGTCGAAAGGTGTCATGAGTGATCGCGCTGCGCGCGCTGCCGGTGAAGGTGGCGAAGTGTTGTGCTACGTATCGTAAATGAGTACAGACCATGTCCAGAGTTGCTAAAAAACCAATCGAACTCCCGGCCGGCGTCGAGATCAAAATCGAAGGCCAGGCGGTGACCGTGAAGGGTGGCAAGGGCTCACTTGAGCACACCGTTCACAACTCGGTGCAGGTCAGCCAGGATGCGAATATCCTGAGCTTTGCTCCGCGGGACGGCTCCAAGACGGCCATGGCGCTGACAGGTACCACGCGTGCGCTGGTGGATAACATGGTCAAGGGTGTCACCCAGGGTTTCGAAAAGAAGCTGCAGCTGGTCGGTGTGGGCTATCGCGCCCAGGCCCAGGGCCAGAAGCTGAACCTGACGTTGGGGTTCTCGCATCCGGTTGATTATCCGGTGCCCGAAGGGGTAAGCGTCGAGACGCCCAGTCAGACCGAGATTGTGGTCAGGGGCTCGGACAAACAGAAGGTCGGGCAGGTTGCCGCGGAAATCCGTGCCTATCGCCCGCCGGAGCCCTACAAGGGCAAGGGTGTCAAATACGCCGATGAGGTCATCGTGCGTAAGGAAGCCAAGAAGAAGTAGTTTAGCGGACACGGGCAGTAGCCCCGTCTCCAGTGTGAACACGAAGGTATCGACATGGACAAAAAGGCATCAAGACAGCGCCGCGCCAGAAAGGCACGGGCCAAGATCCGCGAACTCGGCCGGGCTCGCCTGTGCATCCATCGTACGCCGCGTCATATTTATGCGCAGATCATCGATGAGAGCGGTGACAAGGTGCTGGCCAGTGCCTCGACGCTGGACCGGGAGTTGCGCAAGGATATGAAGGCTACCGGCAACGCGGATGCCGCTGCATTGATCGGCAAGGTCGTCGCCGAACGTGCCAAGGCTGCTGGTATCAGTACGGTCGCATTTGACCGCTCCGGTTTCAAATATCATGGTCGCGTGAAAGCGCTGGCGGATGCCGCGCGTGAAAGCGGTCTGGAATTCTAGGTAAGGGTAGCGCTATGGCAAGTGTGGAAGCACAAACGAGTACCGACGGTCTGCACGAAAAGCTGATCGGCATAAACCGTGTCGCCAAGGTGGTAAAGGGCGGACGTCAGTTCGGCTTTGCGGCGCTCACCGTAGTCGGTGACGGTGAAGGCAGAGTAGGCTTCGGGCGCGGAAAAGCGCGCGAGGTGCCGGTTGCCATTCAGAAGGCGATGGAGAACGCCCGCAAGAACATGAGGCGGGTCGCGCTCAAGGACGGGACCCTGCAGTATCCGATCACTGCGACTTTCGGCGCGGCAAAGGTATACATGCAGCCGGCCTCGGAAGGTACGGGGATCATCGCCGGCGGCGCCATGCGTGCAGTGTTCGAAGTGGTCGGCGTGCGTGACGTGCTGGCCAAGTGTATCGGCACCAACAACCCGATTAACGTCGTTCGCGCCACCATGAAGGGTCTGTCTGAAATGGGCTCGCCGGAACTGGTCGCTGCCAAGCGCGGCAAAAAGGTAGAAGAGATCCTGGGGTAAGCCATGGCTGACAAGAAACTCAAGGTTACTTTGCTCAAAAGCACCAACGGGCGGATTGCGTCGCAAAAAGCGTGCGTGCGTGGCCTGGGGCTGCGCCGCATCCGTCATAGTGTCGAGGTAATCGATACTCCCGAGAACCGTGGCATGATCAACAAGGTCTATGACATGCTCGCCGTCGAGGAGATATAAATCATGCGTCTGAATACCATCAAGCCCGGCGCGGGTGCGCGCAGCGCGGCCAAACGTGTCGGTCGCGGTATCGGCTCCGGTCTGGGCAAGACCGGTGGTCGCGGCCACAAGGGCCAGAAATCGCGTGCCGGCGGTTTCCACAAGATTGGTTTCGAAGGCGGCCAGATGCCGCTGCAGCGCCGTTTGCCGAAAGTCGGTTTCACCTCGCGCAAGTCGCGGGTGACCGAGGAAGTGCGGCTGCACGAGCTCGCGCTGGTTGAGGGCGGTGCCATTGATCTGGCCAGCCTGAAAGCAGCCGGCCTTGTTAAACAGAGCGCTCTGTATGCCAAGGTAATGGCTTCCGGCGAACTCAAAACCGCCGTTACGGTGCGCGGTATTGGTGTGAGCAAGGGTGCCCGCGCAGCGATTGAAGCTGCCGGCGGCAAGGTCGAGGACTGAGGCGAAAGGATCACTGATGGCTGGACCTGGCGCGGCAGGACTCACCGGTGGGCTCGGTGATCTTGGAAGACTGACGGAACTGCGGCAGCGTATTTTCTTTGTGCTGGGCGCGATCCTGGTTTTCCGTATCGGTTCGTTTATCCCGTTGCCCGGTATCGACCCGCACGTGCTCGAAGTGCTGGTCGAGCAGCAGAAAGGCACCATTCTGGACATGTTCAACATGTTCTCCGGTGGCGCCCTCAAGCGTTTGTCGCTGTTTGCGCTGGGGATTATGCCGTATATTTCGGCATCGATTATTTTGCAGTTGCTGTCGTATACCGTGCCGACGCTGGAGCAGCTGAAGAAAGAAGGTGAGGCCGGAAGGCACAAGATCACCCAATATACCCGTTACGCAACGGTGGTATTGGCAACCTTCCAGGCGATCGGTATTTCCACTGCGCTGCAGGGGCAGGTGGTCGGCGGTCAGCCGCTGGTGATATTGCAGGGCTTGCCGTTCGTGATTTCGGCGGTCGCCTGCCTGGTCACCGGAACCCTGTTCCTGATGTGGCTCGGTGAGCAGGTGACCGAGCGCGGTATTGGCAACGGCATCTCGATTATCATTTTCTCGGGTATCGTCGCCGGGTTGCCGCGCGCTATCGGTGGCTCTCTGGAGCTGGTGCGCACCGGTGAGATGAACACGCTCACCCTGCTGTTCCTGTTCGCGCTGGCGCTGGCGGTGACGGCGTTTGTGGTATTCATCGAACGAGGGCAACGGCGGATTACCGTGAACTACGCCAAGCGGCAGCAGGGGCGCAAGATGTACGCGGCGCAGAGCACCCACCTGCCGCTGAAACTGAATATGTCCGGGGTTATTCCGCCAATTTTCGCCTCGAGCATTATCCTGTTCCCGGCAACGGCAGGGCAGTGGTTCGGTAGTGCGGAAGGTATGGGCTGGTTGAAGGATATTTCCTCGACCCTGTCCCCGGGGCAGCCGCTTTACATAATGTTCTACGCGATGGCGATCATTTTCTTCTGTTTTTTTTATACCGCCATTGTTTTCAATTCGAAGGAAACGGCGGACAACCTGAAGAAATCAGGTGCGTTCATTCCGGGGATTCGTCCCGGTGAACAGACTGCGAAGTATATTGACGGCGTTATGACCCGGCTGACGCTGGCCGGTGCCCTGTATATCACCGCGGTCTGTCTGTTGCCGGAGTTCCTGATTTTGTACTGGAATGTCCCGTTTTATTTCGGCGGCACGTCCCTTCTGATTATTGTGGTTGTGGTGATGGACTTCATGGCGCAGGTGCAGGCCCTGATGATGTCTCATCAATACGAGGGTCTGATGAAAAAGGCCAACCTGAAAGGGCACGGCCGCGCGGGTTTGCTGCGGTAATTGAATTGATATAGGTGAAACCATGAAAGTTCGTGCATCCGTAAAACGTATTTGTCGTAACTGCAAAATCGTCCGCCGCAAGGGCGTGGTGCGGGTTATCTGCAAGGATGGGCGCCACAAACAGCGCCAGGGCTGAATCCGCGGCGGCGCCCAGCTGGTTGGTTTTTCGATTGATAACTGAGGCATTTTCCGGTACACTTGCGGGTTTTCGCAAGCACCGTCCGGTCGTCTCGTTGAGGAGATAAGGTTCATGGCTCGTATAGCCGGGATTAACGTTCCGCCCCAAAAACATGCAGTGGTCGCGCTCACTGCGATCTACGGCATTGGGCGCACCACTGCGCGCAAGATTTGCGACGCTACCGGCATCAAGCCGGAGGTCAAGATCAAGGATCTGTCCGAGGTCGAAGTCGAGGCTATCCGCGGCGAAGTTGCCCGGTATACGGTGGAAGGCGACCTGCGTCGTACCCTGTCCATGAACATAAAGCGTCTCATGGACCTGGGCTGTTACCGGGGTATCCGGCACCGCCGTGGCCTGCCGCTGCGTGGTCAGCGCACCCGGACCAATGCGCGCACCCGCAAGGGCCCGCGTCGCCCGATTCGTAAATAAGCTGCTGTTTACAGGTATTCAATATGGCTAAGCCGAGTACAGCCCGTACCCGCAAAAAGGTGAAGAAGAATGTGGTCGACGGGATCGCCCATATCCACGCGTCGTTCAACAACACCATTGTGACTATCACCGATCGGCAGGGGAATACCCTGGGCTGGGCGACCTCCGGTGGTTCGGGATTCCGCGGTTCGCGCAAGAGCACGCCGTTCGCGGCCCAGGTCGCGGCTGAGCGCGTCGGCGAAGTGGTCAAGGAGTACGGTTTGAAAAACCTCGAAGTTGAAGTCAAGGGGCCGGGACCGGGCCGCGAGTCCGCCGTGCGTGCGCTGAACAATGCCGGTTTCCGCATCACCAACATTACCGACGTAACCCCGATTCCGCACAATGGCTGCCGTCCGCCGAAGAAGCGGCGTGTGTAGGACGGAGGAGAACCCATGGCCAAGTATGTAGGACCCAAATGTCGCCAGTGCCGTCGTGAAGGCACCAAGCTGTTTCTGAAAGGCGAAAAATGTTACACGAGCAAGTGTTCGGTCGAGAACCGTGCGTTTCCGCCGGGCCAGCACGGGCAGCGTCGTGGTCGCCTGTCGGACTATGCCGCACAGCTGCGTGAAAAGCAGAAAATGCGCCGTATCTACGGCGTGCTGGAGCGCCAGTTCCGTAACTATTACAAGAGTGCGGCCCAGGGCAAGGGCTCCACGGGTGAAAATCTGCTGCAACTGCTTGAAAGTCGGCTGGATAACGTCGTGTATCGGATGGGCTTTGCGGCCTCGCGTTCCGAGGCCCGCCAACTGGTACGCCACAATGCGATTACCGTGAATGGCCAGCGCGTCACCATTCCCTCATACCAGGTTCAGCCCAATGACAACCTGGCCGTGGCGGATAAATCCCGGAACCAGTCGCGCGTGCAGTCGGCGCTGGAACTGGCCGAACAGCGCGGCTTCGTCGACTGGATCGACGTGGACGCGAAGAAAATGGCTGGCGTGTTCAAGGCGCGTCCGGAGCGTTCGGACCTCCCCGCCGAGATCAACGAGCATCTCGTTGTCGAGTTGTACTCCAAGTAAGACATTAGTTTAAGAGGGCTTTTCATGCCGGGCAAGGTCACCGAGTTTCTGAAACCGCGTATCGTCGACGTTCAAAGCGTCAACGAGCATACTGCCAAGGTCGTTCTGGAACCGCTGGAACGCGGCTTCGGTCATACGCTGGGCAATGCCCTGCGTCGTATTCTGCTGTCTTCCATGCCAGGTTGCGCCATCACCGGTGTGGAAATCGAAGGCGTGCTGCACGAGTATTCGGCCATTGAGGGCGTGCAGGAAGACGTCATGGAGATCATGCTCAATCTCAAGGGCGTGGCGCTGAAGATGTTCAATCGCGAGGCGGCCACCCTCAAGTTGAGCAAGAAAGGTCCTGGACCGGTGACCGCAGGCGACATCA
>JAJDOI010000223.1 GCA_022340245.1 Thiogranum sp.
TCCACCCGCCTGCTGTCGCCGGTGGTGATGGTCAACCTGCTCGGCGATGCCTGGTCCAACGGGACCCCCGCGTGGGACAAACTGCTGTCCCACCCCCAGGCCAAACTGCATCTCTACGGCAAACAGGAAGCCCGTGCGGGCCGCAAAATGGGCCACTACAACTGCCTGGCGGAAGACGCACAACGGGCGATGGACCTTGCCGAGCTGATACGCGCGCAACTCAACGGCGCCTGAGGACGCGTCAGGCACCGCGACAATAGCGGCCCGCCATTCTGCAAGGCGGAAAAAGGTGTATGCTGATATCTATCGGATCAGTACCGAGTGGTATACCGCAATGCGGCACCTGAGAACGTGCTTACTGCTTGTGTGCGCACTGTGTCTGGCGCCGCCGACACCGGCCGCACAATCGGGCATGTTGCTGCAACTGGATGGCCCGGTCAGTCCGGCCAGCGGCGATTTCGTCGTACGTGGAATCGACAAGGCTGCAGCAGCGGGCGCCAGCCTGGTCATCCTGCGTATCGACACGCCGGGCGGACTGGACAGTGCCATGCGCCATATCGTGCAGGCGATACTGGCCTCCCCGGTTCCCGTTGTCGGCTACGTCGCGCCCAGCGGCGCGCGCGCGGCCAGCGCCGGCACCTATATCCTCTACGCTTGTCACGTTGCCGCCATGGCGCCAGGAACCAATCTCGGGGCGGCGACCCCGGTGCAGATCGGCGCGGGCGGCGGGCTGCCGAGCCACGTGAAGCCGGAACCCGGCGACAAACCGGGTAGCGATAACGGCAGCGGCAAGGGCGATACAGCCATGCAGCACAAGCTGATCAATGACGCCGCGGCCTATTTGCGCTCGCTTGCCGAGCTGCGCGGCCGCAACGTGGAGTGGACCGTGCAGGCCGTGCGCGAAGGCGCCAGCCTGTCTGCCAAAGAAGCCTTGAGCGCGGGCGTGATCAACCTGCTCGCCCGCAACCGGGACGATCTGCTGACCCAGCTCGATGGCTACCCGGTCAGCATGGATGGCGACACCGAGATTCTGAATACCGAGGATATGACGCTAACGGTGCTCGAACCGGACTGGCGCACCCGGCTGCTGTCGGTGATCGCCGATCCCAACATTGCCTACATACTGGTCCTGATCGGCATTTATGGACTGATTTTCGAGTTCTACAACCCCGGTTTTGTGTTGCCCGGGGTCGTCGGCGCAATCAGCCTGTTGCTGGCGCTGTTCGCGTTGCAGGTACTGCCGGTCAATTATGCCGGACTCGCGTTGCTGATACTCGGCATCATATTCATGGTCTCCGAAGCCTTTGTGCCGAGTTTCGGCGCGCTGGGCATCGGCGGCCTGATCGCGTTCGTAATCGGGTCTATTATCATGATTGACACCGACATGCCCGGCTACGGAATTTCGCTGCCGCTGATTTTCACCTTCACCGCCATCAGCGGGGCTTTCTTTCTCGGCATCATCGGCATGGCCATCAAGGCGCGGGGGCGACCGGTCGTCAGCGGCCAGGAAGAACTGCTCAAAGCCCGGGGAACGGTGCAGCAGGACTTCAGTGACGAAGGGTGGATACATATTCACGGCGAGTCCTGGCAAGCGAAAAGCGTAGTGCCGCTGAAACGCGGCCAGACGGTACGGGTTACCCGCATCGACGGACTGACCCTGTTTGTGGAACCGCAAGAGGAGGACTGACCATGCCTGTCATTACTATCGCCGTGGCCGCAGTGATTATCGCATTGCTGGCCTGGACTTTCCGCATTCTGCGCGAATACGAACGGGGCGTGGTGTTTATGCTCGGGCGTTTCTGGAAAGTGAAGGGACCGGGGCTGGTCATTGTCGTACCGCTGATACAGCAGATGGTGCGCGTGGATCTGCGCACCATTGTCATGGATGTGCCTAGCCAGGACGTCATTTCCCGTGACAACGTGTCGGTCAAGGTGAATGCGGTGCTCTATTTCCGGGTTATCGACGCCGAACGCGCTATCATCCAGGTTGAGGACTACCTGATGGCGACCAGCCAGCTGGCGCAGACGACGCTGCGCTCGGTGCTGGGCCAGCACGAACTCGATGATATGCTCGCCGAGCGCGACAAGCTCAACCGCGATATCCAGTTGCTGCTCGACGAGCAAACCGACACCTGGGGCATCAAGGTCTCCAATGTTGAGATCAAGCACCTCGATATCGACGAGAGCATGATTCGCGCTATCGCGCGGCAGGCCGAAGCGGAACGCGAACGGCGCGCCAAGGTGATCCATGCCGAAGGCGAACTGCAAGCCTCGGAAAAACTGCTGCAGGCCTCGGAAGTGCTGTCGCGCAACCCGGGCTCTTTCCAGTTGCGCTACCTGCAGACGCTGACGGAAATCGCCGGGGATAAAAACTCCACCGTGGTCTTCCCCTTTCCAATGGACCTGATCAAGCCGCTGCTGAAGACGATCGAAAAAGATACATGAGGCGCTTACCCGGCGATGAACAACTGGTACAGCATGCAGGACAGCGAATGCCTGCGTCTTATCGACAGCCGGATGACCGGTCTGTCGCGGGAGGAAGTCAGGCAACGGCTGGCACAATACGGCCCCAACCGTCTCAAACCACCTCAGGGCCGCAGCCCCTGGCTACGCTTTCTCGGCCAGTTTCATAACGTCCTTATCTATATCCTGTTGATCGCCGGCGTGGTCACTGCCCTGCTGGCGCACTGGATCGACAGCGGAGTGATTTTCGGCGTCGTCGTTATCAACGCCGTTATCGGCTTCCTGCAGGAGGGCAAGGCAGAGCGGGCCATGGACGCTATTCGCAACATGCTCTCACCATCGGCCATGGTGCTGCGTGACGGACATTTCCGCGAAATCGACGCTGAAGCACTGGTTCCGGGCGACCTGGTGCAGCTGCAGGCCGGCGATCGTGTCCCCGCGGACCTGCGGTTGCTGCGACTGCGGGATCTGCGTATCGATGAAGCGGCGCTGACCGGCGAATCGGTGCCGGTCGACAAACAGCTCGCCTGTGTAGCCGAATCAGCGCCGATCGGCGATCGGTGCAACATGGCCTATTCCGGCACACTGGTGACCTACGGCCAGGGCCTGGGGCTGGTGGTGGCAACCGGCGAACTCACCCAGGTCGGGCATATCAGCGAACTGCTCGGTTCGGTACACACCCTCACCACGCCGCTGCTCAACCAGATCGCCCGCTTCGGCCGGGTGCTGACCGTGGCCATTCTCGCACTCGCAGCACTGACCTTCCTGTTCGGTGTACTGATCCACGGCGAGCCCGCGGACCGGATGTTTCTCGCCGGGGTCGCGCTCGCCGTGGCCGCGATCCCGGAAGGCCTGCCAGCCATCATCACCATTACGCTCGCCATCGGCGTGCAGGCCATGGCGCGACGCAATGTCATCATCCGGCGCCTGCCTGCGGTGGAAACACTCGGGTCGGTGACCGTCATCTGTTCCGACAAAACAGGCACCCTGACCCACAACGAACTGACGGTTACACGACTGCTCACCGCCGGTTACGACTTCAGTGTCACCGGCGCCGGGTATGCGCCGCATGGCGAATTCTGCCACGACGGAACAGCGGTGGATATCAAGGATTATCCGGGGGTACTGGAAGTCCTGCGCGCCGGACTGCTGTGCAACGATGCCGAACTGCAGCTTGACGATGAAGGCCAGTGGCTGCCTCACGGCGACACGCTGGATGCCGCCCTGCTGAGCCTGGCGCGCAAGGCCGGCCTCGACGATGAATTCGAGCGCAGCGAATGGCCGCGCGACGACAACATCCCCTTCGATTCCAGCCACCGTTTCATGGCCACGCTGCATCACGACCATACCGGTCACGGGTTCATGTATATCAAGGGCGCACCGGAGCGCCTGTTCGCCATGTGCACCAGCGAACGCTATGCGGGTGAGGACCGCCCCATTCACCTTGATTACTGGCACCGCAAACAGCAGGAAATGGGTGAGCAGGGCCAGCGGGTTCTGGCGGTGGCTTTCCGCACACCCACCGACCACTGCCGCTCGGTGACCTTTGGCGATGTGGAACAGGGCCTCACCCTGCTGGGATTGTACGGTTTCACCGACCCGCCGCGTGACGACGCCCGGCAGGCCGTCGCCGCCTGTCGCAGCGCGGGCATTCAGGTCAAGATGATTACCGGTGATCACGCCACCACCGCGCGCGCCATAGGCGCCCAGTTGGGCATTGACGACGCTCACCCCGCGCTCACCGGCCAGGAACTGGAAGTCATGGACGATGTGGCACTGCAGCAGGCCGTCACCGACACCGACATCTTTGCGCGCGCCAGCCCGGAGCATAAGCTGCGCCTGGTGCAGGCCCTGCAGGCGCGCGGCCAGGTAACCGCCATGACGGGCGACGGCGTCAACGACGCACCCGCGCTGAAGCGCGCCGATGTCGGTGTGGCGATGGGTCGCAAAGGTACGGAAGCTGCGAAGGAAGCGGCGGAAATGGTGATCACCGACGACCACTTCGCGTCCATCGTTGCCGGGGTGGAGGAAGGCCGTACGGTCTACGACAACATCCGCAAGTCGATATTGTTCATCCTGCCCACCAACGGCGCCGAGGCGCTGGTGGTCGTGGCCGCCGTACTGTTGGGACGCATGCTGCCCATCACGCCCGCCCAGATCCTGTGGATCAACATGATCACTGCCGTCACGCTGGCCCTGTCCCTGGCTTTCGAGCCTGCAGAGCGCAATGTCATGCAGCGTCCGCCTCGACGGCCCGAAGAGCCACTGCTGTCCGCCCTGCTGGTGGAGCGCATTCTGCTGGTGTCTGTGCTCATGGTGATCGGCACGTTCGGGCTGTTTATCTGGGCCCGTGAGCAGGGGGCGCCACTCGAGCTGGCGCGCACACTCGCCGTGAATACGCTGGTCGTCGGCGAGACCTTCTACCTGTTCAACACGCGCTATCTCACGGCCTCATCGCTCAAGCCGGACACCCTGACAGGCAATCGCTATGCCGTTATCGCTACGGTGGTCGTCCTGCTGTTTCAGCTGCTGTTTACCTATGCGCCGCCGATGCAGACGCTGTTCGCGACCCAGGGGCTGGACGCGCTGCACTGGCTGCAGATTTTCGCCGTGGGACTGGCGGTTTTCCTGCTGGTGGAAGTGGAAAAAGCCTGGCTACGGCGCCACCAGCACCAGCACACCCCGCAACAGTAATCAACCAGCCGCCATCACAGGCCAGGCAGTGTGGTGTGGAGCCGGCCGCGCATCGTTTACCCGGATTGCGTCACCGCGCCAGTCGCTAGACCAATGACAGGTACAGCCACACCAGCCCCATGACAAGCCCCAGACCCATCACGCCCAGCAGCACCGTACTGGCATGGTTTTTCCGCCAGCCTCTGAATATCCAGTAACTTTGCAGTCCTGCAAAACCCGCCGCCACACCCAGCACCATAACCAGTCGCTTGTCCGGAATGTCCATCGGCATTATGAGAAAGAAAAAGAATACAAATGCCACGCCCAGTGGCGTCAGGGAGAAAATCCAGTCCTGTACTTCCCTCGGGTCCCTGCGGGTCTTCAACATTCTATGCAGCTTGCTCTCGCCATCCATCGAGCCGATTCCTCTCAAAAACGCATCAACGAAATTGAAGGTTAGCATAGCCACGACACGTCTTATTGACTCAGATCAACTGCGGATCGCGACAGTACAGATGACTACCCCTGCCGCTTCTGGCAAGACCCCCCAATGCCTTTTGCACGCCGGTCAGCGCGCACGTCAGCGCAACGATATCGCGGTCATCGGACGACACGCGGGTATTACAATCTTGCAAACAACATCGGCCCTGACCGTTCGTATCTGCAACACCGGTTTCGCCGCGAAGGTCAGTGGTGGATAGAACCGTCCCGGACCGGTTCATCTATGACGATATTTCTCCTTGGCCCATGACCGACCGGCAACAGGCGCACAATGCGCTTTTCACGGGCATCTACAATGGCTACCTGATCACGATCGGAAAGTGCAACCGCTGCATAGCGACCGTCAGGTGCAAAGCTGAGCCAGTAGCCTGTACCACCGAGCTGCAAATGCGCTGTTTCAGCGTAGTTGTCATGGTCCAGGCTATGAACACTCAGGTTGTGACCACAGGTTGACCAGACTTCCTTCTGGTCCGGCCGCACAGCCAGACCGTGACAATGTACCAGGTCGAACATTTTGCCGTAGCCAAGACGCAAGGATACCCGGTTCATCAGTTTTTGCACCGGCCGGAACCACCCCAGACCGATACTGTGCCGTACTGTCTTTATAACCGTACTCTGCTCTATATCCGCAACCCTGAAACCATTCACCCCGTCCACCTGCTGGAAGAGCAACTGTCCGTCGCGCGACAGGTCAAGCGGCCGCACCTGCCCGCCGAACGGGATGAAACCCGTTGCCCGGTGACCGGCCGCCACATCGACAACGGTTACACCGTGCGGGTTACCCAATGGCGACAGATACGTGTGGCGCCCGTCGCTCGATGCTTTCGCGTTGTGCGGTCGACCACCCGTGCTGATTTTTTTTACTGTGGTTCCGGACCCGGTGTCGACGACCCAGTACTCACCATTTTTGCAGGGGACGTACAACCACTTTCCGTCGGGCGTTACAGCGATGTTCTGCGGTTCTTCGCAGGTTTGCATACGCCTCTCGATATCCAGGCTCGCCGGGTTGATCCACAGCAACTCACCGTGAGGTTGCCGGTAGCGCTCGAGCGAGACATAGATCATCCGCTGGTCTTTCGGGACGGCGATGCCGTGCGGGTTGCGGCCGACGTCCAGACGACGCACAAGCCGGAAGTCGTCGAGATTGAAGATATGTATATCATTGCCCCAGGCATTTAACTGCCACAGATAGGGCGTTGCCTGGGCCGCTGTTGAAGACGCCAGCACCGCCGCGAGAACTCGCAAAATCCCCCAGCCTCTTGACACGCTCATCCTGTCAACACTCCCCGTTCCCGGCCTATCGCTTCTTGATGCCCCTGCGAACCAGTCGGCTTTTGATTGCATTTTTCACACTCCGCCCTGTTTTTCTCAGACTGCCCCGCCCTTCACTTTTGTCGGGGTTGATCGGCTCGTCCAACAGGTCCGGCCACATTTTCTCTATGAGCGCGTAAAAAGCCCGATGGCGGGGTGAACTTCTATACCTCGCGTCTATAGACAACATGGTCGTGAGCAATTCACGACAGTTGAACGGTGTAAACATATCCCGCCACGCCAGGTCAAATTCCATCTGGGTTGCAGCCAGCCAGTTACCATGTGACTGCTCCCAGCTGAAAAGATCCAGCAAATGTATATTGTAGCGTTCGCCGATTCCGCCAAGCCATCGCTGAAAGCTGTCCACCGCAAATTCGCACTCGCCCATCGATTGCAGGGTTGCGAGGTCGCGGGCGGTGATTTCACGCTTTTCCGCGTCGATCTTTTTGCGAAACGGTTCCCTGACAACCTCCGCACCGCTGCCGGTCACAACCACTTTGGTGCGCCCGAAGCGGTGCAGAATGGCTTCCACATCCTGGCCGTAATGGTCGTGTGCCAGGAACACGTTCTGTTTAAACGCCTTGCTGAATTCGGCGGACATATAAGGAAGCGCTTTGATGACCTCGCGGGAAATCCCGGCCTTGCCGAGCACCCGTGCCGCCACCGCAATATCCTGATGGTTGTCCGGCATCCCGCCCTGCCGAACCGTAACCCCCGCAACCCCTTTGCGTATCGCGCTGCTTGCCGCGAGGACGATGCGGCTGTCAAACCCCGCGGTCATACCGATGACAACGTCGAAGCGCGCGTGGACAGCACGCATCATACCTTGCAGTAGGCCCGCTGCCTTCTCGATCGCCTCATCGAAACCCTCTTCCTGCAGCGCCCGATCCGGCCAATAGCGGTGGCACTGACCCGTGCACAGGTCGAGATAGTGATTGGGCAGCAGGCGCACGATCTCCCGGAACGGCGTTGCCGTACCGGGCCAACGATATTCGCGGTGACGCCGGAACTCCAGCGAGTCAATGAATTTCTCCGCCGTGGCATCGACGCGAAGCTCGAAGAGCCATCCCAGAAGGCCCGGCTGCGACGCGACCCAAAAGCCGCGCGAACATTCGCCGGTGGTGTAAAACACCTGGCGCAGGCCCAGCGCGTCGGTGAACATCGCCTTGCGCTCAGCGTCATATGCAATGATTATCCATCGCCCCCCGCACACCGCAGTTGCCGCCATCAGGCGTTCAACGCTGGAAAACACATCGAACAGTGCCCGCGCGACACCGGCATTGTCCGCGCCGGGAGTCCGCGGATCGAATATCTGACCGATGACGGTGATTGACCTGGTCGCGTCCGACACCTGCTCGACAGCGATTTCCGGGTGCACGGTCAGCTTAAACGACTCATCTACCGGTACACGCTGCCAGCCTTGCAAGGCGTCGACAAACGCGCTGCCCAGGACGAACTGGTGGCAAAACCGGTCCTTGCTGAAACTTCCCCGCAGGTCTTTTTCAATGAGTAGCATCGAGCAGGATTCGCTAGGCGCTCCTGCGCATAATTCGCCAATCACCGACTATCGTTATGTCCTGGCTGGGTCCGACTTCCTCAAACCCCAGGTGCTGCATGGATGGTACCCGGCTGTTCTGCACCTCCACCCATACCTCGGCAGCACCCTGGCGGGCCGCGAGTTCCAGCCGTTCCACATTCAGCCGCATGCCTAGTCCGTTGCCGGAGTACTCCCAGTGAACGACCAGTCGGTTGAGGACACCTATGGGAAACTGCATACGCTCCACGTATGGCCCGAAACTGCAGCGGTCCGGCACAGCCGCTTGTTCGCTGGCAATAATCAATCGCCCACTGGCTATGATATTGCCCCGGTCCTGGTATGCGACGTGCCATCCGTCATGGTCGAACTGATCGATACCGAAGCGGCTGGATGCCGCTTTGGTATCGATCACACGGCTCCAGACGGTCAGCCGAAATTTTTCAATCTCCCTCAGCATATTGATGTTGTCGCTGCCTTTGAAAATCAGCGGATCTTTCATGACCAGAACCTCAATCGGCCATCTTCGAAGGCACTGATAAACGAGCCGAAGGCAAGCCGATCCCGGGCTTCCCCAACGGCGTGATAGTTCCGCGAATTGATGATAATCACTTCGCCGGGCTGAACGTCCACGCTCAACATGCGGGCGCCGCCAACCACCGCCTCAGTGTAAAAATAGCTGTCCGGAACCTGGTGGACATCATCTTCCGGGCTCCACAGCTTATCCCAGAGGAGCAGCTCACCGCCTTGCTCGGATACACGCAGGTACAGGTTCCAGGCCAGCTGGGCCGAGGCTGCCCCAATCGCCCAGCCGTCCGAATCCTGTGCAGCGAAGTCAACATGAATGGGGCTGAAGCCGTTGCGCAACTTGCCGTTGCCGGCAAAATAGCTCCCCAGACCCGGTTCGGACATGATTTCGGCGTCAAAACCGACCTCACTCAGCTTGCCAATCAGCCGTTGTACCGGTGGAAAGCTCTGCGCGAATATGCGGGAAAAATTCTCGTCCAGCTGCCTGGCGAGGGCAAAGTAAGCCTGTTTGGAGGCACGCACGCCCTGCTCGTACTGGCTGATGCCAAGCCTCGCCACTTGCTTGATGCTGCTGGTCCGGCAGGCATGTTCGAGGAGCCCGGCCAGCAGCCGTTGCATTTCCTCATGCGTAGCAAAGTTGTCGATACGAACAGCCGGAATACGACTCTCAATCAGAGCCCGCAGCGAGGCGTGGCTGAGCGAATGAATCTGAGTATCTTCCCACATCGTGTCACATGGAGACTTGTCACATTAAAAAAGCTATCGTTTTTCATCGACAGCGCCAAAAAACATGTCGGCACATAGCAGATTTAGTGCACTCCATTTTCACCCACAGGCAGGCGTGGCGCGCCAATCTGCGCTCGCATCCGATTGGTGCCGTCCGGGCGGCCAGCCGCAGCGCTTTGAGTCAATGGCAACGCCGCTACTCGAAAAGCGTGCAAGACAGCGACCTGATATTCGCATAAGGAAGGGTATTTCAACGGTTTTTTATCGCTTCCACCTGTTGGGCAGTGATCAACCGGGGCTCGCTGTTGCCCCAGGCATTACGCTCGTAATTGATGATATCGGCTATCGACCGGGTGTCGAGCGCGCCGGCGAAGGCGGGCATGGCGCCGTTACCCCGGCCGTTGAGAACAATGCCGATATGCAGCGCCACCGGACCGGTTGCCACCGCGCTGCCCCGCAGCGCCGGTGCCCCCAGCGCAACCTGCCCCTGCCCGGACGTCAGGTGGCAGGCAGCGCACTTATGTGCATACAGCCGTCTGCCGCTTTCCAGTTGCTGAATCTGTGCCGGAGTCCACGCGGACGGGTCCCAGAGCGGCGGGGCGCCATTGCCCGAATCGCGCTGCCCGCAGGCAGCTGCGAACAGCAGCGCAAGCGCGGGATATGCCGCGCTCAGACGGTGTGGGCGCCCGTCAGACATCCGTGCCGTTGCAGCGCAACGCGCGCCGCAGGCCGGGCAGGCGCCGCAGCGTTCGGCAGCCCGTGTGGCTGGCAACCAAAGCGGGCCGCAACTGGCGCCTGCACTGAGTTTGCCATGAGCATGCTCATGCTTTCGCTCGCGACCCGAGTCTGGGTAAATTCAATATAGCCGACGACTCGGTCAGCACAAAGTGCTTGAAACTCTGCGCCACAGCCGAGAGCCGCTTACCGGCGCGATGCATGATGTACCACTTGCGCAGGATGGGCAGTTCGTGCACATCGAGGATTACCAGGCGCTTAAGCGTCAATTCCATCTCCAGGGTGTGCAATGATAACAGTCCGAAGCCGAGTCCTGCCTCGACGCCCTGCTTGATAGCCTCGGAGCTGCTCATTTCCATGGTCGACGACAGGGAAACACCGTGCTCGACAAAAAAGCGCTCCATGGCGGAACGCGTGCCGGAGCCTTTCTCACGCACCAGAAAGGTTTCCTCCTGGAGTCGTTTCAGGGGGATATCGCGGGCGCCGGCCAGGGGGTGACTGGGCGGCGCGATCACCACCAGCGGATTGTCCATAAAGCTTTCAGCGACCAGATCCATGTTGGTCGGCGGTTTGCCCATAATCACCAGGTCGGTCTCATTGGCCGATAGCGCTTCGAGCAGCCGTTTTCGGTTGGTGACATCGAGGCTCACCTGTACGTTGGGATATCGCTGGCAGAAAGACGCCAGCAGCTGCGGCACGAAATAGTTGGCCGTACTGGCCACAGCAATGCGCAGGCGGCCACGCTCCAGACCGCGCATTTCATCGAAGACCAGGCTCACTTCGGCCAGCGTCGTCAGCACCGAACCCGCATAGCGCTGCATTTCTTCGCCGGCATCGGTAAGAAATACCTTTTTGCCCACCTGCTCGAACAAGGGCAGCCCCACCTCTTCCTCGAGCTGCTTGACCTGCATGGACACAGCGGGCTGGGTCAAATGGAGCTCTTTCGAGGCCTGGGTGAAACTGAGGTGGCGCGCCACCGCGTCGAAGATTTTGAGTTGCCGCAGGGTCAGGTTCACGTGAGTTCTCTTTATGCTGCTGGCCGCAATAATAACCATTTCTTATCGGTTTACCAAGTGCAGCCGGTCCGGAAATGGGTCCGCTCCCGCGTCCGTGCGCCCTTCAGGAAATTGCGCGCCGTCGCGGCGGCTTTGCCCGTGCGGCGACAGTTTTTTGCTAACCTAGCAGGCCGGAATGACAGTTCGATGACCCGCGCGCCCCACGGCCCGAACGAAAGGATACCGCTATGCGCACCTTAACCCTGATCCGCCACGCCAAGTCCAGCTGGAAGGACACCACGCTCGAGGACTTCGAGCGGCCCCTGAACCGGCGCGGCAAGGAGAACGCGCCGACGATGGGTCGGCTGTTGAACAGGATGGGTGTCAGCTTTGATTTGATCGTCACCAGCCCGGCAACCAGGGCTGTCGCGACCGCCCGGCTGATCGCCAGGGAACTGGGCTACCCGGAAAAGACCCTGAGGGAGGAGCCCGAACTCTACGCGGCGTCGGCGGCGCAACTCCTGAAGACGGTGCAGCAGCTGCCGGACGAAAGCAACGACGTGGCCCTGGTCGCACACAACCCGGGGTTGACGTCGTTCTGCAATTATCTCTGCGGGGAAACCATCGACAACCTGCCGACCTGCGCCGTGGCCACCATCGCTTTCGACCTCGATACCTGGCAAGCCGTCTACCGCAATACGGGCAGGCTCACCCGCTACGAGTACCCGCGCAAGCACACCACCGGTTAGTCAGCCGGCTTTTTTGTCCTTGAGGCGCTCTATGCCGAGGGCCTTGAGCACATACTTTTCATAGATCGGCTCGGAGCTGCCCTTTTTCATCTTGCGGATGAAATACTTCTCGAACGCAACCTTTGCGTAGTGAACCCACTTGCCTTTCTTGAACCAGTTGACGTTGCGCGGCGGGATCTGCGGACAGGCCACGAATGCCGCGCCGGTATCACCCATGTCGGCAAGACAAATAGCATTCCAGGTCCCCTTGTGGCTTGGCGTCTGGCCGGCGAGTTCCTCCTTGATGTTCTCGACAATGGCCGTGATCATCGATTCGATCATGTAGCCGGTCTTGGGGGCACCCGTGGGTACCGGGGTTGCTTCCACCGGCGGAATGGCAATGCACACGCCCGCAGAGTAGATGTTGGGATAGGTGGGGTTGCGCTGGTTGTCGTCCACGAAAACGAAGCCGCGCGGGTTACACAGGCCCTCGACGCCAGCGACGGCATCCACGCCCTTGAAGGCCGGCAGCATCATCGAATAGTTGAATGGCAGCTCATGCTGTTTCTTCACCGCGCCATCCTCGGTGTACTCATCGACGAACATCTTGCCGGCGTCCACCTTCGTGACCTTGGCGTTGGTTATCCAGGTGATATGGCGGCCGCGCAACTCGGATTCCAGCATGCCCTTGGAATCACCCACGCCGCCCAGACCCAGGTGGCCGATGTACGGCTCCGAGGTCACGAACACCATGGGAACCTTGTCGCGCAGCTTGCGCTTGCACAGGTCGGTGTCCATGATGAAAGCGAACTCGTAGGCCGGCCCGAAGCAGCTGGCAAACGGCATGGCACCGACAACCACGGGGCCGGGGTTTTCCAGCAGCTGCTGGTACTGGTCCCAGGCCTGCTTCGCATGGTCCACGGTACACACGGACACGGTGTTCGCAGCCGGTCCCGAGCCCTCCACCTCGTCGAAAGCGAGCTTGGGCCCGGTGGCAATCACCAGAAAATCATATTTCACCGTGTTGCCCGAAGCCAGCGTGATGGTATTACTCTTCGGGTCTATCTGATTGGCGGCTTCGGCGATGAAAGCGATGTTTTTCTTTTCGAGATAGGGACGTATCGGAAAGCTGATGTCGTCGGGTGTACGCCAGCCCACCGCCAACCAGGGATTCGACGGCACGAACTGGAAATTCTCGCTGGCGTTGATCAGGGTAACCTGATGCTCGCCCGATAGCACGTCGCGCATTTCATAAGCGCAGGGCAGCCCCCCTGTACCGGCGCCGAGAATAACAATGTGTGCCATAATTCACCTCCATCCTTTCTTCAACGGTCTGTCATTAGTTAACTATAGCAGGAAATCATACACCCCTATACGCCACCAGCGCATTGGACAAACGCACACTGCCCGGCACCGGCTGTCGGACAAATTGGCAGGATATCTTGTGTCAGGCCGCTGACACGAAGGGGCGGTTGTGAAACTCCAGCCTCAGCCCCCCGGCGTTGGCGAGAATCCGGGTGAAAGCCGCATTATCGACGCGCGTGCGATACCAGCCGGCCGGGTCGGCCCGCAGTACAAACCCCAGTGCCGCGCGAATCACCCCGGCGTGCGCGACCACCAGCACGTGCTTGCCGGCGTACCCCCGCAGCGAATCGGTCAGCGCCTCGGCGACCCGCTCGCCAAACCCTTCAAGGGGTTCGGAACCCGCCGGCCGGTTGCGCAAGGGATCACGATAAAAGGCCCGATACTCGCTTTCATCAGTGGCGACAATTTCCGCCCGGGTGCGCCCCTCCCAGCTGCCGAAGCCCACCTCGCGGAAACGTTCATCGACCGACAGGGGCACCGCATCGCGCTCGCTCAGTGCCGCCGCGAAATCCAGGCAGCGCCGCAGGGGCGAACTGACGATCTGTTGCCAGGGACCGCGGTCGCCGACGGCGTCCCACATTTGCTGCCAACCCTTTTCGCTTAGGGGGTCATCGGCACCATCCCCCCGGTAGCGCCGTCCACCCACGGGTTCACCGTGGCGCAGAAAGTCGATGAGCGTCTCGCCCATGACTGTCTATTCGCCGTGACGCTCAAAAGGCGTGATCGTTGCATCCGACGGTTTATGCTGTCGATCTTCCATCAATTCGAGCGCCTTGAAGAATTCGCTCTGCAGGCGGTTCATTATTACGGAGCCTTTTTCATCATAGTAAACGCAGGTGTAAGTTACCGGTGCGCGGAGATCCTTACGCTCGCCGGATTGAAAGTCGCGCCAGGAAAGTTCAATCAGCCTCGGCCCCTGACCGTCGACAAATACAATTTCATCCCTGTCGATAATACCCAGGTACTGCATGGCTCGAATGGGAACAAAGAGGCTGTCACCACTCTTACGGGTAAACAGCAAGTGAATGATGCGATAATGCTCAGCAGGCAAGGTACGCAGCTCGCGTCCGATTTCGGAACCTCGCTCAAAACTCATATGCATATTCGATCACCTGCGCGTGGCGGCTAGTTGCCGTCTCCCAACCCGGGACCCTGTTTCATAGCCCCTATGATGTCAGGGTTGCAAACAGAACCGGCAGCTTCTCCGGCAGTTTCTGTACATTATCCACTATGGTGTAGTTATTCATCCCGAAGATGCGTTTAACGTAGTTGTCGGCATTGGGATCGAGCGTCAGGCAGTAACTCAGGACGCCCTTGCTGTACAGCTCTTCAACGGCCTTCTTGGTGTCGTGGCGCAGATGTTGAGGATCGCGTTCGTCGATATCAGCGGGCTCGCCATCGGTGATGAGCAGCAACAGCTTTCTGCGTTCGGGCTGCTTGAGCAAATGCTGCCCCGCATGACGTATGGCTGCGCCCATGCGCGTGGACAAACCACCCCGCATACCTGCCAGGCGCGATTTAGCCTCATCGTCAAAGTGTTGATTAAAATCCTTGAAGCGATAGTACTGTACATCATGGCGGCCATCCGAGGCGAAACCGTGAAGTGCAAACGGGTCGCCAATCCCATTGATCGCCGTAGCCACCAGCGTCGATGCCTCTCTTGTAAGCTGCAGAACGGTCTTGTCGGAGCCTTCCACGGTTTCATTGGTGGATTCGGACAAATCCATCAACACCACGACGGCCAGGTCGCGGGTTTTGAGGACATTACGCATGGTGATGCGAGGATTGGGCTGTTCACCCATGCGGATAGCGACCATGGCATCGATGGCGGCATTGATGTCGATTTCGTCGCCGTCTTCCATGTTGCGCACGCGTTGAACACCTTCCGGCGTGAGCAGGTCGATGATCTGTTTGATGCGGTGTGCCACCGGTTTGTACTCGGTGATGATCTTTTCGATCTCTTCCGGATCACCCTTGGGCTGGCGACGTTCGTAAAGTGTCGCCCAATCGGGGCGGTGCAGCTGAATCTGGTAGTCCCACTCCTGGTAATGAAAGGGTTCCGATACCGATTCCTTGCCCCACATTTCGTTGAAACTGACACCCTCGTCTTCGTAGGGAAACAGCTCGGTTTCGCAAGTCCAGATCTCCTGGGCGTCGTCACCAGCCAGCTCGCAGTCGAGTTCGTTGATCATTTCCATGACATTGACCTTGCGCCGCACCTGGCGTTGGCTGGCGGGCAGATAGTCCACGCCCTGACTCCAGTCGAACTCCTCGAACTCCCAAACGAAGCGATTGTCATCGCGGTACGGTATGCGGATACGCTCGAGGATGCGCAGGCTGGGGACTTCCCGGCGCGCAGCCAACAGGTTGAACAGATCGACACCCACGTTCCAGGAGAACTGGTTGTTATCCTGCTGTTGCTCAATGCCGGCGTGGAAACGCTCGGCCAGGGCATTCAATTCTTCGTCATCGCAGCGTTCCGACGAATCCAGCAGCATCAGCGCAAAGTGCTCCAGTACCGGAATAGTCGGATGTTCCGCATCCTCCTCATACTCAAGCATCAGCAATGAACGCCAGAGTTTTTTCAGGCCGGGAAATTCTTTTATCGCCTTGTACTCGATGCGGGCGTCTTCGGCCATACCGATAAAAAACATCTGTGCCGGACTCAGCTGCTCGGCGGAAATGCGCGACGAGGTATAACAGACATGCGCGGCCATATGCGCCGAGGTCGCGCGGTACAACTCCAGACCGGTTATGTCCCCGATCGCATCGACGGCATCCGGCATGTGCACGATGTTCTTGTCGATATAGGGCCTGAAATCGGTGTAGTCAGCGCCCGTCGGGCGCAAAAAGAAATCACGCCCCCACAGGGCGCGCAAATAAAAATTGAGTTTGCGCTGGGTATCGATAAACAGCGTGCCGCGCCGTTCTTTTTGCAGCACGGCAAGACTGTCCTGGGATTCAAGGTTGAAATAGGACGTCAGGTTCTGGAAGTCCCGGCGATAGGCCTGTGCCCCGAAATTGGCCCAGCGGCGCAGTCCACTCAGGGTCAGCTTGGACAGCAGTTCGTCGATATGACCCAGCATCGGGCGCAGGCCACGCGCCGCGGTCGCCGAGAGCTGGTGGATCAGCGTCAGGTAACCGCGTAACAGCTCGGCATCGCCCAGACGTCGCGAGGCAGTCGGCAGGCTGTCGAACAACAGCGTAATGACCTCTCCCGAGGTCATCGATGAAAGTTTCATAGCCGCACTGATGCAGTCGGTAATAATGTCCTCACCGCATTCCTTGGCGACCAGCGGCATCTGCTGCAGATAGGAAATCACCAGGCCTTTGCCGCGGCCGAGGTTTGCAAGGCTCTTGGCACCTTCCAGATAATTCTCCAAACCGGTCGGCGACATGACATGCGAGGCCTCCGTAAAGGTGCCTTCCAGCACGTCGCGGATTTCCGGCGCGATACCTTCCAGATATTTTTCGTAGTCTTCTAGTTTGACGGCCATAACACACTTCCACACGCCGGCAAGGGCCGGGAGCAAACTGGGCGGTGTTCTGCCACTAACGCCGGCTCCCGCGCGACCGGGAGTTTGTTAACCAAAGAACGTCTGTACCGCTGCGTTCAACGTATCGCGCATGTCCGGATCATCGGTCAATGGCGTTACCATGGTCATGGTGCAAGCCGCGACGGGCTCGACACCCTTATGGACCAACTGGCCGGCGTACACGAGCAAACGGGTTGAGATACCTTCATCGAGACCGTGGCCCTTGAGGTTACGTGCACGGTGCGCGATTTGCACCAGCTTGTGTGCGGTATCCTTATCCACACCTGACTCCTGGGCAACGATATCCGTCTCGGTCGCTTCTTCCGGATAATCAAAATCCAGTCCGCCAAAACGTTGCTTGGTGGATTCTTTCAGATCCTTCATCAGGCTCTGGTAGCCGGGGTTGTAGGAGATCACCAGCTGAAAATCCTTATGGGCCTCGATCAACTCACCCTTCTTGTCCAGCGGCAAGGTGCGGCGATGGTCGGTCAGCGGGTGGATCACGACCGTGGTGTCCTGGCGCGCCTCCACGACTTCATCGAGGTAACAGATCGCACCGAGACGTGCAGCGGTAGTGAGCGGCCCGTCCTGCCATTTGGTGCCTTCCTTGTCCAGCAGGAAGCGTCCAACCAGGTCAGAGGCAGTCATGTCTTCGTTACAGGCAACGGTGATCAGGGGGCGGCCCAGCTTCCAGGCCATGTACTCGACAAAGCGCGACTTGCCACAACCGGTTGGCCCCTTGAGCATCATCGGCATGCGCGCGTTATAGGCTGCTTCATACAGCGCGATTTCGTCGCCGACAGCCTTATAGAACGGTTCCTTCTTTATCTTGTATTGCGTGATATCAACAGCGGACATTTCTCACCTTCCGGATGCTTGTAATAGGGAATCGATGGCTTTCGCGCCATCAAACCTCATCTTCTGTTTCGATTTCACCACTCCAGCCCGCCGCTCGCGCGCGCTCAATCGCCGCACCGTGAATTCTCTCGTGACGCTCGCGCAACTCGGCAGGCAGATGACTGACCAGGCAGCCATACTTGTCCCATTCGTCGTTGACCTTGTGCAGCAGGGCATCGATCCTGGCCAGGTTCCAGCCGGCGCACGTCTCGGTTTCCGGGATCAACCCGAATACCCAGGCATCACGTATCAACTTGCCGATGGACGTCATCCCGCCAAGCATTTCCTTGTCAATACCGACGTATGTCTGTGTCTGTGGTTTTGTCATATGTCCCATTTCTTATAAGAAAAGCCCCTGGCCGATTCAAATCGGGCAGGGGCTTTTTAATGCGACGAACCTGCCGGTGGATTAAACAGACTTACCGCGGTAAACAACCATGGCGGTCCCTGCAGACTGTGCAAAGTTATCAAAGCCGAGCAAACGAACATGGTTGTTTGGATGCGCTTTGTGACAGGCTTCCAATTCAGCAAGGATTGCGTCCACATCAGTTTCGCCGAACATGGGTAATTTCCACATGTACCAGTAGTTGCTGGTCGCGTTTTCCGGCTCGGTATGCTCGATGCCCGGGTTCCAGCCTTTGTCAACGATATACTGAATCTGGGCACGCGTTGATTCTTTGCTCAACGGCGGCAGGTATGAAAAGGTTTCATACTTACGGCTCTGTTCAGCGTCGCTCAGGCTTGATTTATAATCTTGTACACCACTCATTTTAAAATCCTCTGAATAAATTCGAACTGTTCACTGCAGGTAGGGGCGGTGTCCCGCCGCGATCACTCGCGGTGGGACACTGGATTCGCGCCGATGGTCGGCGTTTATGCCCGACGGTTTTCGGGTGATCCTACTATTTATGTGAAACGTCCAGCTTGTCGACGGTGTCGAATTCGAATTTGATTTCTTTCCAGGTTTCCATCGCAGCAGCCAGTTCCGGACTGGACTTGGCAGCCTTGGTAAGAATGTCCTTGCCTTCCTTCTCAAGCTCGCGACCGGAGTTACGGGCTTCGACGCAGGCTTCAACCGCAACACGGTTGGCAGCTGCACCGGCAGCATTACCCCAGGGGTGACCCAGCGTACCGCCACCGAACTGCAGGCAGGAGTCATCACCGAAGATGCTGACCAGCGCAGGCATATGCCATACATGGATACCACCGGATGCAACCGGGATAACGCCAGGCATCGAGCCCCAGTCCTGATCGAAGAACAGACCACGTGAACGGTCTTCCTTGATGAAGGAATCGCGCATGGTATCGATCCAGCCCAGGGTGGCTTCGCGGTCGCCTTCCAGCTTGCCGACCACGGTACCGGAGTGCAGGTGGTCACCACCGGACAGACGCAGACACTTGGTCAGTACGCGGAAGTGGATACCGTGGTGGGGGTTGCGGTCGAGCACGGCATGCATGGCACGGTGAATGTGCAGCAGGATACCGTTGTTCTGGCACCACTGAGCCAGCATGGTGTTGGCAGAGAAACCGCCGGTCAGGAAGTCGTGCATGATGATCGGTGCGCCCAGTTCTTTCGCGTATTCGGCACGACGCATCATTTCGTCAGCGGTCGGAGCGGTAACGTTCAGGTAGTGACCTTTACGCTCACCGGTTTCGGCTTCGGCCTTATGGATAGCTTCCATAACGAAGTCAAAACGGTGTCTCCAGCGCATGAACGGCTGGGAGTTAACGTTCTCGTCGTCCTTGGTGAAGTCGAGACCACCACGCAGACCTTCGTAGCAGGCGCGACCGTAGTTCTTGGCGGACAGACCGAGTTTCGGCTTGATGGTGCAGCCCAGCAGCGGTCGACCGTACTTGTTCAGGATGTCGCGCTCGACCTGGATACCCTGGGGTGGTCCATTACAAGTCAGCACGTAAGCGATCGGGAAGCGGATGTCTTCCAGACGCAGGGCACGCAGCGCCTTAAACCCGAATACGTTGCCAACCAGTGAGGTCAGAACGTTTACAACAGAACCTTCTTCGAACAGGTCGATTGGGTAGGCAACAAAGGCGTAGAAGCAGGTGTCATCACCCGGTACGTCTTCGATGGCGTAAGCGCGGCCCTTGTAATAATCCAGGTCAGTCAGCAGGTCGGTCCACACGGTAGTCCAGGTACCGGTTGAAGATTCTGCAGCAACCGCAGCCGCAACCTCTTCACGGGGCACACCCGGCTGAGGGGTAATCTTGAAACACGCCAGGAGGTCGGTGTCCTTGGGCGTGTAGTCAGGCATCCAGTAAGTTTCGCGGTACTCTTTAACGCCCGCGTTGTAGCTCTTCACTGCCATCGTCGTCTCCTAACGTTGATTTAGTTGTAGTGGTCCGGCGATACAACTGTCGAACCCGGTCCGCTGGGGACCGTTTGCGAATCTGTTCACCGGCACATTAGCCCGCCGGCAAATTGGAAGTGCGATCCTAGCCCCATCGACCCATTATTAAAAGTAAGTATTTATGATCAAGAGAATAAGAGATGCTTATGATTGCAGGCGCGGCAACACTCGCCTGCCGCACCCACGGGAAGGATAGCAACACTATGAATCGTCGACGAAATTCAGGCTGAGTGGCTACATACCGCCGTGTTGTTACGACTCGTCGTCGCCCAGTTCCTCGCGCAATTCTTTCTGCTCCCGGCGGCGGGCAACCAGTGCGTCGTAGGCATCGGCTTGCTTTTTGATGGTTTCTTCGCCAAACATGATCTGCAGAATCATGCGTTCACCGAATTTCAACAGCGCGAGGTCATCCGTATAAAGCTCTTGACGGGTGGCGTCATCGATGTCAAAGGTAGCGCTGAACCCCTCGCTCTTGGCGAATTCACGGAACCGGTCGAGATCGTAGCAGGCCATGAAGAAAAACTGCAGGCTGGAGCGTGACAGTGCGCCGATCGCCGGACCCGCGGATTTCATTTTCAGGATCAGCTGGCGCCACCCGCTGCCGTGCTCGTCATAGTCCTCGAGACCCTGCTCCTTGCGATAGTCGCGAATGGTGATTTCGCGTTCCTCGAAATGCCCCTTGCAGTGGTCTTCCTGCACCATGGCATAGGACATACGCTCAAAGTTTTCGTCGGCCCGTCGCGTCGACAGCAGACCGACCGGGTAATACCGGCACGCGGTGGGCCGGTCTTCGTAAACACTACAGCCTTCATCGGTCATGAACTGGCACTCGGTCCCGCCTTCCACGGGCTCCATCTTGACGCCGGCAATGCTGTTCTTGTTGAACTCAAAGGGGTAAGTGTACTGTTTGAGGAATTCGCCGGACGTAAGGCCCAGGCGTTTCTTCAAGCGCAGGATGTCGTAGGGCGTCAGCGTGATATCGATATTGCGGCAACAGGCGTTGAAGCATTCGATTCCCTTGTAACAGTTGAACTTGATGACATGGCTTTCATCAAACTGCTCCGGCACCACCGGACTCTCGACAAACGGGGATTCCTTGATATCGATCTTTACATCAGCCATGTCATTCACCTCTCAAGCCCTTTACAACAAGGGTAACACACCCAGGTCAGAGCACATTTCTCACGAATACTGGGAAAAACTCTGCTCTGCCCCTGACAAAGAAAAAGTCCGGGCACCCTGGGGTACCCGGACTTCTCGGCCTTCAAGAGACTGTCAAGGAAAGACTTACTTGAACAGCTTGCTCTTGTCTACCAGATCAACGTGCTTACGCTTGAAGCAGGTCCAGTTCTGCGTCTTTTGATCGTAGACAGAGTTCACGAAGCATTTCCAGTTATCTTCATCGACAAAGTTCTTGTCCATGCGATAGTAGAAGCCCGGGTAACGGGATTCCTCACGGAACTGAATGTGTTTCATGTGAGCTTCGGCCGTCAGGATGCGGTGGTAGTTCTCCCAGGCACGCAGCAGTTCATGCAGGTCCTTGGCTCGCATCTTCATGGCGTCTTCTTTCAGCATATCCAGCTTCTCGCTGGCCACTTCCAGCATTTTGCTGTTGGTGGTGTAGTAAGTCGCGACACCCGCCACGTATTCGTCCATGATCTTCTGCAGACGGAACTGCAGCATCTTGGGCGTGATGTAGTGCGGGTTGATGTCGATCGCGGTGGTGTAGTCCTTGTGCTCCAGGTAGGTCTTCACCGGACGGTAGATATCTTCCACCAGCTCCTCGACCGGGCGGTCCAGTTCAGGTTTCAGATCCTTGTTGTCCAGGCAGTACTTGACCATCGACTTGGCACACATACGACCTTCAGCGTGCGAACCGGAAGAGAACTTGTGGCCGGATGCGCCCACGCCGTCACCGGCGGTGAACAGACCCTTGACGGTGGTCATGGAACGATAACCCCAGCTCCAACCCCTCGGCAGGTGCTCGGGTATACCATCGTACTCTTCATCCGTCGGCGCACCCAGGTCGGTCGGACCGGACACCCAGATACCGCAGCAGCCGGAGTGCGAACCCAGCAGGTAGGGCTCGGTCGGCATCAGTTCGGAGTTCTTCTTCTCCGGTTCGATGTTCTCGCCAACCCAGATACCGCACTGGCCGACACACATGTCGAGGAAGTCTTCCCACGCTTCGGCTTCCAGGTGTTTGACTTCACGAGGAGACAGGGTTTCGCGCAGGTTAGCAAGGGCAGTCACGGTGTCCATGTAGATGGGACCACGACCTTCCTTCATTTCCTTCAGCATGAGGTGGTTACGCAGGCAGGAAGCCGGAACGGCAGCATGGCCGTAGGGAGGATAGTCGTCCAGCATGTCCTTGTTGCGGTCCATGTACACTTCACCGAAGGCGTTGGTGGCCTTGGATTTGAACAGCAGGAACCAGGCGCCGACCGGACCGTAACCGTCTTTGAAACGGGTCGGGACGAAGCGGTTTTCCATCATGGTCAGCTCGGCACCCGCCTGTGCGGCCATCGCATAGGTGGAACCGGCATTCCAGACGGGGTACCAGGCACGACCCTGACCTTCACCGACGGAGCGGGGACGGAACAGGTTGACGCAGCCGCCGGCAGCCAGCAGGCAGGCCTTGAACTTGTAAACGACAACTTTGTGGTCACGCACGGAGAAACCGACAGCGCCGGCGATGCGGTGCGGATCGTTCTTGTCGTTGACCAGTTCGACGACGAAGATACGCTCTTCGATGTTGTCGATACCCAGAGCCTTCTTGGCCGCTTCAGCGACGATCCATTTGTAGGATTCACCGTTGATCATGATCTGCCACTTACCGGAACGCACCGGCTTGCCGCCATCCTTAAGCGGGGTCATGCCCTTGGAACCGTCGTGGCGCTCGCCGTTTTCGTCAGTCTTCCAGATCGGCAGACCCCATTCTTCGAACAGGTGCACCGATTCGTCGACGTGACGACCCAGGTCGTAGGCCAGGTCGTCGCGGGTGATACCCATCAGATCGTTGGAGACCATGCGGGCATAGTCAGCCGGATCCTGCTCGGTACCGATGTAGGTGTTGATCGCGGACAGGCCCTGCGCCACGGCACCGGAACGGTCCATGGCGGCCTTGTCGACCAGCTTGATTTTCAGGTCGGTGCCTTCGGCCCAGCGCATAATTTCGAACGCCGCACCGCAGCATGCCATACCACCGCCGATAAGAAGAATATCAACTTCTTCTTCGACGACTTCAGGATTTCCGAATTCCCCTGCCATTGCAAATACCTCTAAACCCTATCTATAACTACTGTGATCCGCGATCTTACAGTTTGATCAGCTCGCTGCGGTCGCCCGCGCGATAGCCGTTTTCCTGGTTGAAGAAACCCGGTTCTTCGATCTTGGCCATGTCGGCAGCAGGCTTGCCTGCATACGGATCGATAGAGCCTTCGGGCGTGGTACGGATCGGGAATTTGAAACGCTTCATGGTGCCGTTACGGAACTTGATGGTCCACATGATGGAGTCGGAACCACGCAGCGGCTGCACGGAACCGCCAAGCGGTACGATGTCAGCGTAGTGACGCGCTTCGATAGCCTGCTGCGGGCAGATCTTGACGCAGGAGTAACACTCCCAGCACTGTTCCGGTTCCTGGTTGAAGGCACGCATGGCATGGCCGGTTTCGGAACCGTCCTTGTCGAGTTTCATCAGGTCGTGGGGGCAGATGTACATGCAGGCGGTTTTATCCTGGCCTTTGCAGCCATCGCACTTATCAGTACGCACAAATGTTGGCATGGTTCTATCTCCGCTTCACTTTACTGTACGTGAGTGATATATCATCCGCTGACAGCCAACGGCCTCTAGCGTCGTTACTTGGCCGAGTGACCCGACATTTTGATTTCGACCTTGTCCTCGTCCTTGAGGCTGCCGTAGTAAGCGCGCAGGATTTCCAGTACCTCGGGACGCGAGAACTTTTCCGAAACCTCTTCACCCTCGGACAGCGCCTTGCGCAGCTTGGTGCCCGAGAGCAGGATGCGGTCGGAGCCTTCGTGCGGGCAGGTCTTCATGGAAGCCATGCCGTCGCACTTGTTGCACCAGAAGGTCCAGTCGATCTTCAGCGGCTGGGTCTCCAGGGCGTCGGCGGGGATTTCATCAAAAATGTGGTGGGCGTCAAACGGGCCGTAATAGTCGCCAACACCGGCGTGGTCGCGGCCGACTATCTGGTGTGAGCAGCCATAGTTCTGGCGGAACAGCGCGTGCAACAGGGCTTCGCGCGGGCCTGCATAACGCATGTCCAGCGGATAACCGGCCTGGATCACGGTGTTGTCGGAGAAATAGTTTTCGATCAGCGTGCCGATGGCGTTGCTGCGCACGTCGGCCGGAATGTCGCCGGGCTTCAATTTGCCCAGCAGCGAGTGAATCAGTACGCCGTCGAGGGTTTCGATTGCGATCTTCGCCAGGTATTCGTGCGAGCGGTGCATCGGGTTACGTGTCTGAAAGGCAGCGACGGTCTTCCAGCCACGCTTTTCAAACTCGGCACGGGTCTGTGCAGGCGTCATGAACTGGTCACCGTATTGCTCGGGGAACCCGCCCAGCGACAGCACCTTGATCGGGCCGGCCAGGTTGACGTCGCCCTGCTCCATCACCATCTTGACGCCCGGGTGCTCGACGTCGGTGGTCTTGTAGACCATCATGCACTCGTGCTTTTTGTCGATGCTGTATTTTTCGGTAACTTTCATGGTGGCGAGAATCGTGTCGCGCTCGCCGTCGTACAGCGCAATGTCGTCGCCTGCGCTGATCTGGTCGGCGGCGGCGCCGTCGGTCGACAGCGTCACGGGGATCGGCCAGAACAGTCCGTTGGCCATCTTCATGCCGTCGCACACACCTTCCCAGTCGGCGTGCGTCATGAATCCATCCAGAGGTGTAAAACCGCCGATACCCATCATGATGATGTCGCCGGCTTCGCGCGAAGAGATGTTTATCCGCGGCAGCGTGGCAGCGCGTTCGGTTTCAGCAGCGAGGGCAGCGCCCTCGAGAAGCAACGGCTTGAGATCGCCGCCACCGTGTGGCTTCACAAGACTGGACATGAGACTCCTTACCAACCGGGTATATATAAGGTTATTGAGCGCGATAGTTCGACGCACGAGGCGCCCCGCAGGGGGTGTTACCTTAATGATGTGATGAGTGAAATCCAACAGTTTTAATTTACTCAAGCATAAAGCCACCTTATTCTTTGCTTTGTGCTATAAGCTATACGCAAGCTTTTGTTATCACTTACTAAAAACTTACTTAGTATATTAGCATATTATGATACCTTATAAGGCTTTCAGTAACGCTAATTGGCCATTGTCGGCGATACTCGAGTAAATTACTGGGCCTTTTGGCGGCGCCAAGCGTCCATACAGAGATCAGTGACTATGTCCAACCCGCTGCATGACCCGTTGTCCAAGGCACTCGATGAGCGCAGCCGCATCGAGGTCAAGAACACCACCTGCTACATGTGTGCCTGCCGTTGTGGCATCCGGGTCACGTTGCGCGACGGCGAAGTCCGCTATATCCAGGGAAACCCCGATCACCCGCTGAACAAGGGTGTCATCTGCGCCAAGGGCTCGTCCGGTATCATGAAGCAATATTCGCCGGCTCGGCTCACCAAGCCCCTGATGCGCAAGCCGGGCAGCGACCGTGGCGACAATGATTTCGTGGAAATCTCCTGGGAGCAGGCCTTCGGCATGCTCGAAGAGCGGCTCGCGGAAATCCGCACCACCGACCCGAAAAAGTTCGCGCTGTTCACCGGCCGCGATCAGATGCAGGCGCTCACCGGGCTGTTTGCCCGGCAATTCGGCACACCGAACTACGCCGCCCACGGCGGCTTCTGCTCGGTAAACATGGCCGCCGGCATGATTTACACCATCGGCGGCTCCTTCTGGGAGTTCGGCGGCCCGGATCTGGATCGCGCCAAGCTGTTTGTCATGATCGGCACCGCCGAGGATCACCACTCCAACCCGCTGAAAATGGCGCTGTCGAAATTCAAACGCCAGGGCGGCAAATTCATATCCATTAATCCCATCCGCACTGGCTACTCGGCCATTGCCGATGAATGGATCCCCATCAAGCCGGGCACCGACGGCGCGCTGTTCCTGGCGCTGACCAACGAGATCATCCGCCAGGGCCTGTACGACCGCGACTACCTGGTGCAATACTCGAATGCCGCCGAACTGGTGAACATGGACGAGAAATCCACCGAGTGCGGTATGTTCGTGCGCTTCGAGGTGCCACCCGAAGAAGGCTGCTTCGACCCCCAGAACAAGCTGTGGTGGGACCGCGAACTCGACAAGCCGATCTCCACCCATACCGAAGGCGCCGACCCCTACCTGCTGGGCGAGTTCAAACTCGACGACGGCACGCCGGTAAAACCCGCTTTTCAACTGCTGGTCGATCGCGTCAAGCAGTACAGCGCGGACTGGGCGTCCAAGATCACCGGTATTCCGGTTGAAACCATCCGACGCCTGGCCCACGAAATGGGCATCACCGCACGCGACGAAAAAATCGAACTGCCGATCGCCTGGACCGACGTGTGGGGTAACGAGCACGACCATGTCACGGGCAACCCCGTGGCTTTCCATGCCATGCGCGGCCTGGCGGCGCATTCCAACGGCTTCCAGACGATTCGCGCCATGTCCATCCTGATGAGCGTGCTGGGCACCATCGACCGGCCGGGCGGTTTCCGCCACAAGGCGCCGTTTCCACGGCCGATCCCGCCCTGCGCAAAAACGCCCACGGGACCGGAAGGCGTGCAGCCCGACACACCGCTCAACGGCATGCCACTCGGCTGGCCCGCCGACCCCGACGACCTGTTCGTCGACGATCGCGGCGAACCGGTGCGCATCGACAAGGCGTTTTCCTGGGAATACCCGCTATCGGTTCACGGCCTGATGCACAACGCCATTACCAATGCCTGGCGTGGTGACCCCTACCGCATAGACACCCTGTTGATCTTCATGGCCAACATGGCCTGGAACTCGTCGATGAACACCTCGCGGGTGCGCGAAATGCTCAACGACAAGGATGAAAACGGCGACTACAAGATCCCCTTCCTGGTGGTCGCCGACGCCTTCCAGTCCGAAATGGTGGCCTACGCCGACCTGGTGCTGCCGGACACCACCTACCTGGAACGCCACGACTGCATGTCCATGCTCGACCGGCCGATTTCCGAGTTTGAGGGTCCGGTGGACTCGGTGCGCGTCCCGGTGGTACCGCCCAAGGGCGAGTGCAAGCCCTTCCAGGAGGTACTGATCGAGCTGGGCTCACGCCTCGGGCTGCCCGCGTTCACCCACGACGACGGCAGCCGCAAGTTCCGCGACTACCCCGATTTCGTGGTCAACTACGAAACCGCGCCGGACTCGGGTATCGGCTTCCTCGCCGGCTGGCGCGGCAAGGGTGGCGAAAAGTTCATGAAGGGCGAACCCAATCCCAAGCAGTGGGAAATGTACGAAAACAACAACTGCGTGTTTCACTACGAATTGCCCAAGTCCTACCAGTACATGCGCAACTGGAACCAGGGTTACCTGGAATGGGCCAAGCGCCACAGCCTTACGCGCTACGCCGAACCCATCAATATCCATATCTACTCCGAAGTGCTGCAGAAGTTCCGTCTCGCCGCGCAAGGCAAATCCGACGGCAAGCAGCCGCCTGCGCGGCTGCGCAAGCGTATTGAAACGCACTTCGATCCGCTGCCCTTCTATTCGCAGCCGCTGGAATCGCAGGTTACCGATCTGCACAAATACCCGCTCAACGCCGTTACCCAGCGGCCCATGGCCATGTACCACTCGTGGGATTCGCAGAATGCCTGGCTGCGGCAGATCCACACCTACAACTTTCTGCACGTCAACAGCAAGACGGCGCGCGAAGCCGGAATCGAGGACGGCGCCTGGATGTGGGTGGAATCCATGCACGGCAAAGTGCGCTGCCTGTGTCGCCACTCCGAGTCGGTCGAGCCCGGCACAGTATGGACCTGGAACGCCATCGGCAAGGTCGCCGGTGCCTGGGGCCTGGACAGGGATGCCAACGAATCGCAACAGGGTTTCCTGCTCAACCACCTCATCAGCGAGGAACTGCCGCCCTGCGACGACGGCCGACACCTGTCCAACTCCGACCCGCTGACCGGTCAGGCCGGCTGGTATGACGTGCACGTGCGCATCTACCCGGCGGGTGCCGACGAACCCAGGGTCACCTCTCCCCAGTTCGCTCCGCTGCACACGGTACCCGGGCAGTCGCAGGAGAAAAAGCGCGGCCGCTGGCTGACCTACTTCGCCGGCAGGAAAAAGGTTTAAACCATGACTCAACTCGCCCTGGTAATCGACCTGAACGTTTGCGTTGGCTGTCACGCCTGCGTCACCAGCTGCAAGGAGTGGAACACCTCCGGCACGGCCGGGTACATGGCCGACATGAACCCCTTCGGCCATGATCCGACCGGCACCTTCTTCAACCGGGTACAGACTTTCGAAATCGGGGAGTTCCCGAATACCGAGACGGTACACTTCCCCAAGAGCTGCCTGCACTGCGAAGACCCGCCGTGCGTACCCGTGTGCCCCACCGGCGCGAGTTACAAACGCGACGAAGACGGTATCGTGCTGGTCGACTACGACAAGTGCATCGGCTGCAAGTACTGTTCCTGGGCCTGCCCCTACGGGGTACGCGAAGTCGACGAACACCAGAAAGTGATGAAAAAGTGCACCCTGTGCGTCGACCGCATCTACGACCGTTCGTTGCCGGAGAACGAACGCAAGCCGGCCTGCGTCATGGCCTGCCCGACCAGTGCGCGCCTGTTCGGCGACGTCAACGATCCGGACTCAGAGGTGGCGGAAGCGATTCGAGAACGCGGCGGCTACCAGCTGATGCCCGAGTGGGGCACCAAACCCGCCAACCACTACCTGCCCCGGCGCAGGACCCGAATCACCATTCACGAAGACGAACTCACGCGTGTCGACAATCCGCTGAACAAAGAGCGTCAACTGCCCATGCCCGACAAGGATGCGCCGACCCTCGACGACGTCACCTCGTGGTAATTTGAGTAACGACCGAGAGTATTTGAACATGCCCGACTTCGGCAACATGGCGCCGCCCGCGGCTGACATACTCCGCCCCCCTGGAAAGCAAGGCAACCGGTATCAGGAGCTAAACCATGCATCCCGCATTCTCAGTCATTTTTCTCACCACCCTGAGCGGGGTCGGCCAGGGACTGTTTCTGGCGCTGTACACCGGCCAGCTGTACTCGGTCGTCGAAGTTGTGCCCGTGGAGGATTCACACAGCCACTATGGCGTTGGTTCACTGATCGCGCTGGTGTTTCTCGCCGGTGGCCTGCTCAGTTCCTTCTTTCACCTGGGACACCCGGAGCGCGGCTGGCGAGCCATGGCCCGCTGGCGCACCTCCTGGCTGTCGCGCGAAGTCATCGTGCTGCCCGCCTTTATGGGGCTGGTGGCGCTCTACGGGCTGGTGCACTATTTCGATCTCAACCCGGTACTGTTTACCTTCCGTGAAAACTTCCACGTCGACCTGTCGCTGGTGATCGGCGCGCTCACCACGGTCGTTGCCTTCACGCTGTTCCTCTGCACCGCTATGATCTATGCGTGCATCAAATTCCTTCAGGAATGGGCCACGCCGCTGACCGTGGTTAATTACACGCTGCTCGGTTCCGCATCGGGCTTCACGCTGGCAACGGTGTTCGCCGCCTACAATCAGTCGCCGCTCACCGACTTTTATGCGGGCTGGGCCGTGCTGCTGACGCTGGCGGGTCTGGTGACCCGTGTCTCCAGCCTGATCCGCAACAGCCGCATCGAGCACAAGTCGACGCTGCGCACTGCCATCGGCATCCGGCATACCAAAATCGTCCAGAAGTCCCAGGGGTTTATGGCGGGTTCATTCAACACCCGCGAATTCTTTCACGGCGCCCCGGCAAGCGTGTTCAAGCTGATCAAATGGGTGTTCCTGATCGCGGTCTTCCCGGTGCCCGTCCTGCTGCTCTCGCTGGGCATGGGCACCAGCGCCATAGCGGTGTTCGCGCTGGCGTTTGTGGTCCAGTACCTGGGACTGCTCGCGGAACGCTGGTTCTTCTTTGCGCAGGCCAACCACCCGCAAAATCTCTACTACCAGACCGTTTAAACCGGCGGCCCCATCCGCTGCGCCGATCGTCGCGGCTATCCGGGCGGCCACACGCATTGCGCGAGCATCAGGACGCCGCGTGGGTTGCCTGAAACCGCTCAGTTACGAGCCGAGCAGGCTCTTGGCTATCATCGAAACGCCCAGAAACGCGAGGAACACCGCAAACACCTTTCTGAGCCGCCGCTGCGCCGTTCGGTGCGCGACCCGCGCCCCGAACGGCGCGCTCAGGACGCTCGCAACACTGATCATCGCGACCGCCGGCCAATAGACATACCCCGTGCTGCCCGCAGGCAGCCCGGGCTGCTGCCAGCCAACCACAGCGAAACCCAGCATGCCGACCAGGGCAATAGGTACCCCGCAGGCCGCGGACGTCGCCACCGCCTGGCGCATGTCGATGTTGTGCCAGACCAGCCAGGGCACGGTGAGCGTGCCGCCGGCGATCCCGAGTAGCGCCGATACTGCACCGATCACACCCCCAGCAACCGCGTTACGTGCGGCGCCCGGCGCGATGCGGTACACCGACGGCCTGCGGTCGAACGTCATCTGCGCCGCCACCAGCAGTTCGAACACGCCGAACAGCCCCGCGAGCAACACGCCGCCCAGCCACACCGCCAGCACACCGCCGAGCCAGCCGCCGGCGGCGATGCCGAGGGACAGCTGCAACATCACCGGCCAGTTGACGGCACCGCGCCGATGATGCGCCAGGCCCGACGACAGGGCGGTGAAAAAAATGGTCGCCAGCGATGTGCCGAGGGCGAGCTGCATGACATGGTCGACGGAGAAACCCTGCAGGTGGTAAAGCGTGACGAGAACCGGCACAATCACCAGGCCGCCACCCACCCCCAGCAAACCGGCGATCGCGCCAGCGAAGGATCCCAGAAGCAGGTAGGCCGCGAGTAAACCGAAATTCATGCCCGCCATTGTACCGTGGCGATGAGTCTTTTATTGTTATGCTGACGCTGGTCAGTGGACACAAGCAACCCAACGCACGGATATGCCGCGGTATTTCAGAATCGTACTTATTGCATTCCTGCTCGTCTCCGGCAGCAGTTTTGCCGACCGCAACGATAAGCAGCGCGAACAGTTCCTGAAGGCCGAGTCGGCGCTCAAATCGGGCCACAGCCAGGAATTCCGGCAGCTCAAGAAGGCGCTCGCCGACTATCCCCTGCACGGTTATCTCGAGTACTGGGAGCTGAGCGATCGGCTCGGCACCGCGAAGCCCGCGGAAGTCGAAACTTTCCTGCAACGCTATCGCGGACAACCGATTGCCGCGCGCCTGCGCGCCAGCTGGTTATACCGTCTCGGCAAGCACAAGGACTGGGAGGAATACCTGCATTTCTATACCCCGCAGGGTTCGGTCACCCTGCAGTGCTACGAGATTCGCGCGCGCCTGCAGGAGAGCGACCGCGAACAGGCCCTGCAGGCAGCACTGCAGCTGTGGCTGGCGGGGCATTCGCAACCCGACGCCTGCGACCCGGCATTCGACCAGCTTTACGCCGACGGCGTTATCGACAGTGGCCTGATCTGGCAGCGTATACGCCTGGCTTTTGCCCGCCAGAAGTCGAGTCTCGCCGGTTTTCTGGCCAAACGCCTGTCCGCCAAGGACCGGGAATGGGTCAAGCGCTGGCAACATGCCCACCGCCGGCCCACCTCGGCGATAAAACAGGCCTGGGCGAAGCAGGACACGCCGCTGGTCCGCGAAATCCTGGTCCATGCGCTGCAGCGCCTGGCGCGGCACAAGCCGGAGCAGGCGTGGAAACACTGGCAGCAGCTGTCCGCCACGCACAAATTCTCGGCGCAGCAGCAGGGCGCAGTACTCAAACGCATCGCGCTGTCGGGCGCCCTCAGCAACAACCCGAACGCCGCGGACTGGCTGGCCAGTGTTCCGCAGGAGGCAGCCGATGCCGACATCCGCCAGTGGCGCGTACGCACCGCTCTGCTCGCGCAGGACTGGAAAGGCGCGCTGCAGTGGCTCGACCGGCTCGATAGTGATGAGCGCGAAGAGGACAACTGGCGCTACTGGCACGCCCGGGCACTGGCCGCCAGCGGAGCCGCGGGCGATGCGTTGACAGAGTACACGCGCTTAAGCGCCGAGCGCAGCTACTTCGGCTTTCTCGCCGCCGATCAACTGCAACGGCCCTACCAGATGAACGACGCGCGGGTGAAACACGACAAAGAGGGCCTGGCGTCCATCGAAGCGTTACCGGGCGTGCAGCGCGCGCACGAATTGTACCTGGCCGGCAAGCGCCTCGAGGCACGCCGCGAATGGTTTTCCGCCACCCGGGACCTGCCCAACGATAAACTGCGGCTGGCGGCGCTGGTCGCCCACCAATGGGGCTGGCACGATCGTGCCATTGTCGCTGCGGGTCAGGCGAGCTACTGGTCCGACCTGACGCTGCGCTTTCCGCTGCCACACCGCGAGTCGATTTTCGCCAATGCCCGGCGCTATGACCTGGACCCCGGACTGATCTACGGTGTCATCCGCCAGGAAAGCATCTTCATGGAAGACGCTGTATCCTCGGTCGGCGCCCTGGGACTGATGCAGCTGATGCCCGCGACCGGCAAACAGACGGCGCGCGCCCTGAACATCCGCTACCGCAGCGGCCAGACGCTGCTGCATTCGGATCAGAACATCCAACTCGGCAGCGCCTACCTCAACAAATTGATGACGCGTTACAACGGCTCCCCGGTACTCACGGCGGCGGCGTACAACGCCGGCCCCCACCGCGTCGCCGGCTGGCTGCCCGATGACGGTGACATGGACGCGACCCTGTGGACGGAACTTATCCCCTTCCGCGAAACCCGCAAGTATGTGCGCCGCGTGTTGACCTATGCGACGATTTTCGACTGGCGGCTGGAACTGCCGCTGACGCGCCTGTCCGCCCGCCTTCCGGTGGTAAAACAACGCTCCTAGGTCAGGCGGCAAACCACAAGCAGCATCGATCTGTCGCGGCGTCCCGGCCGGGCCCGCGGACCGGCAGAACCCGAAAGCCGCACCACCACGCGCTTGACCTTGGGCGGCCTTATCCGCACGCTATAGCTTCCGCCCGGTTGAAGAGAGCACCATGGACGCACAACGGATCATTATAATTGGCGGCACCGGCTTTATCGGTTCGCACCTCACCCACAGACTCGCCGATCTCGGTCACCAGGTCACCGTCGTCACCCGTCGCCCGGAGCGACACCGGGAGTATCGCATCGGCTCCAGGGTGGAGCTGGCACAGGTCGATCCTTACGACGCCGATAAACTGGCGGCCCTGTTCGCCGACGGCGATTGCGTCATCAACCTCGTCGGCCTTCTCAACGAGGAAGGCGCCAGCACCTTCAGTCGCGCTCACGTCGACCTGCCGCGGGCCGTCGTCAAGGCCATGCGCGAATCCGGCGTCAGCCGCTTGCTGCACATGAGCGCGCTTAACGCCGACGTCAACGAAGTCCGGGGGCGTTACCTGAAAACCAAGGGTGAAGGGGAAAACCTGGTACACCAGTCGCCGGGCGTGGTAGTCACCAGCTTCAGGCCCTCGGTGGTATTTGGCCCGGGGGACAGCTTCTTCCGGCGCTTCGCCGGCCTGCTGAGCATGCTGCCCGCCCCGGTGTTTCCGCTGGCCTGCGCCGATGCGCGGCTGACACCGGTGTTTGTCGGCGATGTGGTCGACGCCTTCGTGTATGCGCTGGACAACAAGCATACCATCGGACAGCGGCTGGAACTGTGCGGTCCCCACGTGTACACGCTGAAACAGCTGGTCGAATTTACCGCCGGCCTGGTCGGCAAGCGAACCACCGTGGTCGGCCTGCCGGACTTCGCCGCCCGTATTCAGGCCCACATCATGGGGCTGCTGCCGGGCAAGCCGTTCAGCATCGACAACTACTATTCACTGAAAAAAGACAGCGTGTGCACCCAGCCTGCGTTTCCCGCCATGGGCATCAACCCGCGTTCCATAGAAGCTATCGTACCAACCTACCTTGGCTCGGCCAGCAGCCGGGCGCGCTACTACGACTACCGTTCGCGGTCACGCCGCGCACCCTGATGGATATTTTCCTGGTCGGCGGCGCAGTGCGCGACAGACTGCTCGGCCTGCCGGTGGGCGAGCGTGACTGGGTGGTGGTCGGGGCTACGCCGCAGCAGATGCTGGAGCAGGGTTACCGGCAGGTGGGCAAGGATTTCCCGGTGTTCCTGCACCCGGAAAGCAAAGAGGAGTACGCACTGGCGCGCACCGAACGCAAGGTCGCACCTGGCTACAAGGGTTTCGAATTTCACACCGACCCGGGCGTAACCCTCGAAGAAGACCTGATGCGCCGCGACCTGACCGTCAACGCCATGGCAGAGAACGCCGACGGTGAACTTATCGACCCCTACGGGGGGCAGGAGGATCTCGCCGCGGGCCGCCTGCGGCATGTCAGCCCCGCCTTCGCTGAAGACCCGGTGCGCATTCTGCGCGTGGCGCGCTTCGCCGCACGCTTCGGCCAATGGGGTTTCAGTGTCGCCCACAGCACCAACGCGCTGATGCGGAAAATGGTCGCCGACGGGGAAGTCGACTACCTGGTACCCGAACGGGTCTGGGCGGAGGTAGCCAAGGCCCTGGCGTGCGACAGACCCGAGCGTTTTTTTACCGTGCTGCACGGCTGCGGCGCCCTCGCGGTGCTGTTTCCGGAGATCGAGCGCGAGTACGCCGACAACCAGACCGGTCATGAACACCCCGGCCTGCCGCCGGCGCTCGCACGTCTGCAACAGAGCGCCAGACAAACTGACGATCCCCGGGTACGCTTCGCGACCCTGGTGCTCTCCCTGGGCGAGGACCTGGTCAGCACGCAGCGCCTGGCCCAGGCCGAGACCCTGTGCACGCGTTTTCGCGTACCCAACGATTACACCCGGCTGGCGCTGCTCGCGATACGCATGGCGGAACAAATCGCCCGAAACGACGCCGGGAGCGCGCTGGATATCATGGAAGCCAGCGGTGCCTTTCGCGACACAAACCGCTGGAAACAGTTGCTGGATGTCTACGCGTGCTGCGCCGTGATCGACCGGTCGCGTGCCGCCCTGCTGGAAAACGCACGTCTGAAGGCCGCCGCCATCGGCGCCACCGATATTGACGGCGCCACGCTGGACGGCCCCGCCATCGGTCAGGCGATCCGGGAAAAACGTCGCCAGGCGATAGAGCAGGTCGTTGCGGGAGCGCAGTCGTAAAGAATGGCTTTGCTAGCCGCCCTGTCCGACTACCGCAGGTCGCGCGCCGCGCGAAAAACCGTTCGCAAACTCAAGCAGCTGCGCACGCGCACCTCTCCGGCCGGTTACACACTTCGCTCTTTCGACCGTCACCGTTGCATCTTCGTACATATACCCAAGTGCGCGGGCGTCTCCGTGTGCCGGAGCCTGTTTGGAGATTACGGCGCCGGCCACTACCCGATCCGCGTCTTTCAGGAGGTCTTCGAGCCGCCGCTGTTCGACAGTTATTTCAAGTTCGCCTTTGTACGCAACCCCTGGGACAGACTGCTGTCGGCGTATCGCTTTTTGAGCCAGGGCGGTTTCAATGAGACCGACCGCCGCTGGGCCCGGCGGTATTTGTCGCCTTACCGTGAGTTCGGCGAGTTTGTGCGCGACTGGGTGACACCGGACAACATCGCCTCCTGGATTCATTTCAGACCCCAGGTCGACTTCCTTTCCCTGGCCAACGGGAAAAGCGGCGTGGATTTTGTCGGACGCTACGAACACCTCGATGCCGATTTCCGCCGCGTCTGTGAACGGATCGGCGTAAAAAACCGCCTTTTGCACCTGAACAGTAACGGGCACCGTGGCGAGGACTACCGCCCGGCCTACGATACCGAGACCAGAGCTATTGTCGCCGAGGTCTATGGCCGGGACATCGCCGCACTGGGCTACGACTTTGACGATGACGACATCATTCCCGCCGCGTGCGCACCGTCACAGGAACATGGCAAACAGAACGACGCCGAGGATTAAACGGTAGACCACGAACGGCATCATGCCGATGCGATCCAGCAGTTTCAAAAAGTAGTGGATGCAAAAGTAGGCGCTGACACCCGAGACCACGACACCCACGAGCATGTCCGTCCACAGGACCGGCTCGGCGGCCTCGATGAGCCCGGTCATTTCGTAGCCGGCCGCCATCGCGATCGCCGGCACGGAGAGCAGAAATGAAAACCGCGCCGCGGCCTTGCGATCCAGCCCCACCAGCAGACCGGCTGCGATGGTGATACCGGAACGCGATGTACCGGGAATCAGCGCCAGCGCCTGGGCCAGCGCAATGACCGCCACGCGCCCGGCTCCCAGCCGGTATTCGCAACGGGTTTGCGCCCCGATTCTGTCGGCATAACCCAGCAGCACGCCGAACACGATGGTGGTGGTGGCGATAACCAGCGGCGCGCGCAGGACAGTTTTGACGGCAGTGTGGAACAGCAAACCGGCCAGGCCGAGGGGAATGGTGCCAAGCAACACCGCCCAGGCGAGTAACGCCTCGTCGTCCGGATTGCGGGTGCGCAAGGCGCTGAACCAGGAATTGGCCATGGCCGCCAGTTCATCGCGGAAATAGACAATGACCGCCGCGAGTGTACCGAAGTGCACCGCCACGTCGAAGGCCAGGCCCTGGCCGGGCCAGCCGGTCAGTACCGGCACCAGTACCAGGTGCGCGGAACTGGAAATCGGCAGAAACTCGCTTAGCCCCTGGGCCAGCGCCAGAACAATCGCCTGAAAAATGTCCATTTGCGGTTCTTGTCTATAAACGGCTGCGCAGGTCAGGCAGGGCGAAGCCCAGGACACCGTGCTCGAGCTGGCGTGAAAATCCGATGAATTTGAAACGCTCGCCCATTTCGCCGGGCAGCACCAGGCGCTTGGCCTCGTTGCTCAATTGCAGGAACCGCCGCGTGTCGGCGGGGTCGGCCGCGGACAGCAGCTGATCGAGGCCGCAGCCAAGGAGAAACTGTGCCTGGCTGGTGTAGCCGGCCAGGCGCATCCCGGCGTCGGTCCCGGCCTCGGCCACCGCGGTGAAATCGACAAACGCGGTAATATCCTGGAGACCCGGACACCAGAGTGGATCGGCGTGGGCCTGGTGACGGTAGTGGCACAGCAGCGTGCCCATGCACCGCTGCGGGTGGTAGTACTCGGCGCGGCCATAGCCGTAGTCGGCCAGCAGCACTGCGCCGCTGGCAATCAGCTCACACAGCGACTGCACCCAGGGCTTGAGACCGGGGCAGTACTCGGACGCGTACTCGCCCTGCCAGTGGTTGTCGCGCGCCAGCCCCTCAACAAGGCGCTGCAGGTCGTCGTCGGGGGACATTTCGCACCACGCCAGTCCCTGCTCGGTCGCGCTGACGCCGAGCGCCTGCACCTGACCGTCGCGCCAGCGGAAGCAGCTGACGGGCAAGGCATCGGCCACCTCGTTGCCGAACACCACGCCGTTGAACGCCGTCTGCGGCAGGCGATCCAGCCATTCAACGCGTGCCGCGAGCCGAGACAAGCCCTTCAAGCTGTCCTGCTGCAGCGCCCGCATGGCCGCGCTGCATTCCAGAATATAGTAGCGCTCCGGCAAGGCCTGCAGCACCCCCAGCTCCTGTAACAGGACACCCGCCAGTGCGCCGCTGCCGGCGCCCAGCTCCAGCACGCAACCCCCGCTGACCTGCTGGAGCACGGACGCAATGGAGCGGGCCAGACAACGCCCGAACAGCGCACCCGACTCCGGCGCGGTGACGAAATCGCCCTGCTCGCCAAACGGCACCAGGCCGCCGGCGTAGTAACCCAGGCCCGGTTCGTAGAGCGCCATGTTCATATAACTGTCGAAAGGCAGGCAGCCACCCCGGCGCCGGCTGGCCTGTGTGATTTTTTCCAGGAGTCTGTCGCTGACGGCTCTGGCGTCAGCGCCGGGCGGCGGGGAGAGGGACATGCCCGAACAAATCAGGGTGAGTCCACCGGCCACACCGGCTGTGCCGTGGGGTCGAAGTGATCCCAGATCACCGCAAAAGCAAACCCGGTGACGGGGTGTTTGCGGTCACCGGCGATCTCCGCCAACGGCTTGAGCACGAACGCATATTCGAGAATCTCGCGGCGCGGCAGGTGCAAGCCGTCTTCGTCGACCACCTGGTCGTCATAGAGCAACAGGTCCAGATCCAGCGTGCGGCTGCTGCACTTGCCGCCGCTGCGGTCGCGGCCGTGCGCGTCTTCGATGGCGTTGAGGGTATCGGCAACCTGGCGGGGGCTCTGCTCAGTATCGAAACCCACCACCAGGTTGTAGAACGGATCGCCGGCAAACCCCTCGGCCTCACTTTCGAAAGTGCGTGAGCGCTGCAGCGGTCCGAAAGCTTTTTCCAGCGCGGCAATGGCACTGGCGATGTTGCGTTCCCGATCGATGTTACTGCCAACGCTTACATAGACTCTGGCCACTACTTCAACTCCTTTCACCACGCTCAATCATAACGCCTACCCCTTTGGCACCACGTACCGCGCCACCTTTGTTAAGGGTTAGACGCAACCAGGGGACTGCAAATTCCTCTCTGACCAGTTCCGCAACACGTTCGGCAAGTGTTTCAACCAGCTGAAATTCGCTGGCCTCAACGAACGCAATTATGCGCTTGGCCACTGCTTTGTAATTGAGGGTGTCGTCGATGTGGTCACTGGCCGCAGCCCGGGCGATATCCGTAGCCATCTCCAGGTCAAAGGACAGGGTCTGCTTGATGGCACGCTCCCAGGCGTAGATACCGATAACGGTATCTACGCGCAGGTCGCGGATGAAAATAATGTCCATACTGCCCAGGTCGCTGCCTCGTAAACCCTACACTATATTACATGTCGCCGTGCCGGCTCCAGCCAAACCGCAGCGACCATGGCGCTTGACCAAAGGCCCTCGAGGCATTCCAATAGTCGCGATGACCACAGCCCCGATCCTCATCGCCTTCGCCTATCTCGCGGGTTCCATCTCCTCGGCTATCATTGTCTGCCGTCTGCTCGGCCTGCCCGACCCGCGTGGCGAAGGCTCCGGCAACCCGGGCGCTACCAACGTGTTGAGAATCGGGGGTAAAAAGGCCGCCGCCATCACGCTGATCGGCGACATGCTAAAGGGCCTCATCCCGGTGCTGGTGGCCAAGCTGCTCGGCGCGCCTCTCGGGGTGCAGGCCATGGTCGCGGTGGCGGCGTTCCTCGGTCACCTGTATCCGGTGTTTTTCGGCTTTCGCGGCGGCAAGGGTGTGGCCACGGCGCTGGGAGTGCTGCTGGGTCTGCACTGGCAGGTGGGGCTGCTGACCATCGCCACCTGGCTGGTGATCGCCAAACTGTTCAAGGTCTCGTCGCTCGCTGCCCTGTTGTCGCTGCTGGTCACACCACTGTATATATGGTGGCTGATCCCCGAACGTTCGCTGATCGCCGCCATTGTCTTTATGGTCGCGCTGCTGTTCTGGCGGCACCGATCGAATATCAGGAATCTGATCCAGGGCACCGAGGGGCGTATCAGCGGTAAAGATTGAGGCAGACGCCCACTCGTATCGCTTGCGATGACACCCGCATTAAAAGCGGAGAAAACTGCCACGCTACGAATCTGGCGTCTTGCCCAGGGGCCAGGGGCGGCAGTGCCTCGACGGCTTAGGGCGCGAGCGCATGCACCGTGAACCCTGTCCCGACCGTAACCCGGCTTTTAGGGTGGCGGAAGGGCGCCTGGTGAAAATGCCGCTAACCCCGGTAATCGAGCTGCTTGCGTCACGCTCAGTTAAATCGCCGCCAGTTCCTCCAGTGACCAGCGCGGCCTGACGCTCACCTCGAGGCCCTCGCACTGCCCCGCCTGGAGGCGACAGGCGCCTGCATAGGCAATCATGGCGCCATTGTCGGTACAGAACTCCAGCCGCGGATAAAACACCTCGGCGGACACGCGCCGCGCCATCGTCTGCAGCCCCGCACGCAGAGCCCGGTTGGCGCCGACGCCGCCGGCGACCACCAGACGCCCGATACCGGTCTGCTCGAGGGCACGGCGGCATTTGATGACCATGGTATCGACCACCGCATCCTCGAACGCGCGCGCAATATCGGCACGCGTCTGCGCGTCATCACCGACATCACGGCTGGTTGTCAGGGCGAAGGTTTTCAGGCCGCTGAAGCTGAAGTCCAGGCCCGGCCGATCGGTCATGGGGCGCGGAAAGCGAAACCGCGTCGGGTTGCCCTGCTCCGCGAGCTTCGCCAGCTGCGGCCCGCCCGGGTAATCCAGGCCCAGCAGCTTGGCGGTTTTGTCAAAGGCCTCGCCGGCGGCGTCATCCAGGGTGTCACCCAGAATGCGGTAGGCACCGACCCCCTCGACCTGTACCAGCAGGGTGTGTCCGCCGGAAACCAGTAAGGCGACAAAAGGATACCCGGGCGCCGGCGTCTCCAGCATGGGCGCCAGCAAATGCCCCTCCATGTGGTGCACGCCCAGTGCCGGCACGCCCAGACTCCAGGCCAGGCTGCGCCCGATGCTGGCCCCGACCAGCAGGGCGCCGACCAGCCCCGGTCCGGCCGTGTAGGCGACGCCGGCGATGGCACGCCGATCGACACCGCTGTCGCTCAGCACCTGCGACAGCAACGGCAGCGCCTTGCGCACGTGGTCGCGCGAGGCCAGTTCCGGCACGACACCGCCGTAGCCGGCGTGCAGCGCAACCTGGCTGTGCAATGCGTGTCCCAGCAGGCCGCGTTCGGTGTCGAACAGGGCCACCCCGGTTTCGTCGCAGGACGATTCAATTCCCAGTACCAGCATGCCGCTATGGTAGCGGCATGCGCGCCACCCGCCTAGTTCCGCACCGGAATCAGGGTTTTACCTTTGCCCTCCGCACTGCTACAATATGCGCCCTTTGTGATCACGATTAGTGAGGAAACGGCTTTGCCACAAGTAAAAGTACGTGAAAACGAGCCTTTCGAAGTCGCCCTGCGCCGCTTCAAGCGCTCCTGTGAGAAGGCAGGCATTCTGTCCGAAGTGCGCCGCCGCGAGTTTTATGAAAAACCCACCCAGGAACGCAAACGCAAGCAAGCTGCCGCCGTCAAGCGTCACGCCAAGAAAGTTTCGCGCGAAAACGCCCGCCGCACCCGCCTGTATTAATTCCCCCGGTCGACCCTGACATGTCCCTGAAGGAAACCCTCCAGCAGGATATGAAGGCCGCGATGCGCGCCGCCGACAAACGCCGCCTGGGCGTCATCCGGCTGATCAACGCCGCCATCAAACAGCGCGAAGTGGATGAACGCATCGACCTGGACGACAGCCAGGTCATTGTCGTGCTGGACAAAATGGCCAAGCAGCGCCGCGAATCGATTGAACAATACGAAAAAGCCGGGCGCGACGATCTCGCCGAACAGGAACACTTCGAGCTGGAAGTTCTCAAGACCTACCTGCCCGAACAACTGGACGAGGCCGAAATCGACGCCATGATCACCGAGGCGATTGCCGCGACCGGCGCCCAAAGCGTCAAGGACATGGGCAAGGTCATGGGCCAGCTGAAGGCCCGACTCGCCGGGCGCGCCGACATGGGCGCCGTCAGCGGCAAAATCAAAGCCAGGCTGTCCGGCTGACAAGCCTGTTTTTTTGCCCCCTTGCCGGCCACTGCTGACGCCAGCCAGGCGTTTGCATACCATACCCGTATGGCCGGCCGCATCCCGCAAAGCTTCATCGATGAGCTGTTGAACCGCGTTGATATTGTCGACGTCATCGAACAGCGCCTGCCGCTGAAAAAGGCCGGCCGCGAATATCAGGCCTGCTGCCCGTTCCACAACGAGAAGACCCCGTCATTTACCGTCAGCCCGGGCAAGCAGTTCTATCATTGCTTCGGCTGCGGAGCCCACGGCAGCGCCGTAGGGTTTCTCATGGAATACGAAAACCTGGCGTTCCCCGAGGCCATCGAGGAACTGGCACGCTCGGCCGGCATGGAAGTGCCGCACGAAGCCGGCCCCGCGCCGCGCGCCGACGACCGCCGCCTGGATCACTACAGCCTGCTGGAGAAAGTCGAGCGCTTCTACCGCGCCCAGCTGCGCCAGCACCCGCAGTCGGCACGCGCGGTCGATTACCTCAAGGCGCGCGGCCTGAGCGGCGAGATCGCCCAGACTTTCGGCCTGGGCTACGCGCCGCCGGGCTGGGACAGCCTGAGCAGCCACCTCACAGACGCGCACCAGCGGCAGCTGGCGATCGAGCTTGGACTGCTGGTAAAGAAAGACGAGGGCGGCTGTTACGACCGCTTCCGTGACCGCATCATGTTCCCGATCCGCGACCGGCGCGGACGCTGCGTGGGCTTTGGCGGCCGGGTGCTCGGCGACGAAAAACCCAAATACATGAACAGCCCCGAGAGCCCGGTCTTTCACAAGGGCCAGGAGCTGTATGGCCTGTTCGAGGCGCGCAAGGCCGGCCAGAAGCTGGAGCGCCTGCTGGTGGTCGAAGGTTACATGGACGTCGTCGCCCTGACGCAATTCGGCCTGAGCAACGCCGTGGCCACACTGGGCACCGCCACCACCCCCGAACACCTGGAAAGGCTCTACCGCACCGTGAGTGAAGTCGTGTTCTGCTTTGACGGCGATGCCGCCGGGCGCCGCGCGGCCTGGCGAGCACTGGAAAACGCCCTGCCGGTAATGCGCGACGGGCGCGAAGCGCGTTTTCTGTTCCTGCCCGAAGGCGAGGACCCGGACACGCTGGTGCGGCGCATAGGCGCCGACGCTTTTCGCGAGGAAACTGTCGATTCGGTTCCACTTTCCGAGTTTTTCTATGAATCGCTGTGTCAGCAGGTCGATACCGGCAGTGTGGATGGACGCGCGAGGCTCGTGGAGCTCGCACGACCGCTGTTGAACCGGCTTCCAGATTCGGTGTTCCGCGACCTGATGCTGGAACGCCTGTCACAGCAGAGCGGACTGAAACTGCCACAGTTGCAGCAGCGGGTCTTCGGCAAGCCCGCGCCACCCTCCGGCACGGGCACTGCAACCGAGAGCCGGCGGCGAGATCTGAGCCGCAGCCCGGTACGCATGGCGATACGCCTGCTGCTCGAGCAGCCGGCACTGGGTAGCGGTCTCGACAGCCCAATGGGGTTCGAGGATCTGGACCTGCCAGGCGTGCCGTTGCTGGCGGAGCTGCTTGAACTTACCCGGCACAGCCCCCATCTATCCACAGGCGCCATTCTCGAGCACTGGCGCGGCCGTCCCGAGGAGCAGCACCTGGCCCGGCTGGCAACTTCCAGGCTGGATTTACCCAGCGAAGGCTTTGAACCGGAATTTCGCGGCGCTGTCCAACGTCTCATTGAGCAGCGAAACAGGCAGAAGGCCGAGAACCTGCTGACGAAGGAACGCCAGTCCGGACTTAGCAGCTTGGAGAAAAGTGAGCTTGTACAGTTGCTTGCCAGTGGCCAGCCGAACAGCGGGCAACGCACCTGACATTCAACAGAACTGGCTAATATAGCTATTTTCAGCTACAATACTCGTTTGCCTGTTTACCGGGGCAACGGGACTCAACGGGGACACGTTCAGGTGATGAACCAGGACCAACAATCACAACTTAAATTGCTGATCGCCAAGGGCAAGGAACAGGGCTTCCTGACCTACTCGGAGGTCAACGATCACTTGCCGGACGATATCGTCGATCCTGAGCAGATCGAGGACATCATCGGCATGATCAACGATATGGGCATCCAGGTACACGAGATCGCCCCCGACGCCGATACCCTGATCCTGACCAGTGAAGCTGCGCCCGATGACGACGCGGCGGAAGAAGCGGCAGCGGCGCTGGCAACCGTCGACAGCGAATTTGGCCGCACCACCGACCCGGTGCGCATGTACATGCGTGAAATGGGCACCGTCGAACTGCTAACCCGCGAGGGCGAAATCGAGATCGCCAAGCGTATCGAGGACGGCCTGGCGCAGGTGTTCTCGGCGCTCGCCAGTTACCCGGCGACAAGCGAGGTGCTGCTCCAGGAATATGCCAGGGTAGAAGAAGGCGAATCGCGGCTGGCGGACCTGTTCAGCGGCTTTATCGATCCGAATGCCGCCGATGAGCCTATTCCCTCGCCTGCGCAGCAGGCGGCGGATCGCGCCGAAAAGGAAGACAAAGACAAAGACAAAGACGACGACGATGACGACGATGACGATGCGGCGCCGGTCGACACCGGGCCCGACCCGGAAGAAACCCGCCTTTTCTTCAGCGAACTGGGCAAGCTGCACGACAAGATGCTCGCCACGCTGAATGGCAAGAGCAAAAACGAAGCCCGTCTCGAGAAGCTGCGTACCCAGATTGTCGATCACCTGATGTGCCTGAAGCTGGCACCGCGCATGGTCGAGCTGCTGTCGGACAACCTGCGCCAGACCGTCGAGCGCATTCGCGGTCACGAGCGCGTGATCATGAACATTTGCGTGCACCGTGCGCTGATGCCGCGCCGGGATTTCATCACCTCGTTCCCCGACAACGAAACCGATCTGAAGTGGCTGGACAGCCAGATCAAGGGTGGACACAAATACTCGCCGGTACTGGAACAGCACAAGGATGAAATCCTGCGCGCCCAGAACAAGCTGGTGAATATCCAGAACGCCGCCAACCTGACGATCAGCCAGATCAAGGACATCAACCGACGCATGTCGATCGGCGAAGCCAAGGCACGCCGCGCCAAGAAGGAAATGGTGGAGGCCAACCTGCGCCTGGTGATTTCCATCGCCAAGAAATACACCAATCGCGGCCTGCAGTTCCTCGACCTCATCCAGGAAGGCAACATTGGCCTGATGAAAGCCGTGGACAAGTTCGAATACCGCCGCGGCTACAAGTTCTCGACGTATGCTACCTGGTGGATCCGCCAGGCGATCACCCGTTCGATCGCCGACCAGGCCCGCACCATCCGTATTCCGGTGCACATGATCGAGACCATCAACAAGCTGAACCGTATCTCCCGGCAAATGCTGCAGGAAATGGGACGCGAGCCCACACCGGAAGAACTGGCGGAACGCATGGATATGCCGGAAGACAAGGTGCGCAAGGTCCTGAAGATCGCCAAGGAACCCATCTCCATGGAAACCCCGATCGGCGACGACGAGGATTCACAC
>JAJDOI010000228.1 GCA_022340245.1 Thiogranum sp.
TATCGACCCGGGCCCACAGCCCAGTACGTAGCGGCGCAAAAGCCGCGCACCGGACGCCCGCGCCTCGCGCCGGTTATTGAAGCGTTCAATGTCGGTATTTTCCCAATATTTAGATTATTGACTGTCGTGTTCTGGCCGTACTCTGCCGTACCCGAGTGTGTAGCGGAGAATGGTGGCTCGCTAGCGGGGACGGCCGGTTTGTGACCGGAACCGGTCTTACATGTTTCCCTAATATTCGATTTCTCTAACAGGCAGCAGTCGACCCAGTTGTGTCATTCATGCGGCCATATCGGGACGGCAGAAGATATGCGGAAAGTGGACATACACATACGGCTATCAACGTTCTTATGTCAGCCGTTTCGCTCGAGGTCTTTGGAGCATAGATCGGTATGTTCTCTCTATCGCTTGCGCTGAGCGCCTGGTGAACTACATTGTGATAACAGACGGTGTTCAAGTAAGGCGCTGCGAGCCTGACGACCCAACACACGAGTACAGTGGAGATCATGGATGTCGATTCCCGCGCCAGCAAAACTCAGTGCGCCACACTTATCCGGCATTTATTCCCGCAGACGCTTATTTACGCTGCTCGACAAGGCGCGCCAGTCCCCTGCGGTGTGGCTGTCGGCACCGGCGGGCTCGGGTAAGACCACGCTGGTTGCTAGCTATTTGCACATACGTAAAGTCCCGTACCTGTGGTACCGGGTCAACGAAAGCGATACAGATATAGCGTCTTTTTTCTATTACCTGGGACTGGCTGCCAGGAAACTTACACCGGAAAGTCCTACCTCTTTGCCGCTGTTTACCTCCGAGTATCTCGCTGGCTTGCCGGCGTTCAGCCGCAACTTTTTCCGCGAATTCTACAGCCCCATCAAACGGCCGTTCGTTGTCGCCTTCGACAACTACCAGGATGCGGGCGATGAAACACTACTGCACCAGGTTGTAGTGTACGGGTTGTCCGAAGTTCCGCCTGGTATCACGGTCATGATTATCAGTCGTGCTCAACCACCGCCACCTCTAGCGCACCTGGAAGTCTCCGGCGACCTGGTCGGCATCGACGCCGCCGAGTTGCGGCTGACTGAAAATGAAGCTGTCAAGATCGGGCGACTCCGCGGTAAATCCGGCAACCGCGAGACCTTTAAGCGGTTGCACAGGCAGGCCCACGGTTGGGCGGCGGGGTTTATCCTGCTGCTCGAGCAGGTCGATAGCACTGCCAGCGTCGAATCCGTGGATCGCCGGAGCGACCCAGCAGTGGTATTCGACTACTTTGCCAGAGAGGTCTTCCGCTGTACCGACCCACGCACGCGCCAGTTGCTGATGCTGACCGCACTGTTGCCGAGGGCGGATGCCGAAACCGCTCAGGCGCTCACCGGCATGCAGGAAGCGGGCGCAATGCTCGAGGACCTGGCGCGCAGAAATTATTTTACGACCCGACACACCAGTATTGCCACCGAGTACGAGTATCATCCCTTGTTCCGCGCCTTCCTGCTGACGCAGCTGGAACAAACCAGTACTGCCGCGGAGCTGATAGCCCTGAGACGTCGGGCTGCACAACTGCTACAGGACCACGGTGAGTACGCCGCGGCCGCAGCTCTGCTTGTCGAAGCGGGCGATTGGGAGAACGGCCTGCCGATTGTGCTGGAATATGCCAGCGAACTGGTGAAGCAGGGTCGCGCACGCTCGGTCTTTCAGTGGATCGATGCCTGTCCGGAGTCCCTGCGCAACAATGCACCCTGGCTCTGGTACTGGCACGGCAAGTGCCGGTTATCCACTGCGCCGGCTGCGGCACGGCAGTCGCTTGCTAGGGCCTACGCATTAATGAAACAACATGACGATCTGGAAGGCCAGATTATGAGCTGGTGCCGGCTCGTGGAATCATGCATCTACGAATGGCGCGATCTCGCGTTGCTCGATGAGTGGCTGGATGAAATTCAGGAGTTGGATGACGGGGTCGCCAACCGGCTATCAGATCGGGCCGCGCGGCACTTCATCTGCGCGGTGTTCTCGGCCCTGCTGTTCCGTCGCCCGCAGGACCCATCCCTCAAGGGCAGGGCTGAGCGGGTCAACACTCTGGTGATGACAGACGAAGACACGTCCCTGCGGTTCAGCATCGGTCCAACCCTGTTGATGTACTACACTTGGTTTGTCGGCTATCTGAACCGCGCCGGTCTGGTCTTCGATACTCTGCGCCCCATTGCCGAACAACCGGATGCGCCACCGCTGGTGCAGACAACCTGGGGTTATATGTCTGCCGGTTACTCCTGGGTGGTGGGGGCCTTTCAGGACACGCTTGATTACGCAGAAAGAGGCCTGCGCATCGCCGAAGAGTTCGGCGTGCATGCCTGGGACATTCTTACCATTATGCAGGCATTGTGTGCGGCGATTCTGCTGGAAGACCGCACACTCGCCGATGGCTACCTGGAAGCGATGCGCGTGCGCCTCGATGAGCGGCGTACATTGGACACAGCCACCTTTCACCATATGGCAGCCTGGCACTACCTGGCATTCAACGATGTCGCCAGGGCACATGAGCACGCAAAGCTGGCAGTCGCGTTTACAGCCAGAGGCGGGTTCCTGAATTATGAACTGTATACCGCAGCAATGCTGGCCCGCACCTATGCCGGGTCGGGAAAACACGGACAGGCCGCAACGCTCCTTGAGGAGACGTTGAAGCGCAGCTGGGAGGCAAACGCATACCCCGTTGTCTTTCTCTGCCTACTGGCCAGGAGTGAGCTGGCGGCCGCCGAAGGCAGGGAGGAGGAAGCTAACGAATCCCTGCGACAAGCTCTGAAACTGGCTGCGCAGCAACAGCTGGTGGCGAGCACCTGGACGCCTTCGGCGCTGCGGCCACTGTTTGTCAGGGCCCTGGAACACGGGATTGAGGTTGACTATGTCCGCTTTGCCATCAGGAAACTCAACGTCATTCCCGACGAAGCGGGAATGCTCCTTGAGTCCTGGCCTTGGCCGCTCAAGGTATACACGCTGGGCCGCTTCAGCTTAGTCAGGGACGATGCGCCACTGGAGTTTCCGGCACGTGCCCGCGGTAAGGTGCTCGATACTTTCAAGGCGCTTATCGCCCTGGGCGGACGCGACGTCGCGCAGACGCAATTGGCCGAGGTACTGTGGCCGGATGCCGACGGCGACGCGGCGCTGCACAACCTGGAAACCACCTTGATGCGCCTGCGCAGGCTGCTGGGCCTCGATGAGGCGATACGCGTGCACGATCGGCATGTGTCACTGGATAAACGCCACTGCTGGGTCGACGTCTGGACCTTCGAACGGCTGGCGGGACGACTCTGCACGGCAACCGCGGAATTCACCGACGCCGATGTCATCCGCACAGAGAAGATCCTGTCGCTATATCACGGGATGTTTCTGGGTGCCGATGGCCAGCAATCGTGGGCCGCTGCGATGGCCGCCCGTCTGCAAAGCAAATTCCAGCGTTGCGTCCATCGTTTGGGCGACCACTATCAGCAGCAGTCGGACTGGGATGCCGCCATAAGCCGTTACCAGCGGGCGCTGGAAATCGACCCATTGGATGAACCATGCTATCGGCGCTTGATGCGCTGCTACGCCTGCCAGGGGGAGTCCGCCCAAGCTGTTGCCACCTACCGTCGCTGCCGTCAGATCCTTGGCACCACCCTCGGCATCATGCCGTCCGCGAGGACACAGTCGCTGTTTCGCGACTTGACTGCCAATCACCAGGTTCCGCCCCTCTGAAAGGCTGGGGAAAGCGCTATGCCGTGGCTTTCTGCACGGCTGTATGTCCTCCTGTGAGTCCGGTGTGAGTGGAACCGTGACAGGATTTGCCTGAAGAAGCCAGTAGGGAGGGCAGAATCATGCCAGGAAATGCGATTGGAACATACTTGAAGATTGCTGCGTTGACGACAGCAGGCCTCGCCGTGTTCCCGTTAGTCGGCGTGGCGGACGACGCGGTCCACCGGGCACAGCTCAGGCGCCTGTTTGACCCACAGCCTGCACAGTTACGGACCGAGGAGCGTGGCCAGGTGCATATCTATGACGGCCTCTCGGACCGCGACGTCAAACGTGCCATGGACCAGCAGTTTGACCGGGTCGACCACATGATGTTTGTCCACACGGTCGTTACGGGCGAGAACGAGCAGGGTCAGGCTGAGAAGAACAGCACGGGAAACGGCTTTTTCGAGGACGATGGTTGCGACTGAAGCCGCTGAAGCGCGCGGCTGCTGTTGAATAACCGCCACACGGCGGCGGCGTCCGGAGCGGACCCGCCGCCGTGCCGGTTGCAGGACGACCTTTTATCATGCCAATAAAAGCCGTCCACGGGCTGTTTGCTCCTGTTGTGCTATTCATCCGATGGGTGTCGCCAAGTCCCAAGTCAGATGGCCGCATATCAAATATCAACCGGACGTTCGCTGGCGCTTGACGAGTGACTGACTATGGCCGAACTTCCCCTTACGCTGACGTACCAGGCTGGCGGGTTGCTCGCCATTGGGAACGGCAGGTTAGTGGTCGAAAGCGGTATTACAGGAAACTCTTATATGAGAGTTCTCTAACAGGCTGTTCACGACCCTTTTCAGACATTTCGCCTTCTTGCTCCAAAGCGGACGTTCAAACACCAAAATGCCTGTTTCAAGCGCCCACATTTCGCCTGTTAAATGCCCAGAAACGGGGGTAAAGCGGACCTTTGCGGTGAATGCCTCGGGC
>JAJDOI010000131.1 GCA_022340245.1 Thiogranum sp.
GTCCCGGCCGTCGATGAATGGTGGGAGAGGACATTTTTCGCCGAGGCATGGAAAGTCAAAGACACCTGCCGCAAGGCGGTGCTGGAAGCTGCAAGCCAACGGCAATACGTGCGCGTGTTGAAGACCGGTAAGGTGCGCCACACCAAAGACGGCCCTTATGTCGACGGGTTGAAAATTGTCGTGCTGGGAACCGCGGGTGGCGAGGAAGTTCTGCAGTACACCTGTTACCTGGGCAACGACGGTCAGCTGTTCAGGCTGGTGCGAAAATCACAGGACCCCTAGGAGCCTCTCGGGCCTGGGAACAAACGACTGCGCTGGTTCAGAGCGACTGGAGCATGGGCGCGGCCATGACCGTTACATCCCGGGTGGTGCAGCGGCGCCGGAGCATTTCGGTTTGCGCCCGGCGCCGGCAACTTCTGATGGGCTATACTTTACAATCGTATTCCGGTTTTGTTCAGCCACCAGGGTCCGGGTCATGCGGCTATTGCCGGCATTGCTGATTGTCTGTCTGGGAACCCTGATGTTTGCGGGTTACCGCGTCGCCTTGGCGGAACCGGCCAATCCCACCCCCACAGCGCGATTCACTTCCGAGTCCTGGGATACAGAACCGGCACCGGGCATGCTGCTGGTGGCCGCGCGCGAACTGCGGGATCCGTTTTTCGGGCAATCCGTTATCCTGCTGCTGCAACACGACATTACCGGCAGCAAGGGGCTGATTCTGAACCGGCTGTCTGACTGGCGCCTGTCCGACGTTGTTTCCGACATCGATGGCGCGCAGGCCGACCAGTATCCCTTGTTCTTCGGGGGGCCCATGGGTGTGCACAAGGTGGTTATGCTGGTTCACACCGCCGATGCTGTCGCGCCGGCCCGGCAGGTGACAGACGACATCTACTTCAGTGACAGTCGCCGCGTATTCGAAAAGCTGCTTGCCGCCCGGACTCCTGCCGATGAACTGCATTTCTATCTCGGCTATGCCGGCTGGACAACCGGTCAGCTCGCGGGGGAAATTGCACGCGGTAGCTGGCACCTCGTCGAGGGGGATCCCAAGGTGGTGTTTGGCGCGGGTAACAAGGGGCTCTGGGAGCAGATGATTAACGAACTGGAACCCAACGGGATAATGGTGCAGGCTGATTCATGGCAGCGATAGTGTTTTGCGCGCTGCAGCCTTGCAGCCACCGCAAAATGTTCGCCCATGGATCCTTGTCTTTCTGCGCCGCGGGCTCGGCCAGTTCACACACCCCCAGCCCCAGCGCGGCTGCACGCACGTAGTTCTGCGTATCCCGAACATGGGCGATAACCGGTATATCCAGGTTTCTCAGGAAGCGCTCGAGGGTCTCCAGCGATTTGGTACGCACGCGCGTGCGGTTGGCGATGATGGCGATCTGTTTGTTTTGGGCACGGGCCTTACCCACCAGCAGCAGATCGCGGATGAAGTTGGCGGTGGAATGTATATCGATGGCTGATGGCAGCACCGGAATCAGAATAATGTCAGACTCGCCGACCCGGTCCGCGAGGTCGATGCCGGTATGCCCTGCGGGGGTGTCCGTGATGAGGTAGCGAGTCTCTTCGGGCACGCGGAGCTGCCAGGTGCGGGTCACCCCGGCTGGGGGCGGTTTATGGGCTTCGACGCCACGGATCGCCGGGGCGGTCTGTGGGCGCGCGCTGGACCAGTGGCTGCTCGAACCCTGGGCGTCGTAGTCGAACAGCGCCGTCGCGTAGCCCTGCGAGACGCAGTAGCTGGCGAGGTTGGTGGCGACTGTGGTTTTTCCGCAGCCACCCTTTGTGTTCATTACCACGATTCGCAACACGGTGATTAACCGAACAGGCCAGTTGAAAACAGAAAAACGTGAGATTTCAACTTCTATCGGCGTTCCGGTGAAATAATTAAAAGCCGCGGTCCGCGGCCGGGAGGCGGCGCTTCATTTGCGCCGGAAAAACGCCACCGCTTCGTAGACCAGCCCCAGGAAGGCGTTGAACCGCGTCACCCGGAACACCAGCTGGCGCGGCGACATCGAACGGCGGGTTTTACGCACCTCCTCGAGGCGTGGCAGAAATGCCAGTGCAACCAGGGCGCGCAGCGCGGAGGACACGGCGAACACGCCCAGAAATACGCTGCCCCAGGCCACAGGGTGTCCGGGAAGCTCCAGTTGGGCGGGGAGCGTGCGTGACAGCAGTGCGCCGAACATACCGCCGCCAAACACCAGCGCCGCCACGAACACGTTGTGCAGCGCCATATATCGGGCGCGGCGATGGGCAGGAACCAGGTCGTAAAGAAAGTTTCCCGCGCTGAGACTGAAGCCTGCCCAGGCAAAACCCGACACGACCTGGACACCGAGCAGATACCAGAAGTTGGCGGATACCAGCCATAGCAGCGGCAGGGCGGGAATCACGCTGCCTGCGGTGACCAGGATCAGACGGTTACCGAAGACGTCACTGATACGTCCCCAGGTGTTAAGCGTGAGAAACTGCACCAGCACCGCCATAGCGGTATTGGCCATGAACTGCAGGTAGCTGAACTGTAGATCGCGCAGCATGTATACCGAGAAGAAGGGCGCTGCGACCGCTACGCCACCCTGCATGGCCGCCAGGAACAGGGTGAAGCGCCAGGCGTGCGACTGGCGCAGCAGTCGCCAGGAAATGCGTTGTGCGGGCGCTGCCGCCCCGGACTCGGCCGATACCGGTTCGTGCATGCGGAAAAGGTGATAGACGGAGACTCCCCGGGCGACCGCCGATGCCAGGAATATGCTGAGGAAGCCGAAAACAGTCCAGCCGGCGGCGTCGAACCGATCCAGTATCAGGCCGCCGGCCGCCAGCGATACAAACGCTGTTATCGTGGCCAGTCGGGTGCGACTGCCGAAATAGCGGCCGCGTTTACGTTCCGGCACCAGGTCGCCCATCAGACTGATCCACAACGGCGTGGCGAGGTTGCCGCCCGCGTAGTAAAGCGTGACGCAGCCTATGAGGACAGGCACGGCGTGTTCGGGCCAGCTCAGCGGCAGAATGACCAGGGGTAGTAATGCCATGGCCTGCAGTGAAGCGCCGGCGAGGATGACGGGCAGGCGACGCGGCAGCCTGGCGCCGAGCCAGACTGCCAGCAACTGTGCCAGCGAGCCGAGCAGCGCCGGCAGGGTGGCAAGCAGGCCGATCTGCGGCGCACTCGCCCTGAGGAACAGTGCGAACGCTGAAAAATAGGTCTCGCCGCCACCGGACATGACTGAATACGCCACCGCGTCACGCACCGAATGGCGCAACGTGCGGTCGACCTGAGGGTCTTTGGAATACGCAGTCGTCATACGCTGTCGCAGCGAAAACGGCGATTATAGATGCGCAGTCGGTTTTTTGAACATTGCTCCGCGGCCGAACAAAAAAATAGCCACCCTGAAGGTGGCTGAGGCGTGAAGCGCTGGTTGTTGTTTGTCGGAGAGACTGTCTAGCTGACCCTCGCGGCGTGCAAATAGCTGCCGTTCACCTCGTGCATGATTTCAAAACTGTTGATCTGCTGGGGGTCGTATTCGATCACCATAAAGTGCGGCCGCTTGTCACTGAATTGGGCAGAGGTGATTCCCGGACGGTGCATGATGGACGTTTCGAGTTCGCGCCGCGTGTTGGCGTTAAGCTGGTTGTGAATGTGCATGACCAGTCCCGCTGACTGTGACATCGATTGTCTCCTTCGACAGATATCTGGTTACAACTGGTTACCAGTTGCCGGGTGCCATCCGGAGAGCGTTTCGGTGGCTCTTCGTAAAGCTCAAAAATAGTGGATATATGTACTATAAGTCAAGGAAATAAAAAGAAAAACCATAAACACAACATATTGTGCTAAAAAGACAACAGGCGGGTGCAATAATACAACATATTGGTGTGGGCAGCGTTTGGATGCTCATAAGCCGCATGGAAAAGGTTAAATATTTTCGCCTGACGCGGATGAATGATTGTTGGTATTTTACAACAGGGAGAGTGTGCAGTCTATCCCGGAGCCCGTGCAAGAGGCTGAATGGCTGGGTGCTCGGCACGCCTGACGAGGGTCCGATATTGCCATACGGTACACGGGTTCCCGCGGCCGCTTGACTAAAGTTCAGCGTTCCGCGCAGGACCCGGTCAATACCGCCGCCTGTGCTACTATTGCGCCCGCTAATCCTCATACCGGCAGCCTGTCGACGCAGCGAGTACCTCTGGATGAAAAGCGCATGGATGATTATTACCCTGGCACTGCTGCTCGCTGTCTGCGGTGACCGCAACAGCGCCTTGCAGGCCGCAGCCCTTGATGGCGCCAGCGGATCCGCACAGCCCGGCGAGGGCGCGCCGAACAATGAAACGCCGTTAACAGCCGCTCGCGAGAACGGATCGCAAGTATCGCCCGACGAGCCCGCTGCACCGGTCTACGATCTGCAGCTGGGCGAAGCCGTGTTTACCAACACCTGTCTCGCCTGTCATGGCAAAGGCGTTTATCACGCACCCGTTTTCGGTAATGGCGCGGACTGGGAACCGCGGCTGAAGCAGGATCTGAATACGCTGATCGGGCATGCGATTAACGGGCACCGCGGGATGCCGCCCAAGGGTGGGTTCTTCCTGCTCAGCGATGAGGAAGTTGCCGCTGCCGTGGCCTATGCGGTCGACAGGAGCCAAGAGATCCTGTTGGCGATGAAACGGAAAAAACGCTCGGAAGCCTGTGATCCGGTCAAGAACCTGGAAAAATGCAGCAAGCCGGAACTCGAAGAGGTGTTAACCTTGCAGATGCTTTGGTTGCTCGGGGGCGGCGGCAACTAGCCGGGAAACCTCTGTCGGCCCGCCTGCGGGTGGTCGCGCCGCGGTTCGCGTTTGCCGGCTGTCGCCATCATCGCTGACGGTAAAAACGATGATTTTTCCCGCCACGGCACTCATTAATTTTACAGCAATGAGGAAATTCGACGGTATCCGGCAGATGGCGACAAGGACCGGCGCAATCCGACTGCTAGAACGAGATGACGCCGCGCTGCCAGAGAATTATCAGGATAATTGCCAGGATAAGTATCACGCCGGCGATCTGCACGAAGGAGCGAACCCGGCAAAAACGATCACTTGCACACTGTTTGAGTTTATTCATAAGTTTAACCGTAGTACAAACTACCCACCAAGCATAGACCAAAGGACCCGGATTTCACATAGTTGAATGCTGTCCAGGGAGGTTAAAAAGGCGTATTCGCACGCTGGAATTGCTCGAGTTAAACTGGTTTTCTGCAATCGCGGCAATAACCCCAGTCAATATGGAGGACTTCGACTCATGAATAAACTGCCAACGCTCAAAACAGCCATGACACCCTTCCCGCACTCGATTGACGTGGGTGCGTCGTTCGACGAGGCAAGCCAGCTGATGGGGCACCATAATGTGCGCCATCTGCCGGTGACCGACAATCACAGCGTGGTGGGTGTAATCACAGACAGGGACATGACGTCAGCCATGCATGTGCGCTCGGCATCAGGCGATGCCGGCGACCTGAATGTGAACGATCTGTACATTGCCGATCCCTATGTCGTGAGTGTGGATGAGCCGCTGGATAACGTGCTGCTGACCATGGCGGAACGTCACATCGGTTCCGCGATTGTCACCAAGGCCGGCAAGCTGGTGGGAATGTTTACCTCGGTTGATGCCTGCCGCAGCTTCGGCGAGTACCTTCGAGAGCACTCGCCGAGACCCACGGATGATCGTGTGGCCTGACCGGATTCAGGGATTTATGCCGGCCTCGATAAGGTATTCGCGTATATGGCGGATATCGTGCTTTTCGCAGACGCCGCTGTGGTGGGGGCGGTGCAGAGTACCGTGCACACCGTTGAGTTCGACATGCATGCGTGCACCGTGGCCGGGCTCAACCACGGCGCCCAGGTGATGCAACAGCGCCTCCACTTCACGCCAGTGAATATTGCCGCTCACCGGTTCCTGGAGTATGGCCTGCAAAATACGCTGATGTTTCTGGCTCATGGGGCAAAACAATCCGCTCGTTGTGTTTTGTCGACCGAGGTCCGACACCGGTGATTGTAGCTGAGCCCTGTGCGGTGGGAAATCCTTTCAGCCCGGGTAAAAAACAAGGCCGACGTGTCAACCGTGGTGGGCGGGGAGCCTCGCGCTTCTGGGGATAATTGCTTTTCCGCAGTCTGTTCGGGTCCGCAGCGGGCGCCGGCCGGGGGCAGTCGTGCCGCGGCGATATCCTGTATCATGGTCGCCATGGGCCGTGATCCCGATGATTTGCATGGCGCCGATCTGCGCCGCGACGCGCGCATTGCAGGCTGGAAGCGGAAGGCGAAACAGGCCGCGCGCAAAAAACAGGGCCGCAACCTCTACGTGATAACACTGCACCCGGAAGTCCTGGAGCAGGCAGACTTCCGCGAGGTCAATCCCGCGTACGTGGAAGGCATGCCGTGCGTGTATGTCGGTTTGACCATCCATGAACCGGGCGATCGTTACGAACAGCACAAGAGCGGTTATCGGAGCAGCAAATACCCCAGGCGCTATGGCGTCGAACTGGCGCTGGAACTCATGGACGGATTTGACGGCAGCGGGCTGACGGACGAAGCAAGAGAGGCGGCCCTCGCCGAATGGTTGCGTCGCCAGGGGTATGCGGTATGGCAGAACTAGAGCCTGCAGGCACCGGCGTTCGGGGTGCCAGCCCTGGGGCCTTAAATTCGGGCCGCTTAATCTGTCCTGCAATAAGCTGTATGCTTCATGCAGGACAGACACGGGCGATGGGTGATGGGCGAATTGAGCGAATGGATCAGGTACTGGCGTAAAACCTTTGCGAAGTGTTCCAAGATGCACAAGGACTCCCGGGCGCACAAGCAGGCCTATGCCGAGCTCTCCGACTTCCTCAACAAGGTGGAAGTCTCGGCCGAACAACAGGAACTCGACGCCACGGTGTTGTGGGCGGTGAAGTTCATGCAGCGGATGCACGAGCTCGAGAGGGACATGGGGCTGTTTGTGCTCGACAGGAAAGTGCATTCCGCCAGACCGGCCGGGGACGAACACAAGACAGGGAAGTAGGGTGGCGGCGATCCGTCGCGGTTGGTTCCGCCAGGGCGGTGCCGGTTGCGGAGTATGATGCCAGGCCGCTTTGTCTTTTCCCCGTTTCGACCCGGATCAGTATCAGCGCCTCGCCCGAACCGGGGGCCGTCTTCTGTCGGCGCCCTCGTTAGTGTTAGTATCCCTTCCTCCCGGCGACGTACTGAATTCACAACCAACACCCGGCCATGTCACCCATAGTCTCCGTCACCAACCTGTCCAAGATCTATGCCAATGGCTACCATGCGCTGAAAGACGTGAGTCTGGACATCGCGCAGGGCGAGATCCTGGCGCTGCTTGGTCCCAACGGCGCCGGCAAGACCACGCTCATCTCGATTATTTGCGGCCTTGTCAACGCCAGCGAAGGCTCGGTGACAGTCGGCGGCCATGATATCGTCAGCGATTATCGCGTTACGCGCAGCCTCATCGGCCTGGTACCGCAGGAGCTCACGCTGGGGCACTTCGAGACGGTATGGAACACCCTGGGTTTCAGCCGCGGCCTGTTCGGTAAGAAGCCTGATCCGGCCTACCTCGAACAGCTGCTCAAAGACCTGTCGCTGTGGGCAAAGAAAGACAGCGAGATCATGTCGCTGTCGGGCGGTATGAAACGCCGGGTGCTGATAGGCAAGGCCTTGTCGCACCAGCCATCAGTGCTGTTCCTGGACGAGCCTACCGCGGGCGTCGACGTTGAGCTGCGCAAGGAAATGTGGATGCTGGTGCGACGCCTGCGCGAGTCGGGTGTCACCATCATCCTGACGACCCACTATATCGAAGAGGCCGAGGAGATCGCCGATCGCGTGGGCATTATCGACCAGGGCAGACTGATACTGGTGGACGACAAGCAGGCGCTCATGCACAAGCTGGGCAAAAAGGAAATGATCGTCGAGCTGGAAGAACCTGTCAGCGGGGTGCCCGAGGCGCTGACCGCCTGGTCGCTGGCCCTGTCGGAGGACGGTTGCCGGCTCATATACACTTACGATCCGCGCCAACAACGCACCGGAATCCCCGACCTGCTCAAGGCGATCGGCGGGGCCGGTCTGGCGCTGAAAGACTTCAAGACCACGCAAAGCTCCCTGGAAGATATCTTCGTCAACCTGGTGAAAGGCAAATGATCAACACTTGTGCCGTCAGGGTAATATACAAGTACGAAATGCTGCGCGCCTGGGAAACGCTGTTGCAGAGTTTCGCCTCGCCGGTGATATCCACGTCGTTGTACTTCGTGGTCTTCGGCTCGGCAATCGGCGGGCGCATCGACCAGGTCGAGGGTGTCTCGTATGGCTCTTTCATCGTGCCGGGGCTGATGATGCTGGCGTTGCTGACGCAGAGCATTTCCAACGCGGCATTCGGCATCTTCTTTCCCAAGTTCACCGGCACCATATACGAAGTCATGTCGGCGCCGGTGTCGTTTTTCGAGATCCTGCTGGGTTACGTGGGCGCCGCAGCCACGAAGTCGCTGATCATCGGCCTCATCATCCTTGCGACTGCAGGATTTTTTGTGCCCCTGGATATCGCTCACCCGGTGTGGATGACAGCCTTTCTGATACTGACGTGTGTTTCGTTCAGCCTGTTCGGGTTCATTATCGGCTTGTGGGCGGAGGATTTCGAAAAACTGCAGCTTATCCCGCTGCTGGTGATCACGCCGCTGGTGTTCCTTGGCGGGAGTTTCTATTCGGTAAGTATGCTGCCGCCCGCCTGGCAGACGGTGACGTTGTTCAACCCCGTGGTCTACCTGATCAGTGGTTTCCGCTGGAGCTTTTTCGAAGTCTCCGATGTCAGCGTGGGTCTGAGCCTCGCTATTGTCCTGATGTTTTTAACCACCTGCCTGATGGTGGTGTGGTGGATGTTCAGGACGGGTTATCGGTTAAGGCAGTAATTGGCTTGCGCACAGTTTGGGGGAGGGTGGCGCACATGGCGGGCCCGACCCCTCGACAGACGCTTGTGTTTTCTCGCTGGGCAGGTGGCAATGGAACTTGAAAAGATCGCTGAAATAGAGCGCGCGACCGGGTCCGGCCGCGGAGAGTTTTTTCGCCTGGGTATGGCGTTGCTGTTCATCGTCGCAATTATGCTGTTCGCCGCGTCGCGGGGTGGTCAGCCCAGCTACCTGCTGGTTATTGCGGCAATGATCGGCGGCTATATGGCAATGAACATCGGCGCCAACGATGTGGCCAATAATGTCGGCCCCGCTGTCGGCGCGCGTGCCCTGACCCTGACCGGTGCCGTTCTGATTGCCGCGGTGTTCGAGGCGGCGGGGGCGTTGATTGCCGGTGGTGAGGTGGTCGGCACCATCAAAAAGGGGATTATCGACCCGGCCCTGATCAGTAATGCCGACGTGTTCATCTGGCTGATGATCGCCGCGCTGCTGGCAGGTGCCTTGTGGCTGAATATCGCAACGCTCCTGGGGGCCCCTGTCTCCACCACACATTCCATCGTTGGCGGTGTGCTGGGCGCCGGTATCGCCGCCGGCGGCTGGGACGTGGCGAACTGGTCAAGGATGGGACAGATTGCAGCCAGCTGGGTGATTTCACCGGTGCTGGGCGGCGTGATTGCCGCGGCGTTTCTCTATCTCATTAAACGCACCATTACCTACCAGAGCGATATCATGGGCGCGGCGAAACGCATGGTGCCGATCCTGGTGGCTGTCATGGCCTGGGCGTTCGGCGCATATCTGGTCATGAAAGGCTTCAAGAAGATATGGCCGGTGAGTATTGGAACCGCCCTGGCGTGCGGTGCGGGCCTGGCCGCGGCCGTCTATGTGATCGCCAGATTGCTGATTAACCGTGCGGGCGATCGTCTGGAGAGTGCCAACCAGGATGTCAGCCGGATGTTCACCGTCCCGTTGATTTTTGCCGCCGCGCTGCTCAGCTTTGCCCATGGTGCCAACGATGTGGCCAATGCCGTCGGCCCTTTGGCGGCGATCAACGATGCCATTTCATCCGGGCAGATCGCCCAGAAGGCGGCTATACCCCTGTGGATAATGGTTATCGGCGCGATGGGGATCGCAATCGGTCTCGGTCTCTATGGCCCCAAACTGATCCGTACGGTGGGTTCCGAGATCACGGAGTTAAACCAGATGCGCGCGTACTGCATCGCGCTGAGTTCCGCGATTACGGTCATTGTCGCCACCCATCTTGGGCTGCCGGTCAGTTCCACACATATCGCAGTCGGCGCGGTATTCGGGGTAGGATTTCTCCGCGAATATCTCAAGGCCTCTTACGCGCGCATGATTGTCGAGATCGAACATCAACACCAGGGCGCGGATCACGAAGAGGTCGAGGCGTTTCTCGCCCGGTTTGAAGCGGCTGCGCTGGACGAAAAAGGCGCCATGCTGAAGGAACTCAAGCGACAAAAAGCCGCGGCGGCACTCAGCAAAAAAGAACGCAAGGCCTTAACGAAATTGTATCGAACCGAACTGGTAAAGCGCTCGGCACTGCTCAGAATTATCGCAGCCTGGATCATCACGGTACCGGTTTCCGGTCTGCTGGCCGCCATGCTGTTTTTCACCATTCGGGGCATGATGCTGCCCTGAAAGACGGGGTCGTCGAAACCAATCCGGGGTGAGAAAAGGCACAAAAGGAACAGGGAAAAGGCGTTACCCGGAGAGCAGCTGAGCCGCCAGGTCAGCAACAGGCCGGCGCGCGCCGTAAGCAGTCTTTGTTCGCTTGATGCAGGTCAATTACCTACTACTCGAAAGCGCCTAGCGTATTTCACGGGCCAGAGTGATGGTGTCGGAATGATCAGTAGAGCGCAAGGGGAGAGTAAGATGGTGGCCTGTCGAAACCCGGGATGCCTGGGGAACTATAACTTCGACAAAATTGCCTTTTTCGCGCGCAAGCGTTTTGTCGAAGGGTGTAATACGATGGATCTCATGTCAGCGGCCAGATCCGAGCGCGAAAAGCAGGAAATCGCGCTGGTCTCTCTGCTGGACGTCGAGGATGACAAGATTCGCGATCTTGAGCTGTGTTGCAAGTACGCCGGACGCTGCAAGGTGATGGATTGCAGGGAAAGGCTGAAAAAACTCATAGAGGGAGAGCTGGGCAACTATCCGAATTAGGATGACGGCGGCCTTTGGCCCCGTCGTTTTACCCGAGTACGTTCAATCGTCCGGTTTCAGTTGCTCCGGTAAAGGCAATACATTGACGTCGGAGCGCGCCTCGACTTTCTTATACGGCACGCCTTCCGGCGGCGGGTTCTGTGTGTACTGCCAGATCCCCTGTTTGTTCTGCCACTTGTACAACGTTGCCGATGTTGATTTCAGGCCCGTGTCCCTTAGCAGATCGCTGGCCTGATGGCGCAGCTCCGGGCTCCACCACAGGATCAGTGCGACAACGATACCGACCATCAACGAAAACAACAGGAAATTTTTCATAAGGCCTCAGTCAGGTATCAGACAGCCAAAGCTGGTCTGAGATGGTATTTTGCGTAGCGCGGAAACCGGCTGTGATCCGGTTACTCAAACAGTAAGCGCTCTTCGATGGCGGCAATTCCGGCTTTGGCACACTTTTCATCCTGATCGCCACCCGGTGCGCCGGACACACCTACGGCGCCCACCATGCTGCCCGCGGCTGTCACCGGAACACCGCCGCCGATCATTAACGCATCGCGGACAAAGCGCACCCCGGATTGCTCCTTACCGGCCTGGGTCTCTTTCATCATCGTCATGGTATCAGTCCGGAAGCTTGCAGCGGTCCACGCCTTGCGGCGGGCCGTTTCCGGGGTATGGCTGCCGGCCAGCTGATCGCGCAGGATCACCTGGGTCACACCCGCGCGGTCGGTCACCGCCACGGCGACCTGGAAGCCGGCGTCGCGGCAGGCTTTCAGCGCGGCCTGTGCCAGGTCGAGGGCGACTTCCGGCTTGAGGGCCTTGAACGTAGCAAGGGCTCCGTCTTCTGCGTGTGCGGCCCCGGCGGATAAACCGATGATTAACGGGATGAGGATATTTCGCATAGTTTTCATGGTTGCTGTCCTCTCAGGTTGAATCAGGTGGTCGTAGCGTTCCGACAATTATAGATTGTTATTCGCGCCCGGTGCGGGGGTAATGCAACATTTCGGAACGCGGCATGTGATGAACGTCGGGTACAAGGCATATTCCGCCGCGGAGCAACTCTCCCGAGGCTCCCGTCTTGCAGGCGTCAGGGAGTGCCTGCACCCACTATCTTTCTCTGGAGTACCAGGAGATCTCCTGCCGTGAACTGCCCGTCCGGATCGGGTTGGCCGCTCACCAGCGGCGCGACGTCACCACGCAGCAATTCATTGGTGCCGGGTGTCGCTGTCCCGAGCACGAACTGATAGCCCTTCAGGAGATCAGCGACATCAACGTTGCCATCTCCGTTGATGTCGCCACTGGCCGAGCCGGGGATATTGCCGGTATCCAGCGGGTCACTGCCGGCAGCGACTTCCACTGGATCGTCGAAGCCGTCACTGTCTGTATCGGACAGGAACGGGTTAGTGCCATACAGGCTGGTTTCGTCAACGTCGCTGAGTGTATCGTTGTCATCATCCGGGTCACAGACATCACCCTGTGAGTCGGCATCGTTGTTCTCCTGCAACGGGTTGGCCGCCGCGGGACAGTTATCCGCGCTGTTCGGTACGCCGTCGGCGTCCCCGTCAAGCGAGGTCAGCGCAAGGTCGGCCTGGACCAGGCCGTGGCCACTGTCGGGATCAATTCCGGCTACACCCATGTCGATGGCGGTCGATTGCAGGGTGTTGTACAGCGCATCGGGTGACAGCGACGGATCCAGTTGCTTCAGCAGCGCAGCGAGCCCCGCGGCGTGCGGGGTGGCCGCTGAGGTGCCGAAGAAGTTCGGGTGGCCATTACCTTCGTAATCACTGCCGAAGAAGGTGTTATCGCCGCCATCGGGGGCGACGATCTCCGGTTTTTGCCGCGACTCGCTTAGCGGATTGCCCGCTGTATCGAACAGAATTTCGACACCGCCTGCGGAGGAAAAATATTCAAGTTGCGGGGGGGATACGCCAAACGCCGGGGTGGCATCGTAACGTGCGGCACCAACGGCCTGTCCGCCCGCGGCCGCCGGGTGCCCATACGAGGTGGCGCTGTTGGTGGCAAATTGATCGACCGTCATGTTCCCGTAGAAGACGTACTTGACCCTTGATGGCAGGGGGCCAGCGTAATGCTCGATCGCTATCTGGTATTGTTTTGCCTGCCCGCCGGGTTGTGTGGTGTAGCCGAATATCTCGACCGGATCCGCGCCGATATTGTTCGCGGTACCACCAGCGAGCGCCGTCCCCTGCGCCGAGTACAGAATGATGTCCATGTCCGTGTCCGCGCCCGGTGATCCGCTAACAGAAAAGTAGGGATCATCCCATTGCAACACGAAAACAACCTGGGTATTGGGAGGTATGGTGACCTGCTGCCAGCTGTCTGTGCCGGCGCCGGCATCAAAATCGTGACGGGTACTGCCGGTAGAGTAGCCGGCGACACCCGAATCCCGGAAAGTGTCTTCGTAGGAATCGCGCGCCGCATTCCCCGCTGCGGAAAAATACGCAACGCCCATGCCCTTAACCGTGTCGATCGCCTGGGCGATGATGCCGTCCTGGAACATGGGCTCGGCAAAATAGATGACGTCGTCATTAATGACATCCGCATTGGCGACGGTTGCCAGGTCGATGATGCCGTTGGCAAAGTCGGCCTGCCCATTGAAGGCGCTGTGAAACGCCTGGCTGGCGCCGGGCGCCACATCGTGGACGATCTGCATCATGGCGCGTCCTTCATCCGTACCGGAGGTGCAACCGGATTCCTCCTGCAACACGGTCACCCCCGCAGGCAGGTCCCCGCTGGCGACATCGCCCGCCGCGCCACCCAGGCAGTTGTAGCTGTCGGACAGTGTGCCGACCTTGATGCCGGTGCCGTCGACACCGAAGCTGCCGCGCGCGCTGTCTGCCAGCATTGCGGCGTCGCCCTGGCTGGTGACGGATCCCGCCCGGGTCATGGCGGCCGCCGGCCGCGCGAGGCGCAGACTGCCGAGGGCGGCGGCGGATGCCAGGGCCTTGACCGGCAGGCGCCCGGAAACCATACGCCCGAACACTTTGATGTCGAGCATGCCCAGCGCCAGCAGATCGCGTTTCAGCGAGGCAGTATCGCCATTGGCCGCCATGTCGACAACGACTGTTGTGTCGACCGTGCGAACGAGGGGACGTGATGGTTTGAAACGCTTTCCGAGAGCACGGTAGCCGCCGCGCGCAGCATAGTCCTGGTATTCGTGATAGGTGAGGGTAAGGTCGGGGCCGACTTTCGCCATGGGGCCGTCCTTGCCGGCGCGGTCACTGCCCATCAGGCTGACGACAACCTGATCGGCGATTTCAGCGCGCACGCCCGACGCGGTTAACATGTCATGCAGGTTATCCGCTGTGACTGGCATGGCAGTTATCAGGCCGGCCACTAAAAGCATGGCAGAGAACTTTTGCATTGTTATAGGTGCCCTAGCTCATGGCGTTTTAAATCTATGTGTTTATATCAATGCCTTGTACGGTAAGCAGGCGAAAAATGTGGTTTCCCCCTGATTGGCCGGGCCTGTCGCACAGCAACTTTAACCGCCATGCTATTACATTCTACAATGCTGGGTCTATGGATACCGTGGAAAACGAAGTGATGGCGGCAGACGCGCCGACGATCCGCGCGCGCGGCCTCTGCAAGCAGTTCGCGGACCGCAAAGCCGTCGACGGTATCGATTTCGATGTTTACCCGGGAAAATGTTTCGGCTTTGTGGGGCCCAATGGTGCCGGCAAGACCACTACCTTGCGCATGGCCATGGGCCTGACGCCGCTGAGCGGCGGGACACTCACCGTGTTTGGGCAATCGATCGCGGATCACGCCTCCGCGGTCCGCCGGCGCGTGGGTATTGTGCCGCAGGCCGACAACCTGGATCCGGACTTCAGCGTCGAGGAAAATCTTTACATCTACGCCTCCTTTTTCGCGCTGCCGCGCGCGCAGGTGGAAGCGCGTATCGATGCCCTGCTGGCGTTCATGTCGCTTGGCGATCGGCGCAGGGCGAAGACCACAACCCTTTCGGGCGGTATGCAACGGCGGCTGACTATCGCACGCGCACTGATCAACGCCCCCGAACTGATCGTGCTGGATGAGCCGACCACCGGCCTTGACCCGCAGGCGCGCCACGTGATCTGGGGTCGGCTCAACGAACTCAAGTCGCGTGGCAAAACCCTGCTGCTGACGACGCACTATATGGAAGAGGCGGAGCGCCTGTGTGATGAACTGATCATCATGGATCACGGACGTATTCTCGCCCAGGGTCCGCCACGGGAGCTGATCGAACGGCACGTGGAACCGGAAGTCATCGAAGTGCGGGGCGAGGAGGGCGCCGCGTTGCAGGAGCTGGTGGCGTCGTCGGGTTGCCGGCAGGAACGCATGGACACCAGTCTGTATTGTTACTCCCGGGACGCAGCGCCTTTGATAGAGTCGCTGAAAGGTCTGCATGGATTGAAATTCGTCCATCGCCCCACCGGACTGGAAGACGTGTTTCTGCGCCTGACCGGACGGGAGCTGCGCGACCAATGAACCTGTGGCGACTGCCGCGACTGCGTGCCGGCGCGCTGGCCGTATGGCGGCGCAATATCCTGGTCTGGCGCAAACTGTTCGTGCCCGCCCTGTTGATGAACTTCGGCGAACCCGTGCTCTACCTGCTGGGGCTGGGTTTCGGGCTGGGACATTTTGTGGGTGACATGTCCGGCATGCCGTATCTTGCCTTCCTGGCTTCCGGCATCATCGCCTCATCAGCGATGACCACCGCGAGTTTTGAAGGTATGTATTCGGTGTTCACCCGGATGGTGCCGCAGAAGACCTACGAAGCCATTCTCGCAACACCCCTTGAAGTCGACGATATCCTGGCCGGGGAAATGCTCTGGTGCGCCACCAAGAGCCTGTTCAGCGGTATCGCCATTCTGGCCGTTGCGACACTGCTTGGCGTGGTTGCCGGCTGGCAGGCGCTGTGGGTGTTGCCGGTGGTCTTCCTGATCGGGCTGTGTTTCGCCGGGCCGGCCATGATCATGAGTTCGCTGGCCTCCAACTACGACTTCTTCAACTACTATTTCGTACTGGTGATAACGCCCATGTTTATCCTGTGCGGTGTCTTTTATCCCATCAGCACACTGCCGGCTGTCGCACAGGGTGCCGTTCAGCTCCTTCCCCTGACGCACGCCGTGATGTTGACCCGCTCACTGGTGGCCGGCGCCGAACTGACCCAGCCGGTTCTGCACATCACGGTGCTCGCGGTCTATGCCGCGATCAGTTACTACATCGCTGTGATACTGGTGAGAAGGAAACTGCTGGTGTAGCGGTCGGTCATTGTCATGTCCCCTCTTTTCGTCCCTTTACTGTGTTCAACCCTGCAAAACAGGCATCCGCCGGCGAGAAGGACAATGCAGAATGAGAGAGCGATGCCCCGAACAGGGCGGTTTGAGAACGCGTTATAGCGCTCCTCAACGCATACAAAAACCCGACCGGAATGGGAGCACTGGATCCGACACGGACTGAGCGGTGCCGACTCCCGTTTCAGGCTTCCTGCGCAAACAGCAATTCGATATAGGTTCTGTAGTGCCTCAGTTGCTGGTGGGTGATCCCGGATTCGCCCAGAGATTTCTCCAGAATGAACGCGCCTTCGAACAGCGACATGAAGCCGTCCGCCAGCGAAGGCAAATCGACCTCTCTGCGAGGCGGGTACTTGCGTGCGACGGCTTTGAGCAGTTTCGTCAGCTCTTTTCTTGAAAGGTTGAATTCGATGTTGACCACATCCCTGATCTGTTCATCGAACTGCCGGAATTCATAGGCGTAGGCCGCCAGCAAACAACCGTCATAGGGCTCGGTGAGCTCTTCGAAAATCTCTTCATACTGGCGAATCACGATCAGCAGCTGTTGCAGAGGATCATCACTGTAGGTCATGGCCCGTGCCAGCGCGCTCTTGAACAGGGCAACGCCGTCGTCCGAATAACGCTGGATCAGGATGCGTGCGAGTTCGTTCTTGCTTTTGAAATGGTGAAAAAACGCGCCCTTCGTCATGCCCAGCTGGCGGATGAGCTGATCGACCGACATCCCGCCATAGCCGTGGGACAGGATCAGGTGCTGCGCGGTATCGAGAATGCGCTTGCGTGTGTCTTCGCCTTTCTTGGCCATAAACGCGATATAAACATACTGAACGGTATGGTGCAAGGCCAGGTAATGTCCAGAAAAGACCAGAGAGTGAAAATAAGATGTTGGTAATACGATAATATGATTGGATTTAAAAAACATACCAAACGGTATTGACAGTTGCGAAAATCCGTTCTACGCTAAAAACATACCGAAAGGTATGTTTTAACCACAGAGGAGAGCGCAAACATGTATCAACTGCTGGAAAACCTGACCCTTGCCCTGATACCGGGCTTCCTGTTCCTGGACTTCGTCATCCAGAAACGCAAATACACCAAAAGCCGCCACTGGCGAGTGCGCGGCCTGCTTGTCACCGTGGCCATATTTTTCTTCACCGGTGAGGTGGCTGCGTTCTGGGGCAGGGTGTTCGGCGATTTTCACTGGCTGGATGCCAGCGGCCTCGGGGTGTTCGGTGCCCTTGTGGCGGTCCTGGTCTATGAATTCATTCACTATGGCTACCATCGTGCCGCCCATGAATGGAACTGGTTGTGGCGTGCCGGCCACCAGATGCATCACAGTGCCGAAAGTCTGGATGCCTTTGGCGCCAATTATCTGCATCCGTTCGACGCCGCCATGTTCACCACCTGGAGCAGCCTGGTGTTTTTTCCGCTACTCGGCGTCACCGTCGAGGCAGCCATAGTGGCCGTCCTGTTCCTGACCTTCAATGCCATGTTCCAGCACGCCAACCTGAGAACGCCCACATGGCTGGGTTATTTCATTCAGCGTCCGGAAAGCCACAACATCCATCACGGCCGCGGCCTGCATCGCTACAACTATGCCGATTTGCCCGTGATCGACATGCTGTTCGGCACCTTCAGAAATGCCGGCAGCAGTATTGATCTTGAATGCGGCTTCTACAATGGTGCCTCCAGCCGTATCCCCGATATGTTGATCGGCAGGGATGTCTCGGCGCCGAAAGCGCAGGGACGAGGGAAAGCCGTCCTGACGAATTCGCAAGCGGCTTAGGCAGGCACAGAGTACGAGGAGTGATCCGAGGCCATCGAAGGGTCATTAGGCGGGTCGGACTCGATTGGTTGCCAGATCTGGTGTACCAATCGCGTCTGACCCCATTGAGCCGCGGAAAATGTGATTGATCCCCTGTTACCGATCAGACCCCGGACTGGTTCCAATTGCTGAAAGCGAGCAGCCAGCTGGAGATATCGGGATAGGCGTTGCCTCGTTCCCGTAAATGGTTGCCCAGTTCGATCATCAGCTCGCGAAACTGCCGTATTTCCTCATGCCAGACGGTTTTATCCATGCCGGGGTTGTCTGCCAGGGCCTGGTTGGCGATGGAGCCTGCACCGCCCCACATGCGTTTCGAGTTCAGCGCCTGATAGAAGCCGGGTTCGTCTTCCGGGTAACGCTCGATGACCGAGTCCAGCCAGTCGGCGCTATCGCCCGGGTGGCGTCGCAGAATCTCGTGGATACGTTTCAGAACGGTTTGGATATCCGGTGTCGACACGAGTCTCTTGTCCACAGGCAGTTTGTTTGAACCTGGAAAACGGGGGCAGAGGAAATATCATCTAATCTCTCCGTCCCGTTTTCCCTGACGCGTCTACTCAAACATCAAACGCTCTTCGATGGCGGCAATTCCCGCTTTGGCGCACTTTTCATCTTCTCGCCTTGAGCGCGCCCAGAAGGAGCATAAACTGATGACTAACGGGATGAGAATATTGCGCGCAGGTTTCATCATTGCTGTCCCCTCGGGTTCAATCAGGTGGTTTGGAGTCCCAACAATTATAGATTGTTAATCAGGCTTCGCGCGACACGTCCCTCAAACGCTGTGAACGTTGCATCTGCCTGATGCTGAACCATCGCCCGAGTGTCCAGATCTTGGTAGCCGAAAACAGGCCCGCGTCGTCTCCAGGTATCGCCCGGCACTCGCCGATCACCTGCTCAGAGGAGCCGTACATCGGCGAAGAGTCGACCATGCCGCCGCCCATGGCGAAAGACGTCTTCAAGACCCCGGCGCGCGCTGTGACCAGCTCCGGGTCGTCGCCCACGTCGAAGGTCTGCCAGGTGCCCATGCCGATGATAAGAGTTTTTACTCTGATCTGAATTATTTCGATATCGCAAGTGTTAATATCTCAGCACTCTACTAATGATTGCAATTCGTTGAGCCGCCTGAAATGTCTGTTTTTGATCAATTGAAAAAGCGTTGCTGGTGGTTGCCTTTCGGTCATGTTCCAGAAATCAACGCCGACGAGCTTCATGCGCGTCTCACAGGGCACAGGCCGCTGAAAATTATTGACGTTCGCAGTGGTGCGGAATGGCGGCGCAGCCACATACCCGGTGCCGTGAGTGTGCCTATCAACGAGCTAAAAGTTCGTATCGCATCCCTGCAGCTTGATGCACAACAACCGATCATTGCCATTTGCCTGAGTGCCCATCGAAGCATACCCGCGGTACGTCTGCTTCAGGCACAGGGTTTTGTGAATACTGTTCAGCTGAAAGGCGGTATGTTGGCCTGGTGGAACAAGAACTATCCCACCGAACAGGCTCGCCGGAAATAAAAATATTATTCCGGTTATAATTCCTGTTACATGGAATCCAGCTGGAAACCGACAGGTATGGACCGGGAACTGCAGCGCCAGGTTACCCAACAACGTACTATGATCAACGAGACCCTGCGTCCCCAGACGGCGAAACTGGCGATACGCTGTCGTCGGTTGCTGGATGACCGTGAGGCGCTGGAACGCATTCTGCAAGAGACCATGCCCTCACTGCCGTACTGCAAATACCTGTATGTCCTGGACGCTGAAGGTCGTCAGATCACCTCGAACATCACCCGTAACGGCACCCAGCCGGACCAATACGGGCGGGACCGCTCCGGGCGCCCCTATATGCAGGGCGTCGATGACGCCGAACTGGATTTCAGCCTGTCCAGCGCCTATATCAGCCGCAACAAGCGACGCCCCTCGCTGACCGCCGTGCAGGTCATCCGTAATCGGGATGCTGAAATCGCCGGCTACCTGGGGGTCGATTATGACCTGCGCGAACTGCCCCACGTCGAAAGACTGCACGAAGCAGAGAAACGCTGGACCCAGGCAAAAGGCGATCCGTCCATCCGAAGCAATCTGTTCAACCAGAGCCGAGTGGAAAGCCTCCTGGACAGCCGCGTTGACGAGATCATCGCACTGCTTGTCGAACTCATGTCGTGCCATGGGGTTTTTCATGGAAAACTGCACTTCTCTAGCAGCCGCGCCACGATCTGGACGATGGATGACCCTTACAGTTACCGCATCCTCGACTTCGAAAGCCTGACCGACCCGGACATCTGCCTGGCCTATCCGCAGCGGGAATACCCCGACAGGGCCGTGGTTCCGGCTGACAAAATCGCCGCGATTTTCGCCATACTGCGTGAACTGCGCTTTGCAGATGAAACCATTTACCTGCGTGCCGGATCTCTCAATCTGTGTAACGGCGTAGTGTCATTGAACTTCTCCTGTGATGGCTCGCACTACATGCCATACGACGAGTTTCTGGCCAAGGATCTTGGGTTCTGGTTCGGATCGGGCAGCGGTCAGACACGCACTGCCTCGATCGACGCCGAACTTGATCGCATATGCGACCTGGGGTGTACGAGAGTGAGCGAGATCATCGCCGGCGCGAGCAGCGGCAAGCCCGTGCCGGAACTCGCGGGCCTGAACGCGGCAGACATTGAAGAAGTGCTGGACCGATTAAAAAGCATCATGGCGATCTACGAGGCACGTGAAAACTGACAGTGCCGCCCGGCGCGCCGTCACC